>CAZYEW010000032.1:7625-19170 GCA_964646705.1 uncultured Sulfurimonas sp.
CTCGGCAAGCGCGACATGCTGCCGCAGGAGGGCAAATATATCGTCTGCGGCTACGGCCGGATGGGCAAGGCCATCCGTATTGCGCTCAAACGTGCGGGCATCGACTACGTTTTTATCGAAGCCAACCCCAAAAAGGTCCGGCAGCTGAAAAAAAACAAAGACGGAAAAATTCTTGTCGGCGAAGGGCAGGACAGAAAGCTGCTGCTCGATGCGGGGGTCAAGGACGCCACCTGCATCATCGCCGGCATGAACGACGATTTCATCAACCTGAGCATCGTGATGGCGGCGAAAAAACTCAATCCGAACATTTTTACGATCGCCCGGCAGAACAATATCCACGACAGCGTCGTTTTCGGTGCGGCCAACATCGACAGGGTCGTCGTCGTACAGCATCTGCTGGTCAACCAGACCTTCATCGCCATCGCCCGGCCGCTGAGCGAGCGTTTTTTGCGGCTGATCAAGAACATGGGCTCGGAGTGGGGCGAGGGACTGATTTTGACGCTCAAGCAGGTGATCGGCGAAGAACCGCTGAAAATGGAAACCGTCGTCAACGAGGAGACGGCATTCGCTTTGTGCCGTCATTTGCATCAAGTTGGTCCCGTATCGCTCGAGACACTCTTTCGAAGCCGCAGCGACCACAAGAAACGCAACAAGCTGATTGCCCTCTATCTCAAACGCGGAAACGAAGAGTTTTTGATGCCCGATCCTTCGATGCTGCTGCAGCAAGGCGATCAAATCCTTTTCGCCGGTGACGAAGAAGCTTTCGACGACGTCGAATACATTATGCAAAACATCTACGAACTCAACTACGTGCTCAGCGGAGAGAGCTGCGATGCCTCATTGAGCTGCCGCTTGCAGCTTGAGGCCTGAGCTCAGCGCACGTTCAGGTAGTAGCGCAGACTCGCGTCGCTCCATTGCTCGCTGAGGGCCAGATAGTCCGACGCACTTTGGAAAACACGGGCGAAATCTTCGTTGTTGCGACTGAACTCGGCATAAACTTCACGGGCCGCCTTTTTGGCCGCCTCGGTCACTTCGTCGGGAAAGCGCATCAGCTTGACGCCGAGGCTGGAGAGTTTGGGCATGGTTTGCGCGTTTTTCGCCTGAAACTCGTAGGTCATCGTTGCGTTCATCTCTTCGGCGGCACAGGCGATCACGGCCTGCTGCTCCGCAGAAAGCTTCGCCCAGACGTGTTTGGAGAACGTCAGCTCCAGAATCGACCCCGGTTCGTGCCAGCCGCTGTAGTAATAGGGCGCAACTTTGTAAAAACCCATTTTGACGTCGAGGTAGGGGCCGACCCATTCCGTCGCGTCGATCACTCCGCGTTCGAGCGATGTGTAGATTTCACCGGCGGGCAGCAGTACGGGATTGACGCCGAGGCGCGCCATCACCTCGCCGCCGAGCCCCGGAATACGCATTTTCAGTCCCTGCATATCCGCCAGTGAGGCAATCGGTTTACGGAACCATCCGCCCATCTGGATATTGGTATTGCCGCCGGCGAAAGGGTAGAGGTTGTAACGGTCGTAAAGTGCACGCCACAGCTCCATACCGCCGCCGTAGCGCAGCCAACCGTTGATCTCTTCGGCGGTCATACCGAAGGGAAAACCGCTAAAAAGCGCAAACGCACTGTTTTTGCCTTTCCAGTAGTACGGTCCCGAATGAAACCCGTCGATCTGGCCGCTGCTGGCCGCATCGAAAACCGCCAGCGCCGGGACGAGGGTGTTCTTGGGATAAAGCTTGATCTCAAGCAGCCCGCCGCTGATCCGGGCGACACGCTCGGCGAAACGGTCCACGCCTGTACCCATAATGGGAAAATGTGCCGGCCAGCTCGTAGCGATTTTCAGCGACGTTTTTTTGCCGCGATTGAAGTGAACGGTTTTGCCGTCGCTTTTTTTTGGATGTTTGCTGTAGTCGATCGCCACGCGGCCGCTGTCGTTGCAGCCGCCGACGAGTACCGCCGAAACGCCGGCGGCGGCGGTGAAAAAGGTTCGTCTGTTCATCTGCCGTCCGTTACGTAGTTTGTTGAAGCAATTATATCGAAGCGGCGATCAATAAAACGCCGCGATAATCGCGTAACAGATAAAGAAAAAGAGGTGCGACGTCCCTTCGAAGTAGTTGGTTTCGCCGTCGTCGGTCGTTTTCCAGGCCAGAATGATCGTCAAGATCAGCGCACCGACCTGCAAGGTGTTGAAATCGAGGGTGAGAGGGTGTGCCGTGCCGTATGAAAGCGCAAGCAGAATCGGCACGGTCAGCATGATCGAAACCGTCGAGGCACCCATCGCGATGTTGATGACACGCTGAATCTGATCGTTGCGCGCGGCTTTGACAGCCGTCATGATCTCGGGAGCGACCGAAATTACGGCGATAACGAGACCGGCCAAACCGACGGGGAAGTCGTATTCTTGAACGAGGGCCATTCCTTCGTCGGCAAAAATCTCGGCGATGAAACCGATCATCGCGATCAGCGAGAAGATGATGACGAAATTGGTGAAGGTCCCAAGATGCTCGAACGGTTCGGGCTCTTCGTCTTCACCGTTCTCTTCGCGGTGCTTCTTGTAGCGAAAGAGGCGGCTGCGTGCCGTCGCCTTGAAAAAGTGGCTGTGTGTTTTCGTCTGGAAAATGAAGATAACGATATAGAAAAGAAAAAGCACGAAGCCGATGATATTGCTCGCCAGCTGCAAATCGTGCTGCGACTGTGCCGTGAAATGCAGGATGCTCGGCACCAGCAGCGCCGATGAAGCCACCAGCAAAATCGTCGTGTAGGTACTTGAAGTATCTTCGTTGTGCTCTTGCTCTTTGAACGCCAGCCCTCCGATAAAAACGGCAAGACCGAGCAGTACGTTCATATCGACGATGACGGCCGAAATGATACCGCCTTTGACCGTCTCGAGGGCGCGGGCGTCGTGATGGGTATTGAGCAATACCATGAAGAGCAGAATGATTTCGACGATGACGGCACTAAACGTCAGTACGAACGAACCGTAGGGCTCTTCAAGGCGCTCGGCGAGTTCTTCGGCAACTTCGGAAACGGTCATCGACAGCAATGCGATAGAGACCGCGGCAAGTACAACCGTGAAATGGGCATGATCGTAATGATGCGCTCCGTAGGCGGCGATACCGGCGATGATTCCGAAAACGGCAACGATGTTTTGAAAGAAGAATTCCGACAGAGTCGGTCGGGATGAAGGTAAAGGGTCAGCGTTCAACGCCATAGCTCCTCAAAAAAGGGTCTGCGGTTCCCTGCGAACGGCAAGCGAATCGGCCAATGCTTTTTCGCTGCCTCCGATCAGGGCAAAATGAAAAGAAACCGCATCGAGATGTGCAATTATATCCTGCTTTGTATCGTATGGCAATACGTCGAGCGTCGAAGAAACCGCTTTGGCATCGGCGGACGGCAGCAGTACGATCCGTTTCGCCCAGCGGGCATGCTCGCCAAGATAGCGGGCTTCCTCGGCGACCAGTGCCGCCGTTTTTTCGAAAATCAGCACCCGCGGCGTCGAACCGTACGGGGCAGGGACGAGACCGTCGTCGACGAAGACGGGAGCGAAATGCGATATCCTGTGCAGGCTTCCGACACGGTAAAGCAGGCCGTGTTCGCGGCAAAAGCGGGCGAACGAACCGACGGCATCGAGAAAGAAAGGCGAAATAGAAACGCGTTCGAAATAGCCGTCTTCGAGAATGAAAGAGGTTTCGAAAAGCGTACGCTCAAGCGGCTGCGGGAGCGCGTCGCAAGGCTGCAGTACGAGGGTATCGACGAAATAGGCGGCAAACGCGGAGGTTTTCGGGAAAAAAACGTAGCCGCCGCTCGGCAGTCGCCACAAGGCCTCAAGGCTATGGCGCAGCGGCTGTGAGAGTACGGCGGCACGCGCGTCGTGCAGCCATGCTTCGGCCACGGCGATCTCCTTGTCCGAACAGCCGACCGGAGTGATGCCGTTGTCAAGCATCCAAAACCGCAAAATCCGCAGCAGTGCCGCATCGATGTCGTCCACCCGAATCCACGCGATTTCCGGATCGGTCGGCGTCTGTTCGCCCGTGAACAAGATACCGTACGCGCCGTTTTGAACGGCCAAAGCGATCTGGGCGGGATCGTACGCGGCAAAAAGATCACCCCGGCGCACGTTCGCCGCATCGACGGCGATGCGGTCGATTTCGCCGACGGCCGGCGACGACAGCAGCGAACCGCGGGCGAGCGAAACGACGTTTTGCAGCCTCATCCGACGGAGCTGCCGGCCTTGCGCGGATGTTCGGGACGCATAAGCGAAAGCCCTTCGTCGTCTTTGGCGGCAAGCAGCATGCCTTCGGAGAGCATCCCCATCAGTTTGGCCGGCTTGAGGTTCGCGACGACGCAGACCTGGGTGCCCACAAGCGCCTCGGCGTCGTAATACTGTTTGATTCCCGCAACGATCTGACGTGGGCGTTCCTCGCCCAGATCGACTTGCAGTTTGAGCAGTTTTTTGCTTTTCGGTACCGCTTCGGCTTCGACGATCGTACCGATTTTGAGCGATACCTGAAAAAACTGGTCGATCGTAATCAGGTTGTCGTCGTTTTGCGTCTTTTCCTGCGCTTTCGCTGCGGCAGGTTTCGGTGCTTCGGTTTTCGCCGGTTCCGCAGCGGGGGCCTGATCCATCAGCGGGGCTTCGATACGCGGAAAGAGCGGCGGGATTTTTTCGATGGTGAACGTCGGCAGCATCTCGCGTGCGGCGATCAGGCGTCCGTAGGCCTCTGTGTCGATTTCAAAGCCGAGCGCTTTGGAAATCTTGCGCGTCGTTTCGGGCATGAAAGGGTGCAGCAGAACCGTCGCACGGGCAAGGATATTGGCTACCAGCGCGACGACGGCAAGGGCTTCGTCTTTTTTTCCTTCTTTCATTTTCACCCACGGCGCATGCGCTTCGATGGCTTTGTTGCCGATCGTGAACAGTTTCCAGAGCTCTTCGAGAAAACGGTGGGTCTGCACCTCTTGCATAAACGCTTCGATGCCGTCGAGGACGGTGTCGATTTCGGCAAGTTCTTCGGCATGAAAACGTGCCACGTCACGGCTGTCGATAACGAAATCGGAATATTTGCCGCTCATTCCGATGATGCGGTTGAGAAGGTTGCCAAGATCGTTGCCGAGATCCGAATTGATCCGGTCGATCAACGCACGCTGGGAAAAATCGCCGTCTTGGCCGAAGGGAACTTCGCGCATCATGAAATAACGAAGGTTTTCGAGCCCGTAAACATCGGCGACTTCTTTGGGCAAGACGACGTTGCCCTTGGATTTGCTCATTTTCTCGCCGTCGCGGGTCCACCAGCCGTGTGCGCCGATATGTTCGGGCAGGGGCAGGCCGAGGCTCATCAGAAACGCCGGCCAGTAGATGGCGTGAAAGCGCAGAATGTCTTTGCCCACCAGGTGCATCTGCGCCGGCCAGTAATGCATCAGCGCTTCGTCGCCGCCGTACCCCAGCGCCGTCACGTAGTTGAGCAGGGCGTCGAGCCAAACGTACATGACGTGCTTGTCATCGTGCATCGATGCAGGCAGCGGCACGCCCCAGGTGAAGCTGGTGCGAGTGACCGAAAGGTCGTTGAGGCCGCCTTTGACGAAATTGATCACCTCGTTGCGGCGCGATTTCGGAAGAATGAAGTCGGGATGACTCTCGTAATGTTCGAGCAGCTTCGTTTCGTAGGCCGAGAGGCGGAAGAAGTAGCTCTCTTCTTTGACGATACTCGTCGTGCGGCCGCAGTCGGGGCAGAATTCGCCGTCGATCAGCTGGGTTTCGGGAAAGAAGGTCTCGCAGCTGACGCAGTAGTGGCCTTCGTAGTTGCCTTTGTAGATATCGCCTTTTTCGACCATGACTTCAAAGGCTTTCTGCACCCCTTTCATGTGTTCGGCGTCGGTGGTGCGGATAAACTTGTCGTAACTGATGCCGAAGGCGTCCCAAAGGTTTTTGAACGAGGCGCTGATTTCGTCGGCGAACTGCTGCGTCGGCTTGCCGAATTTCTTTGCCGACTCTTCGATTTTCTGCCCGTGCTCGTCGGTCCCGGTCAGAAAAAAGACATCCTCGCCGCGCAGGCGCTTGTAACGCGCAAGCGTATCGGCGATGAACGTCGTGTAGGCGTGCCCGATATGGGCTTCTCCGTTGACGTAGTAGATGGGAGTGGTCACATAGTAGCTCATAAGTTCATTCTTTCCTTGCGTTAAAATTCGAATCCGCCGCTTTGGCCTTTGGACATGCTGTCGTAGACCGCGGTGACGTAAGCCGAGCGGGTTTCGCAGCCGAGAAACCGATCGCAGCGGCTGCAGCTTTCGACGCGCTGTTCCTGCTGGCAGCGCTTCAAGGCTTCAAGCGCCTCGTCGAGCTTTTTTTCGAAATGGTCCTTGCCCTTTTCAGCCGACGCCATAAGCCTCTTTCACCCGGCCGATTTCGTAATGCGAACCGAAAAAACACGGGGTCGTTTCGTGCGGGTCGGAACACGGCAGCTCAAGCAGCCGGCGGCCCGACTCGTCGATCGCTTCGCCTCCGGCAAGTTCGTAGACGAAGGCAAAAGGGAAGACCTCGAAAAGCTTGCGAAGTTTGCCGTCAGGTTTGTCGGTCGTACCCGGGTAGCTGAACAGTCCGCCGCCTTTGAGCAGAATCTGGTGCAGATCGGGGACCATGCCGCCCGAATAGCGCAGGCGATAGCCTTCGGCGAACAGCGCATCGACCAGCGCTTTGTGATGAGGCGGCCAGTGCTGCTGCGTGCCTCCGGGTGCGTTGAGCTTGCCTTTGTCGCCGATGCGGATCTGCTCAAGTTCCTTGAAACGGCCGTGACGGTAGATAAAATGGCGCACGTTGCCTTTATAGGCGGTCACCATCTCGGTACGCGGGCCGTAGACGACGTACACCGCGGCGATCATCTTCGACGCGTCCCAGGCACCGTCGTAGATGCCGAAAATGGAGCCCACCGACAGATTGACGTCGATCAGGCTCGATCCGTCGAGCGGATCGTAGGCGATGAAAAGCTCGCCGTCTTCATGCAGGGTTTCGGCTTCTTCTTTTTCTTCGCTGGCGATCTGGCCGATCGCGGGCACGGCCGAAAATTCTTCGGCGATGATCAGGTCGCTTTGAATATCGAGTTTGAGCTGGATGTCGCCCGACTGGTTCGACTGGCTCGAATAATCGGTGTCTTCGTTGGTGATGGCTTCGTGGATGCGAAAAGCCGAACGCTTGATGGCTTCGAATACGGGTTCGAGGGTACGCATGTCATATCTCCTTGGCGTGGGTGAAAATCCATTCGACGACGGCGTCGGGATCGTTAAGGTCGAGGACGGCGACGCCCTCGGGAAGGTCGTAGTCGCCGAGCCGAACGGTATCGTCGACGGCGAGGGCGTTCATGTAGGGAAAATAGTCGGGGTCGATGCGTTCGCGGAAAATGCTGATTCGGGGCAAGGGAAGATTTTTCAGACCTTCTACGAGCAGCACGTCGAAATTTCCGAACAGTGCCGCGATTTCGTCGAGCGTGCGATGGCGGTGCGAAAAGTAGGTCGTGCGCGTCGGCGACGTGACGACGACCTCGGCACCCGTATCCGAAAACCGGTAGCTGTCTTTTCCCGGTACGTCGAAGCGGGCCTTGTCTTTGGGATCGTTCTTGACGATGGCGACCTCCTTGCCGTGCTCGTGGATCAGTTTGCGCGCGACTTTAAGAATCAGCGTGGTTTTGCCGCTGTTCGAGGGGCCGGTGAAGGCGACTGCCAGTCGTTTTTCCATACATATCCTGTTTGGCGAAAAAGTAGTGGATTATAATCTACAATGGTTGAAAAACGGTTGAGAACGGATCGCCTTGCACGGTATCCGCGCCGGTTTTCGCATCGACGAAGCCCGGCTGAAGTATAATACGCCAAACGTTTCGAAGGAGGGTGCATGTGGCGGGCATGGATGACGGCGGGCATGCTGATGCTGGCCGGCTGCAGCGACAAGGACAACGCCTTCGAGTACTTCACCAAACTCGACAGCACGCACGAACGTGCGGTGATGAACCTGCGTACGGTGATGTTGCGCGACGAGCACAACCGCACGCACTCGGTGATTTCGGTGATCTACCTCGATCCGGTCGAACCGAAGCTCTATCGCGGCCAAAACTACTTTCTCGTCGGCCTCTACGACCGCGACAAAACCCCGCTTTCATCCTACCGGGTCACGCTCAACGGCCGTGCGCCGGCGGGCATCGCCGAACTGGACGCGAACTGCTCTTTGCGGACGCTCATGCCGCTGAACAACCCTTGGACCGACTATTACGAAGTGGTTTTCCCCGCGCTGAAAGACACGAATCTGACGATCACTTTCGAAACCGATCGCTCTTTGCGGGGATCAGCAACGTATCGAACAGATCGATGATCGAGACCGGTTCACCCAAGATTTTTTTGTAAACCACGTAGTTGGCCAGCACTTTTTTGCCGTATTCGCGTGTTTCGGTACGGCGCATCAGCTCCATGCTCATAAACGGTTCGTACGGATCTTTTCCGAAAGCACCGTTGAGCAGGTGCCGCCGCGTGAAGCCGATGCCCCCGTTGTAGGCGTAGGCGATGAGCAAAGGGTGGTAGACCCGTTTTTTCAGCCAGGCGACGTGCGGTTTGGCGTAGAGCAGGTTGACGTGCGGATCGAACATCTCGGCCAGTTCCCGGCGGCCGCAGTCGACCTGATCGTCCATCGCGCGGCATAAAAAGGGCATGATCTGCATCAGCCCCAGGGCGAACGAGCGCGAGAGGGCACCGGGGATAAAGCGGCTCTCCTGGCGCATCAGCGCATAGATCATCGCCTTGGTATCGGTATCGACGTCTTTGAGTTCGTCGTCGTAGGGCATGATGAAACTTTGCAGACGAAAACGCGACGCGCGCTCGACGATGAACGACTGAAGAGGCAAGAGGTTTCCGGCGTCGTATCGCTGTGCAAGATCGTAGAGTTTGTCTGCGGGCGTTGCTTTGATTTTAGCGAGCAGGCGGTTCCAAACAAACGGGTCGGAGAGGTTGATGTCGGAAATTCGCTTCGACGTTTCGAGCCGATAGAAGAAGTTGTCGGGGAAAGTTCCCGTTTTTTCGGCGGCATAGAGCGAATAGATGTTGATATCCCAGCTTTTGGCCAGCTCTTTCCACAGCAAGTCGTTGTCTTTCGCCGCCAGCGCCTGCCAAAAAAGCGCCTTGTCTTTGTCGAGCTGAAAATACGCTTTTTCACGCGACAATTGAAACCGCTCGATCGCCTTGGAGGTTTTTCCGCGCAGCAGATGGTTGAGCCCCAGATAGAAATTTCCCCGTGCATCGAGATTCTTGACATCGACTTTGGTCAGTGCCCAGGCAAAACGCGAAAGGTCGGGATCGTCAATTGCGCTCATCAGCGCCGAGGTGAATCCCGGTGCTTCGGCCAGTTTCTGCAGATAGTCGTAATCGGGAATGAAATTGAACTTCTCGCGGCGTACTTTGCCGTAGCTGCCGTTGAAGACTTTGAGAAAAAGCGCCGGTTTGTAGCGGCGGTAATGTTTGAACAAATCGGGGTCGTTGAGCATCTCGACCGCCGCGCGCAATGCGGGATCGCCGACGAGTTCTGCAAGGCGCACGCGTTCTTTGGGACGCATCGCCGAAAGCTTGCCGATAGAGAGCCCGATGCGGGCACAGGACGCATCGGTTGTCCGCTTGAGCTGGGCGACGCTCTGTTTCATGCATCGCACCGTATAGGCGACATCCTCCCGGTCACTCTTTTTTGCATAGGCAAAGAACATCTTTCGGTTGACGTCTTTGATCAGATAGAACGCTTCGTCGGCCTGTGCGGCGGTAATGTTTTGATCGAAATATTGCCAAATCAGAAAATTTCGGGCGTTCGAAGGGGGTTTGGAGCGGATTTCGTCGAGCGTGATCGGCTGCGACCAGAGCGATACGGCCGCGATGAGCGCGGCCAAGAGGCCGTTTTGCCGTTTCATCTACATCAACGGGGCCGGCCCCGCGATCGCGAAAAGCAGGCGGGTGAAGACGACGTCGATGATTTGCAGGCCGACGATCAGAATCAGCGGCGCCAGATCGATGCCGTTGAAGACGGTCGGAATGTAGCGGCGTACGAGCATATACGCCGGCTCGGTCAGCCGGTAAAGCACCTGTACGATCGGGTTCGTCGGGTCGGGGCGCACCCAGGTGAGCAGGGCGGCGATAATGATGACCCAGATATAGACATTGATGAGGGTGTGGACGATACCGCCCAGCCCCAATACGATACTTGACAGTGCATTCATTTGACAATCTCCCCAAGATAGTTTTTCACGGCATCGTACACGGCGTCGAGGTCGGGCCCGTGTTCGGCACCGGTAAGCAGCAGGCGCAGCGATTTGAAAAGCTGTTTGCCTTTGATGCCCGTCGTACCGACGATATGTTTTTTGAAGGCATCGAAGGTTTCGAAAAACGGAGCGCTGCGAATGACGGTCTTGATGCTTTCGGCACTTTCGCGATATTCGTCGGGAATCGTCTTTTCGGCGAAGACGGCCGAAACTTTCGCTTTGAGTTCCTTGGTGGTGCTGGCCTCTTCAAGATACAATCGGGCCAGCCTGCCGATATCGTCGTCGGCGAACCCGACGTAGGTCGAGAGCGCGCGGTCGTCGAGCAACCCGAGATGTTCGCGATTGATGAAGCGCAGTTTTTCGATATCGAATTTCGCCGGTGCTTTCGAAATGTTTTTCAGATCGAACCACGTGACGGCCTCGTCCATCGTAAAAATCTCTTTGGGCGCTTTGTTGCCGATAAGCACGAGATAGTTGGCGATCGCCTCGGGCAAAAAGCCCTCTTCGAGCATCCATTTGACGCTCGATGCGTTGTCGCGCTTGCTCATCTTTTTTCCCGCTTCGTTGAGAATGATGGGCAGGTGGGCATAGTCGATTTTTTTGTCGTAACCGAGAGCCTCGCGCACCGCGATCTGTTTGGGTGTGTTCGAAAAATGGTCTTCGCCGCGAATGACGAGCGAAATATCGCTGAGCATGTCGTCGACGGCGCATGCGAAGTTGTAGGTCGGGTATTTTTCCGCACGCATGATGATGAAACTGTCGATGTCTTCGGGTGCGAACACGGCACGGCCTTTGATGATGTCGTCGACGACCACCGGATTTTCGGGCCGTTTCAGACGAATGGTAAACGGATTCTCGTTGTCGATGGTCTGCTCGGGCGGCAGGTGCGTACAGGTGTCGTCGTAGCGGTAGGGCTTGTGCTGCGCTTTGGCCAGTTCGCGTTTGCGTTCGAGTTCTTCGGGTGTGCAGAAACAGTTGAACGCTTTTTTCTCCTGCAGCAGCTGAATCGCCATGGCACGGTGAAATTTCAGGTGGGAGCTTTGGTAGATGACGTCACGGTATTCGATGCCGAACAAGTCGAGAATCTGCAGAATTTCTTTGTCTTTTCCTTCGATGTTGCGCTCGGTGTCGGTGTCTTCGATCCGCACGATCAGCGGCTCGTTTCGCTGGCGCGAAAGCAGGGAATTGAACAGTGCGACGCGAAGGTTGCCGATATGCATATCTCCGGTTGGGCTGGGTGCGAATCGCAGCATGAAGCGTCCTCTTTTTTTTGATG
>CAZYEW010000033.1:0-17570 GCA_964646705.1 uncultured Sulfurimonas sp.
GTCCCGGTCAAAGTCGATCGCGAAGTGATGCCCGATCTCGATCGCCGGTTTCAGAAGCTGTATGCCGCGGTGCGAGGCCGCAGCGGAGGCTGGCCGCTGACGGTGTTTCTGACCGAACATCTCAAACCGTTTTTCATTGCGACCTACATTCCGAGCGACGATGCTTATGGCATCGAAGGGCTGCGTACGCTCGTGCCGAAAATCGGCCGGATGTACCGCACGAACCGTGCCGCCATTGCGCGCGAAGCCGCGCGGTTTGCGCAAGCGTCTTCCGTTCGCGTCCGTGCCGCTCACCGCCGTTTCGGTGCGGGACGCGAGATTGCGTCACGGGCGCTGGCACAGACGGTGCGCCGTTACGATCGGCAGTGCAAAGGCTTTGGACGGCGCCCGAAATTTCCCGAAAGCTCACGGCTGAACCTGCTGCTCGACATTGCCGAACTCGATGCCAATGCGACGGTGCGGGCGATGGTGTACGACACACTCGACGCCATGGCCGACGGCGGCCTTTACGACCAGGTCGAAGGCGGCTTTTTTCGTTACAGTACCGACCGCTGCTGGAACCTGCCGCATTTCGAGAAGATGCTCTATACCAATGCCGAACTGATTGCGCTGTACGCACGGGCGTGGCGGCAGACGCATCGCCCGCGTTTCGCCGAGGTCGTACGCCGAAGTATCGCACAGATGAACCGGCGTTTTCGGACGAAAGAGGGGCTGTATTACAGTGCAAGCAGCGCCGACAGCGAGGGCGAAGAGGGAGGCTATTATCTGTACCGCTACGACGAAGCGTTCGCGAAACTGCGTGCAGCCGGCTTCGACTCCGCGTCGGCGCGGCGGGCACTGGCCTATCTGTCGATCGACGAAGACGGAAATTTCGACGGTGAGCTTTCCCACGCCCGGCGAATGCCGGGAAATCCGCCGCCCAGGCTCGATTCTGCCCTGAAAGTACTTCAGACAATGCGTAAAAGCCGTGTCTACCCGTTTATCGACCGAAAAATCATCACGGCATGGAACGCCATGATGATTTCCGCACGCTTCGATGCCGCCGTGCTCGATCCGGCCTATGCCCGCGATGCCGTGCGTTCGTATCGTGCCCTCAAAGCGCTGATGCAGCGCAGCGACGGCAGCTTGTACCATCAGACCCTCTACGGTACGCCGCCGAAACAGCCGGGACTGCTTGAAGATTACGCCTTTTTCGCCCGTGCGGCGCTGCGAGCCTATCAATACACGCTTGAGCGGCCCTATCTGGACGATGCGGTACGCTGGAGCACGGTCGCGCTGCAGCGTTTCGACGATCACGGACGCTGGAAAATGGGTACGGCAGCGATGACGGCCGAAGCGGATCTTTCCGACAGGCACTACACGTCCGCGTTATCGGTGATGCTGGGCAATCTGCTCGATCTGACGGTGCTTCAAAGTACTTTGAACTATGAGCGTGCGGCGGTCGAAACCTTCGATGCCCATGCCGACACGCTGCTGCGCAATCCGGCCGCCTTCCCCGAAGCACTGCGTGCCTGGCTGCGCTATCGCCGCGGTATCGTCGCCGTCAAAAGCAGCCGTCAAAACCTGCTGCGCGTTTCCGACGCTATTGCCGCACTGCGCTATCCGTACGTGCTCAAAGAAGCCGAGCCCGACCTGCACGGTTTCATCGCCTGCGATGCGCGCAGCTGTTTCGCCGCGGCAGATACGTTCGAAGGCGTCGCGAAGCGCATCGAGGCGCGCTGACGACTACCAGGAGATATGTGCCCGGTAAGTGTCGATTTTGACCCGTCTTCTTGTGTCGCTGCATCCGTATCCGTGATCGGCATCGTACTGGTAATCGTCTGCCGAACCGCTGTCCCAGTCGCTTGCAAAAAGAACTTGTGTGCCGTCGGGACTGACATTGACTTGAACGCATCCTCTGTTTTGAATACCGGTATGCGTCTGTGCATAGCGTTCCACCGTTCCCGGTGCGGCCGGATCAAGACGTAAAGCAAACACCTCTTTGTGGCTTTCCTGGCTGGTATTTACATAGCACCATCCCGGGCGCAGATAGTTTCGGCAGGATATATGGCCGCCGTTGTATTTGTCGGGAAGCAGCCGTATCGCGGAAGCGCCGTTGAGATCGTACATCCAGATGCCCCGGGCACCGTTGTCGAAACGAAACTGGACATAGACGGGATTGCCGTCGATGTCGCGTCCGAGATCACCGTGTGCAGCTTCGGGAGCCAGCATGATTTCATGCGACAGATTCATATCGTAGCTGTAGATTTTATTCTCGGCACTGACGATAAGGCGGTCGGCGTCGGGTGAGACCGTAATCCAGTCGAAATAATCGGGATCACCGAAACCGCGGTTCCAAAGCCCGCGGGGAAGGGCTTTTGTCCAGTTCAGATCAGAATTTCCAATGGTGTACAGCAGGGCAAAAACCGTGTCGTTTGCATCTTTTTTTGCTGCAAAAACGATAGTGCGGTCCGAAAAATCGAGGTTTCCTTCATTGTTTCCGGTCGTAATGTCGGAAAAACCGAGTGCCGAAAGATCGATCAGGTGCGTTTCCGAGGTTTGGTTGAGCTCGGGATTGAGTGTGACGGTTTTGAACTTTTGGCCGGAGTCAAGCACATACATCGTATGCGGATCGGATTTCGACCATCGGATATCTGCCGATCCGTGAGCGGGAGAACCCAGCAGTGCATACGCCTGTGCATCGCTTTTTTCGGCCGTTAGGGGGAGTTCGCCAAACGTTTGGGTATCGTAGAGACGATAGCCCATTCGCAGGATGCTCGCATCGCTGTTGAATGCCGAACCTTGTTTGGGGTAAGGGTGTGCATTGCCCGTTTGCGAACTTCTGTCGGTAATTGCGGTGATTTCGGTATCGAATACCGGATCCTGATAGGAGGTCAAATAATCGGGTTTTGCAACATCGGCCGTAGGAATTTCTTCAAAACTGCTTCGAACTGCGTAGCCGTAACCCGTTGCATAGGCTTCACACGCCTGCTTTCTCGGATTGGGCGCATAGACTCCTCCTGCGGCACTGTCACAGGGATAGGCGCTTCCGGCTGCGGCAAAAGCATCATACATCGATGAAAAGGTCGGGGAATCGGGCAGTGAACGATCTGCAAGTATATGCAGTACGTCATTTTCGCGATCGGTTGGCGTAAATATAAGCGAGCGGTCCATCCCGGTAAACGTGTATCGGGCCAGATTGTCCAACGGCGCATAGATCCCCTCTTTGACAAGATCGTAGGGGGTCCCCGTACGGAATGTATTGTGATCGCTTTGCTGTTTGAGGATCAGAAAACTTTTGTGTTCAAGAACCTGATGGCGAAACATATCCAAAAAGATGCGCGGATCGGTGCCGTGATCGTTTTCATACCATTGCGTAACGAAGCGCGTATCGTAGGGCAGTACATGTGACTGTTTATGCTGAAAATCCACCCAGGGCGTCGCTCCGAAAACAAAGCGTCCGTTTTGTCCCATCTGCTGTTCGACGAAAAAGCGGTAGGCCAGTGACGGCAGGGTTCCGGCACCCGAAGAGTGGCCGACGAGACCGACCCTCGTGTCGTCGTTGATCTGCAAATCTTCGCACATTTGCCAACCTTTGACGAAAGCATCGAAAAAATTGTCGGTCAGGTGCGTATCGTTGAAACCGTCGCGGTATGATGCCGCGACGACGGTATAGCCTTCTTCGGCAAGATGATAAAGAAGGTGATCGTACTGGTGATGATTGAGGTCGCCGCCGGCGGTAAAATAAATCGTCGGAAGGCGTTGCTGTTCATGCGCGTAATAGATGCTTACGCGCATCAGTGCTCCGGCGGCACTCGTTAAATTTTCTTCTTCATGGTGAATCAGCGGAGTGGAACGATCCTGCGCTGCAGTGGCGAGATTATCGATGCGCCCGCTTCCGCGAAATGAGAAACCGTAGATCATTTGCAGCGAATCGTTTGCATATGCTTCGTTCACGTCTGCTTGCAAATTCCTTACAATATGCATCCAGCGGCCGTCGTCTGCATAGCTTCCCAGCCCGAAATGCAGGTAGGTTCTGCCGTTTCGCGTTTCAATGCCTCGACTCGTATCCGTCGGAGTATAATACAGATAAAGCGGGTCGTGCCGATCGGTTTTGACTTTAATGATAATTTGAAAGTCGGTCGTATATCTCATATCCCATGCGGCAAAAGTATTGTCCGTAATATTGACGTCGGAAAAGGCAAAGCCGTTATCGAGCCCGTCGTTTCCGTGCATGTCGATAACCTGACTGCCTTTATCGGCATCGAAGAGATTGTCGACGGCCGAATTTTCCGTCGTTCCGTAAAGCGTCCAGCCGACGATATCGCCGTCTTCGGCATCTTCGAGTATATTTTTTGCGGCCGGTAAGACGGTGATGTCGGCGGTGTCTTCTGCTTGCATACCGTCACTGCCCGTTACGGTCAGTTTGAGATGGTGCGTACCTGCGGTCGAAGCGGAAAAGTCAAGCAGCCGTGACTGCGAAAGCGTGACGCCGTTTTCGCTCCATTGCCAGGCCGTGATATTGCCGTCGGTGTCGATTCCCGAACCGTTCAGATCGAGTATGTCTTGCGTCGTAATATTACGGTCTTTGCCTGCTGATGCAATCAGCAAAGCGGGTTTTTTGAGCAGTATTTTGCACAGATCGGCCGTCTCCGGCGAAGCGCAGGCGAGATCGCGTACCCATGAAGCGGCGATAGCGGCTCCTTGGGCATTGAAGTCAAGGCCGTCGTCGCTGCCGTCGAGATTGGTCGCACCGAAAAGATTCATGCGCATGGGCCGGGTATAGCGGCTGTAAACTTCGAGGCTGCGTGCATGAAGATCGAGTACGGCTGTATTTGTTTCGACGGCGACATCCCGAATATAGTCGTCATACGGCGCAAGCGTATCGGCAAGGGTGTCTTTTCGATTGGGCGGCGTTATCAGTATGGGCGTGATGCCCAGTGACCGTGCATCGTCGATATAGTAGTGAAGGTGAGCTTTAAAATCCGCTTCGGGAATGCCTTCGTTTTTATCGTTTGTGCCGAACTGAATCAGCAAGAAGGCGTTCGTTCCGCGTTGTGCTTCGGTCTGCATCAGCGTGCGTGTACCGTTGTAATCGTAGGGTCCGCGGTTTGCTGCAACCCACGGATCGACGGGGGCATTTCTTCGATAACTGTCGGGATTGTCTTCGATACCGCCGGCGAGAGCATCGCGCCGGGCACGGTTGACAAGTGTATGCGGACATCGCATAAACTTCGGCAGCATCGTTGCCCAGCCCGTGCGATGCAGAGCGCCCGAAGGGTCTCTGTTTCCGTCGAAATCATACCGTACCGTTTCGTCTCCGATAACGAAGATTTTTTTGCAGTTTCCGTCGAGCAGGTAGGTGAGTATCGGCGCCATTGCCGGGGAAATCTCTGCGCCGAATGCGACGGTACCGAGCACGATGAGTGATCCGATCCATTTTCCTAAATTCATTGGCAAGGCCTCCATGCCCGGTAATACGTACTTGGCCTATATTAACATTTTTTTACTGTTTTTGGTGCATTATGGAGCGAGAGAGAAGATGATTTTAGGGTCGATAAATCTTGATATCTTCGCAGATTCCCGCGTCTTTGAGATATTGTGCATGCAGTCGGCTCATGATGCCTTTGTCGCAGTAAAGCAGGTACTTTTTGTCTTTGGGCAGGGTTTTGAACGCCTTTTTGAGCTCGTAGAAAGGAATGTTGAGTGTTTCGGCATCGGTTTCAATGGGCGTGTCCGTTGCCCGGATATCGATGACGGTGTAGTCGTCTGCGCTCAAATCGCTGACGGTCTCGACGGCGGTATGCGTGCCGATGTCTTCGGCGACGGCATCGATGTCGAGGTACTGTGCGGCATCCGCCGCGCGGTGCAGTACCGCATCGTCAAAGTTGCGTGCGACGCGTTCGAGGCGGCTGAACGAGCCGTGCGTCACGGGATTTTGCGAGATGACGCCGCAATATTCGGGCATGGACTCGGCGAAACGGCGCGTGCCGATGCTTTCGGCGATTGCGATGATTTCGGGTTTGTTCATCATCGCCAGCGGCCGCAGAACGAGTTTGCCGGTAGCCTGGTCGATCAGCGCAAGATTGCGCAGCGTCTGGCTCGATACCTGCGCGACGCTTTCGCCGGTGACCAGGGCATCGATGCCGAGTTTTTCGGCGACGCGTTCGGCGGCGGCGAGCATCAGGCGTTTGAGCATGACGCCCATGTACGACGGCGGTACGGTACGGAAGATTTCGGCCAGCACGGGTTCGAAATCGACGGTGACGAACTGTACGCGGTGCGAGGCCGCAAAGCGCGACCAGAGGTAGAGCGCGACCTGTTTGACGCCGATCTCATGGGCATCGCCGCCGAGATTGAAAAAGACGAAATGGGTTTTGATGCCGCGTTTGATCGAAAGGTACGAGGCGACGGTCGAATCGAAACCGCCCGACATCAGCGAGAGCACGTCCCCCTGCGTCCCCAGCGGAAAGCCGCTGAGCCCCGGATACGACGCGGTAACGATGTTGAGCTGGCGGTCGACGTATTCGAGCCGTACCGTGACGTCGGGATTTTTGAGCCGGACGCCTTTGGCGTCGGAGTGTGCGAGCAGGTAGCCGCCGACGCCGCGTTCGATATCGATGGAAGTAAACGCATGCGTCCCGCTGCGTTTGGCGCGCACGGCGAACGTCTTTCCCGCCAGCGAATCGGCCACGACGCGGCCGGTTTTTTCTTTGATGGCGTCGAGGGTGTCGATGCCGTCGAACTGGCGCACTTCGAGAATTTTTTCGATGCCCGGGGTGTCGAGCAGCCGCTGCCGTACTTCGGGAAGGTACGCTGTCGGGGCGAATACTTCGAGTTTGTCCGAAAACTTCTTGACGGCGATATCCGCATCGATCGGCTGGAGCAGTTTGACGAGATTCGCGTACAGTTGGCCGACCATTTTGCGTTTGACCGAACTGCCTTTGATCATGATTTCGGGAAAGAGTTTCAAAATGAATTTCTGCCGTTGTGCTGCGTTCACGCCGTCTCCTTGGGAAATGTGAAACGCATTATATCAACATGTGCGCGATCAGGGCACAGACTTTGCGGTCGGCCCCGCTCATCGGCAGCCGTTCGAGCGCGGCGGCATCGACGTATTCGAGCCCGTCGAGCGGTTCGGTTTGCAGCCATACCTGCGCTTCGAGCCTGAAATGCGAATAGGTCTGCGTAATGCGGCCGAGCCGTTTGCAGGCGGCATCGGGACGTGTTTCTCGTTCGACGAATCCCCACAGGCCGTGCAGGAACGCCCCCTCGCGTCTGCTGACGCCGACGCGGCCGCCGTCGAGGACGGCGACAATATGGCGGTGCCGTACGGGCAGGCGTTTTTTGCGTTTGGGTGCGGGATAGCGCAGCGGATCGTCCGCCTTGCAGCCGGCTTGCAGCGGGCATGCTTCGCAGTGCGGGGCCTTGGGCGTGCATACGAGGCTGCCGAGGTCCATCATGGCCTGATTGTATTCGAACGGGCGGCCGGCGTCGAAAAGTGCCTCGGCAAGCTGCCACAGTGTTTTTTCACTCGCTTCGGTTCTGGCGAAAAAACGGTATAAAATACGTTTGACGTTGGCATCGAGGATGGGAAGCGGCTGGCGGTAGGCGAAGGCCGCGATCGCGTGGGCGGTACTTTTTCCCACACCCGGCAGCGCGAGCAGGCCTTCGACGCTTCGGGGGAAATTCGGAGCACATTGCCTGGCGGCGGCGTGCAGGTGCTTCGCCCGCCGGTAGTAGCCCAGCCCCTCCCACTGCTGCAGCACGGCTTCCGTCGGGGCTTCGGCCAGGGAGCCAAGTGTGGGAAAACGTGCAAGAAAAGGCGAATAGAAGCGCTCCAGCACGGTTTTGACCTGGGTTTGCTGCAGCATGATTTCGCTGATCCAGATACGGTAGGGATCGCGCGTTTTGCGCCACGGCAGCTCGTGGCGGCCGTTCGTTTCGTACCAGTGCATCAGTTTGGCGTGAAGGTTCGAATCCATGCCCGCCATTGTATAATACTTTGAATAGAAAGGGGCGTAAAATGATGCGATTATGGTGTACGGTATCGGTTGTCTTGCTTTTGCTGGGAGGCTGCGGCACCCGCCGGGAAACGCAGCGGGTGACGGTTTACGTCTCGGAAGACCAGGTATTTTCGCAGCCGGTGCTCGAAGCGTTCGAAAAGGAGACCGGCATCACGGTCGATGCGGTCTACGACACCGAAGAAGCCAAAAGTACGGGCGTGATGAACCGCCTGATCGCCGAGAAGGCGCATCCGCGCGCCGACGTCTACTGGGCGAACGAACCGGTCCGGGCCGAAGTGCTGCGGCAGCGGGGTGTTCTTGAGCCCTACCGCAGTCCGGAGGCTTCGGACATCGACACGGCGTTTCGCAGCCGCGAAGACTACTGGACCGGCTTTTCCGCGCGGCTTCGGGTGTTCATCGTGCACAAAGGCGCTCGGGCGCCCGCATCGGTTTTCGATTATGCCGATGACGCTTTTGCGGGCAAAGGCGTCATCGCCAACCCCCTTTTCGGTACGACGACGGTGCATGTCGCCGCGCTTTACGCACGGCTTGGAACACGCAAGGCCGATGCGTTTTTGCGGCAGCTCAAGCGCAACGGTACGGCGATATCGACGGGCAACGGAGAAAGCGCCGATTTTGTCGCCCGCGGCACCTACGACTTCGCACTGGTCGACAGCGACGACGCGATCAGCCGCATCCGCCGCGGCGACCCGGTGCGTCTCGTCTATCCCGACCAGCAACAAGGCGGTATCGGAATGTTCGTCGTGCCCAATGCCGTGATGCTGATCGACGGTGCGCCGCATCCGAAAGCGGCACGGAGACTGATCGATTTTCTGCTTTCGAAGCAAACCGAAGCGATGCTGGCAAACGAGGACTGTGCGCAGATTCCGCTGCACGACGGCGTCGCGCCGCCGCCGGAGCTGCATGCACTCAAAACGCTTAAAACGATGGATGTCGACTACGAAGCGGTGGCGGCGGAGCTGACGCGCATTCAGCCGCGGCTGCGGCAGTGGCTGGGCAAATGATGCGCTTCGTTCTGTTTGTATCGATGTCGCTTCTGGCCGCGGCGACGGTATTGCCGCCGGCGTGGCTGTTCGCCGAATCGATGGGGGCTCAAAACATATGGGCGATAGTGGCACAGGCCGTGCAGGGTGATGCCCTGATGCATTCGCTCACGCTGGCATTCACCGTTGCCGCCGCGACGACGTCGGCCGGAACCGCGTTGGCGATCGGTACGGCCAAAAGGGTGCTGCCCGGAGCGCGGTGGCTGATCGGCGTACTGCTTGTTCCGTTGTTGCTGCCGCCGTATCTTCTCGCGTACGGCTGGTATGAAACCCTCGGTCCCCGGCCGTCGCTTTTCGGTTTTTGGGGAACGGCGGGCGTACTGAGTACGGTCTATTTGCCGATTCCGACGCTGCTCGGGCTCGTGTTTTTGCGGCGGCTCGATCCGGCATTGGAAATGGCCGCTTTGCTGGCCGGCGGCTGGCCGGTCGTGCTTCGCCGTATTACGATACCTTTGCTGATGCCCGGCATCGCACTGGCTTTTTTGATCGTGTTCGTCTTGGCGTTCGGCGAACAGAGCGTGGCGTCGTTTTTGCACTACGATGTCTACGCGCTGCGCAGCTTTACGGCGTTTAGCGCGTTTTACGACGTTTCGGGCGCGACGGCGCTTGCGTTGATTCCCGCAGGAATTGCCTTGGCCGCCGCCGTTGCCGCGTCTGCGGCGGTACGCACTTTTTCGGCCCATTTTTCACGGCGTCACCGCCCGTTGACGATGGACGTGAGGTTTGGATGGGTTTTCTCGGCGCTGACGGCGGTTTTCGCCGTGTTCTCGGTCGGCGTGCCGTTATGGCACCTGTTTTTGCGTGCCGTTCGCTCGGACGAATGGTACGAAACCCTTTCTTTCGCGGCTGCTCCGGCATGGCATTCGCTGTTGTATGCGTTTGCGGCCGGGATACTGTTTGCCGCGGGAGGTTTTTTGGTGGCATGGTGTGCGTATCGCCGCTGTTTCGGCGCCCGGCCGTATATGTTCGCCCTCTTGTTCACATTCGCCCTGCCGTCGGCGGTCGTCGCGATCGCGATGATCGTGTTTTACAATACGCTGGATTGGCTGCCGATCTATGCGACGCCCGTCATCGTACTTCTGGCGACGGCCGCGAAATACCTGCTCTTGAGTGCCGGTATCGTCTATACGGCACTGATTCAGCTGCCGCCGTCGCAGATCGAGGCCGCACGGACGCTGGGGGCATCTGAAAGTACGGTCGTCGGCAAAGTCGTCGCGGCGCAGCTTAAAGGAGCACTGTTGCTCGGAGGCGTTGCCGGTTACGTGCTTTCGATGCGGGAGAGTACGATGAACCTGCTGCTGCATCCGCCGGGCGGCGAAACCCTGGCGGTCGCAATTTTGACGCAGTCGGCCAACGGCTCGCCGGGACGCGTGGCCGCCGCCTGCGTTATCTTGGCGGTTTTGGGACTGCTGCCGTTTCCGTTGGCGATACGCTATGCCGGAGATGCGGGATGATCGAGCTGAAGCAGGTGACGTCGGCGCTGGGAGGCAAGCGACTGTTCGAAGCGTGTGATTTTGCCGTCGAAGCGGCGGAACGGGTAGTGATTATGGGTGAATCCGGAAGCGGCAAAACGACGCTGCTGCGGCTGATCGCCGGCTTTCAGGCCCCCGACGCGGGCGAGATCGCGCTCGATGGCGAACCGGTGTCGCGTGCCGGACGGATCGTGATACCGCCGCACCGCAGGCACGTTTCGATGGTGTTTCAGGATTTGGCACTGTGGCCGCATATGAACGTTTTCGAAAACGTCGCGTTCGGCCTGCGGGTCCGAAAGCTGCCCCTACGGACGATCGAATCCGACGTGAAGCGGATGCTTGCCGAAGTAGGGCTCGACGGCTTCGAAGCGCGCCGCATCGAGACGCTCTCGGGCGGAGAACGGCAGCGGGTGGCGCTGGCCCGCGCGCTGGTGGTTTCTCCGAAAATTCTGTTGATGGACGAACCGCTTTCGAGTCTCGATCCCGAGCGGGTGCGGACGATGTGCGATTTGATCGTATCGCTGCACGGGCAGATGGGATTCACGCTGCTTTACGTGTCGCATCGTTTCGACGAGGCAGAACGCATCGCGACGCGAACCGTCACGCTGCGAAAGGGCTGCTTGCAAGGTGCGATAACGTGAAGACGCTTCATGACCCGGCCGCTGCCGTCTACGAAGTCAAGCAGTCGAAATTTCTGGCACACCTGGTGCCTTACGCCGCGTTCGATGCAACGTTGGAACGGCTCAAAACCGAGCATCCCAAGGCCCGCCATTTCGTGACCGCTTATCGTTGTTTCAACGCATTCGGGCAGATCGTCGAGGGCAGCAGCGACGACGGCGAGCCCAAGGGAACGTCGGGCAAGCCTTCGCTTGCGGTGCTTGCAGGATACGACCTCGTCGATGTCGCCGTGGTGACGGTGCGCTATTTCGGCGGTACGAAACTGGGAACAGGCGGCCTGGTCCGTGCCTATACGCACGCCGTTTCGGCGGCGCTTGCCGCCGCCTCCCTCGCGGCATACGTCAAAAAAGAGCGTACTGCGTTTACGTGTGCCTATGCGGCGTTTTCGCAGGTGGAATATCTGGTTGAAAAATACGGGGCGGAGTGGGTCGGCAAACGTTTCGAATCCGACGGCGTCTATTGTGAAGTGACGGCTTCGGCCGAAGTGCTCGACGCGTTTTTGGCCGATGCCGGGCGGCTTATCGGGTAAGCTTTTTCGAAGGAGAGCGCAAAATTTCGTCGCGCTGTGCGGTGACGTGTTCGGGGCGGTCGGCGTCGAGGGCGAGCCGGTTGCGCAGCAGCGTGTGCGTCAGTACGATGACGTTGAAGACCGGGGTGATAAACGCGGCCAGCGGAATCAGCGAGATCGCATAGAGGGTCAGGGTCGTCATGCGCACCGTGCCTCCGCGATAGAACATCAGCTCTTTGAAACGTTCCTTGCTCATCGTTTCGGATGCGATGTCGACGAGGTACATTTTGTGAAAAAAGTAGTAAAAGGGCAGGTTGAACGCCAGGTAGTTGACGACGGGAATGAAATACAGCGGTGTGAGGACGAAAAAAAGCACGATCATCACGAACACGTATTTGAGCGTCGCGAGCATGGTTTCGACGATGCTGCCGTGCGATTCGTCGGGAAGATCGGGATAGTGGCGCCGTTTGACTTCGGCGACGATGTAAGGGGTCAGAAAACCGATGATGATCAATGCGACGAAAATGGCGAAAATGAAGACGAAAAGCGTACCGACGGTGTAGACGATGAAGCTTACCAGCCATGAAGTGACGGCATGTTCCATCAAAAAACGCAGAATCGACGACGTACCCTCGACGGTCGTGTTCTCTTCGTTTTCGGTCACGACGCCGCGGTCGTCGACGAAGCGTTCGTGCTTTTCGATATGAAGCGTGGCGTCGTTTTGGTGCTGGAGTGCGTCGAGGCCGCTGCTGACGGTACTGAAGAAAAGTGCATAAAGAATCAGCAGCGTTCCGAAAAACGGAACGAGGGCGTAGCCGAGCATTTTTTTGGTCAGAAAATCCCGAATGCTGAGCGTCCAGACACCGTTCATTGCAGATGCTCCCGAATGATCGTGATAACGCGGTCGAAATCCTTGGCGGGGACTTCGCCTTCGCGAACATAGAGCACGGTGCCGTCTTTGTCGACGACGATGACGTCCGAGGCGTCGTCGGCGATCTGCCAGGTTTTGACGCCTTTTTTATGGGTGTCTTTGACGTAGAGCGTGTCGGGAAATTTTTTCTGTTTTTCCTTCAGTGCATGTTCGATGGCGAAATTTGGCAGCCACGTCGCGTCGAGGTTGATGACGGCGACGGAACCGAAACGGTTTCGGTCGAAACCCGCGGCTTTGAGCGCATCGGAAAAGGCGTTGTTGCGGTCTTTTTCGTCGGGATCGACGTAGAAGATGACGCGCACTTTGCCCTTGAGCGTGTCGCTGTCGAAAGCACCCCCTCCGACGATGCCGCCTTCGTCGCCGTCGAGGCTCAAAGCGGGCAGGGGCTTGCCCGTCTGCAGGGCGAACAGGGGCAGCGTAAGCAGCAGCGGTAAAAGCAAACGTTTCATGAAAACCTCCGTAGGTGCGATTGTAGCATATCCGCGATTTGGTTATTTCGGCGGGCGTTTGGGGGAAAGCTCCGCGTCGTATTCGTGCAAAAAGCGTTCGACCCCGCTGCGCTCGCCTTCTTTTTTGGTCCAGTTGCGCAGATTGATTTGAAGGATTTCGACGATGGCGACGGAGTTTCGGATGGTAGTGATGTAATCGAGCGCGATTTTGAACGCTTTGGCGGAACGGAAGACGGCAGGTCTGAAAAGTTCATCGTCGTCGTTGGCGATGGCGATGTAGAGATGCCCGCCGTTGAACGACAGGTACATCGGCCGTGCGCCGACGAGCTGTTTGAGCTGCATGATGCGCTCCATCATCGAATGCGTCAGCAGATAGTGCGCTTCGATGGGATCGGTGCTGTAAACGTTGAAGGTGCCTTCGAACAGGGGCGAATCCATTTTGACGCGGCGGTCTCTGGAGAGCCAGGGTTTTGGCGTATCGACGCCGTCGAGAAACCCGAAAACGTTGGGGTCGTCGGCATCGGGAAGGATCAGTGTGGTGCCTTCGAAGTGTTTGCCGAATTCCGCCACCATGAAAAACCCCTGAAACAGCGTGCTCCAGCGATCTCGTGCCGCCGCCTGCAAAAGGGCGTCGGGATTGTTCGCCGTCCGCAGTCCGAAGCCGGGAGCTCTTTGGCGCACCTGACGATAGGCATGCACACTCGAAAACTGGAAAAAGACGCCGTTGATTTCGCCTTTGACAAGATCGGCCCCTTCGAACTTGTCGATTTTGCCGGCAAACAGCCGCGAACGCTGAAACTGGTAAAGACTGACGGAGTTTGCGGGGTAGTAATGAAGTTTCCCCGGCGCGATGGCGTCGATCAGCGGGCGGATGACGCGGGCTTTGAACGCCGCGGAATATTTTTCGGTGATCCATTTGTAAAGAAAACTGACGATCCAGGCCCAGACGGCGAGCACGCCGCCGATGCTCCACATTGCTCCGCCGATGTCGCCGTGCAGATGTTTCACGCCCCAGATCAGCGCAGGAAGGGCGACGAGGGCGGCGACGACGTTGATCGCGATGTACGTTCTGACGATGCTTCGGCGCTCGTCTTCGAGCGTGTCGATGGCATCGGAAAGATGATCGTAATAAAAGTCGGTCAGTTCCGAAACGCTTTTGATTTTCATGGCTTGCTCCAGAGTTTTTCGTTGAGCCGCAGCTCTTCGACGATACCGACGGCCTGCTTGAGGGTGCCGATAAATTCCATGGCCTGGCGCATGGAGAAGAGCGATTCGAAAAGCGACGGTTCGAACAGGTCTTTGTCGTAGGCGACGGCGATAAAGATTTTGTCGCCTTTGAACGCGACGTAGACGTCTTCGCCGACGGAGTTGCGCAGATCGAGCAGCCGCTGCATCATCGAATGGCTCAAAAGGTAGTGCGTTTCGATGCTGTCGTTTCCGTACACGGCAAAAGCTTTTTCAAAGGCGGGATCGTCCATTTTGATCAGCGAATCACGAGTGAAGTTCGATGCCTGCAGCATATTGCCGAGGTAGCTTCCGAGCAGTTTTTCCGCACGATCGGGCAGTACGACCGTACGACCGCTGAAATGCTTGTTGGCGTCGGCGACGATAAAGAGGCCGCGAAAAATCGTCGTCCACGTTTCGCGGCCTTTGTCGTCGGTATCGCGGCGCCGGGCGTAGACGTCCGAAAAAGCGAGCGACGTCCCTTCGACGATGCCTTCGACGAAATCGTTGCCTTCGTACCGGTCGATATCGTCGTCGAAGAGGCCGGCATATTCGAAAAGTTCTTGGGGAATTTTTCCTTCCGGATCGTAGCGAAGCGACGGGGAAACGGCACGGATCAGCGGGCGGATGACGTCGCGTTTGAAATTGAGGCGATACGTTTCGCTCAGTTGGCGATAGACGAATCCGCCGACGGCCAGGGCGACGAATGCCGCCGCGACGACGAAGGCTTCGGGTCGGGGAGTGAAGATGCGCGCGACGATGAAAACCAGCACGACGACGGCGGCGAGCGCAATGAGAACGTTGCGCAGTTTTCGCAAAATACCGCGCCGCTGCGTTTCGAGTCTTTCCAGGGTGTCGGAGAGATCTTTGTAGTAGAAATCGAGCAGCTTCGCGGTGCTTGTCATCGATTACTGCTGTTTGAACAGGGCTTTGACGTCGACGTTTTTGCGCTGTTCGTCGGGAATGGAGAAAACTTCTTTGCGGGTGTAGTGCATCATGTTGGCCAGAATGTTCGTCGGAATCATCTCGATGGCGTTGTTGTAGTCGGTGACGGCCTGGTTGTACGCGCGGCGTGCGGCGGCGATCTGCGCTTCGATTTCGGTCAGCGTGCGCTGCAGGTGCATGACATTTTCGTTGGCTTTGAGCTCGGGATAGTTTTCGACGGCGACCATGATGGAGCCGAGCATCGAGGTGATCTGGCGGTCGAGCTCGATCTTTTGGGCGTCGGAGATACCCGGCTGCATCGCCTGCGCGCGAAGTTCGGTGACTTTTTCGAGGATTTCGCGTTCGTGTTTCATGTACTGCTGCACGGAACTGACAAGGTTGGGGATGAGGTTGTAGCGCTTTTTCAGCACGGCGTCGATGCCGGCAAAAATGTTGTCCACCTGATTTTTCTTGCTGATAAGCGAGTTGTACATCAGTACGATGGCCAGAACGATCACGCCGAAAACGATCAAAGGGGTCATGAGGGCTCTCCTTTTTTTCTTATTGTAACATAGCCGCCGCTTTGTAAGAAACTTTCAATGCGACGGCTGTTAGAATAGGTCAATTCGGCAGTGAAAAAGGAATACAGATGATGAAAAAGATGGTAGCGGTAGTTTTGCTGAGCGGATGGAGCGCCGTGTGGGCTGACTACACGATGGTTTTCGAGATGAAAGACCCGAAAAAGCCCGAAGACGCGGTGCAGAGTACGTTTCGCTACAAAGACGAAGCACACAGACGCATCGACATGAAACTGCAAGGAAGAACCCTCAGCAGCATGCTTGTTTCGGGCCAAAAGGCCTATATCGTTTCGTACGACGACAAAGGCGTACCGACGGTGATGGATGCCGACGCGATGATGCAGATGGCGCAGAAGTTCGGGGGCGCTTCCAACGGGCAGCGTCAAAGCGGCAAAGCCGAAAAGCCCGAAGAAATGCAATGGCGCAACACGGGCAGGCATCGTACCGTCGCAGGCATCAAGGGGGAGGTCTGGGAGCTCGACTATGAAGAAGACGGCAAACCTAAAACGACGACCGTCGTCTTGACGAAAGATCCCGAATACATCGAAGCGATGAAGGCCTACGAAGGCACGATGAAACGGATGATGTCCGGGGGTGCCGAAGTGAGTGCATCGCAGTACATGATGGGCATCAAACCCGGTTACGCTCCGCTGGCGGTCGAAGGGGCGTTCACGCTGAAAAAGATGGACGATCACCGTGTCGATTCCGAGGCTTTCGCGTTGCCCAAAGGGGCCGCCGTACAGAAAAGCCCTTTCGGCGCGCTGTTTGGAGCGAGCGGCGGGAAAAAAGGCAATGGCGAGCATGCGACACTTGAAGATGCCTGTTATACGAAGGTGTGCTGCGGGCAGACGCAGGGTGCGGCGGAGGTCTTGCCGAAAATGACGGCGAAATCGGCGATGGGGTACCGTCTTGAAAATACCGCGAAATGCGAAATGCTCGGGCTGGGTGCGCTTTTTGGCGTCGACAGCGTCGAAGGGGCGCTTTACAAAAAAGGCTCCGACGGCATTACGGTCACGCTGGATATGGACGCCAAAGACGAGGGAACGGTGCGCAAAGCCAAAAACGGCGGCATGGCGCTTAGCTCGTACCGCAGCGGCAAGATCGGCGGGGCGACCTACTATTACGCCGTGCTCGAAGCGCAGGGTGTACAGACGCTCGATATCGTGATTGAAGAGGGCGTCATCGTGTCGTTGTCGCATCGAATGTCGGGCGGTACCGTCGATTTGGTTCGCTTCGCCAAGAAGGCGCTCGATCTCGATGCGTACAAATCGGCGGCGAACCAAGAGGAGCCGACGGCCGAAAAACCCGAACCAAAAAAGAAAGAAAAAAGCGGCAAAACGGATGATGAAGATCCGTTCAGTTCGGATAAAATCAACAAAAACGTCGACAAGGCCGTCGACTTCTTGAAAAGCATCTTCTGACGATGGCTTCGAAACGCTATGTAGTCGAGGGCAGGGTGCAGGGAGTCTGGTACCGTGCAACGGTACAAAAACATGCCCGTGAAGCCGGATTTTCCGGTTATGTGCGCAATCTTCCCGACGGGCGTGTCGAGGCGGCGGTCAGCTGCGACGACGACGCGTGTTTCGAAGCGTTCGAGGCGCTGTTGCGCGAAGGCTCGCCGCTAAGCCGCGTCGAATCGCTGCGAAGCGAACCGATCGACGAAACGTTTGAAGGCGACTTTCTCGTCTTGTAATACCCGATGCGTCTGCCTGGACGCTGCTTTTTTGTCGCCCGGTCTTCTTTCGCTCCGAACACCC
>CAZYEW010000033.1:17670-19140 GCA_964646705.1 uncultured Sulfurimonas sp.
CGTCTGCCTGGACGCTGCTTTTTTGTCGCCCGGTCTTCTTTCGCTCCGAACACCCCGACCTGTCACCCTGAACTTGATTCAGGGTCCATGACGTCAAAGGCTTGTGGATTCCGGATCGCGTCCGGAATGACGGGAGAGGGACGTCACCTTGAACTTGCGGTCAAGACTATCCCGCCGCGTGTTTTCCCGCCAAAAAACCGCTTCCCCACGCAAAATGAAAATTGAATCCTCCGCGTTTTCCCGTGACGTCGAGCATCTCGCCGGCGAAATAAAGACCCGGTACAAGGTACGACTGCATGGTCGCAGCATCGATTTCGTAGGTGTTGACACCGCCGCCGGCGACCTCGGCATGCTTGAAACCGTGGGTGCCGGTCACGTCGAAACGCCACTGTTTGAGGGTGTGAACGATGCTGCGAACTGTTTTGGCATCGAGTGCGGTACAGGCCCGTTCGGGCTCGACCCCGGCGTCTTTAAGCAGGGGGCGGACCAGTTTGTGCGAAACGATGCCGCACATCAGGTCGTAGATGCTCGTGTGTTCGAGCGTTTTCGCCATTTTTGTGATGCGTGCGGCGAGCGACTGGGCGTGAAGCTTCGGTAAAAGGTCGATTTCGACCGAAACGTCGTGCCCGTCACGGCATGCACGTGAGGCTTCGTGCGAAGTGTCGAGGACGGCGAAGCCCGAAATGCCGTAGCGTGTGAACAGCACGTCGCCGCCCTCGTCGCCATGCTTTTTTTTGTCGATAAAGAGGGTAAGCCGGGCATCGCATTTAACGCCGCTTATGGCTGCAAGTGCCGGATGCGAAAGGTGCAGGCCGACCAGCGAAGGAAACGGCTCGATCACGGTGTGCCCGAACGAGCGGGCGATATCGAGTCCGCTTGTATTGCCTCCCAGTTGGGGCGCGGCAGCGGAGCCGGAGCAGAGAATCAGCCGGTCGAAAACGGTTTCGCCTATGCGGAATTTCCCGTGCGTGCTTGCGACGCCGTCGATTAAGCGGCCGTAAACGAAGGTGACGCCCTCGTTTTTGGCGGCGCGTACGAATGCCGATTGGACCGATTTGGCTTCATTGCTCAGCGGGTAACATTTGCCGTCGGACTTTTCCGTCAGAAGCAGGCCGATCGTTTCGCAGAAATCTCTGAATGCCTGAAACGGCATGGCGGCAAGCGCATCGCGCACGAATTCCGGATTTTCGCCGTAAAAATCGTCGATGCCGCTTTGGGTGTTGATGATATTGCAACGGCCGTTGCCCGAAGCGAGAATCTTTTTGCCGGCTTCCGTGTTGCGCTCAAAAAGCGTCACGTCGGCGCCGGCGCGCGCTGCGGTGATTGCAGCCATCAGTCCTGCGGCACCGGCACCGATGATAGCGATTTTTTTCATGATAAGAGAGTGTAGTGGGTTTTGGGTTAGAGACGGGTTAGTTTTGGGTTGGTTTTGGGGGAGCGGCGGGAGCCGCTCTTGGGTGAGAAAAGTTA
>CAZYEW010000034.1:0-3037 GCA_964646705.1 uncultured Sulfurimonas sp.
GTGGTTGAGGGCAGTCGCATCCGGTCTTCGGGCTTCCATAACAGCATCGGCATCGGCGTGGACTGGGCCGTTTCGGCGAACGCCACCGCCGCAGGCTGGGCGAAAAGCTCTTCGATGTCGCGAATCCCGTGCTGTGCCGCAAATTTTTCAAGCACCGGCTGTACGGCTTCGTCCGGAAGTGCGGGGGTGTTGAGAAAGAAGGTGAAATGGATCGGCCCTTTGGCATGATCGCGTACCGAAGGGGCTGCCATCACGATATATTCGACGTTTGAAAGATGCTCGGCGATCTGTGCCGTATCAAGGTGGCGTTTTGCCGAGAGCGCTTCGTGTTTTATCTGCATGGGACCTCCTTTAGCGCATCAGTTTTTCAAGCACCCCGGCGATGCCGACGTGAAGATTGTAATGGGCGATGGGGAAATCCTGCCATTCGTCTTCGAGGTTGACGGTATAGCTTCCAAGGTACTCGGCCAGGGTTTTAAGCTCGACAGGCCGGTAGCTTTCGGCGGCGGACGCATCGTATTTGGTGCGTTGCAGTGCCCCCGCCTGATTGCTTTCTTGTAAAATGAAAGCCAGTGTTTTGAGGCTGAGCAGGTCGCACCAGCGAAGAACGAGCTCCGGCGTCAGTTCGGCGACGGGGTTGCCTTCGGGGTCGAACAGCAGTCCTTGGTCGCGCAGCGGTACGAGCACGCTGAGGACGGCATCGGCCAGCGGGAGCACTTTTTGCGCCCAAAACGGTGATTCGTCGGAACGTTCGAGGGCAGAAGCGAGGGCGGCACGAATGCTTTGGGTATCGTCTTCGGCAAGGATTTTGGCAAACGGTTTAAGCATGGGCGGCCTCCGGTGCGTTGATATGAATTTCGACGTCGGCGATACCGATCGATTCACCGGCGGTAATTTTGGCACGTTTTCGGGTTTCGACGCTGCCGTTGCGCCGTACTTCGCCGTGTTCGATCAGCATTTTGGCCTGCCCGCCGCTGTCGACGAGGTCGAGCAGTTTGAGCAGTTTGTACAGTTCGATGTAGTCGCCTTCGAGTGTATAGGTCATAACGGACTCCTTTGGCGCAATTATAGCAGTTTGGTTTGTCCGTCGGTTTACCGAAAAAGGGTAGAGTAGCTTTATAAAATTTTCGAAGGAGTGCCGATGCGACCGATGATGATGCTGATGGGAGGACTGCTGCTTGCGGGCAATCTCGTCTTGGCCATGCCGCTGCGCGTCGCGGCGAATACGTTTCGCAGCAGCGAACAGGCCGAACGCGAAGTGCGCGAACGGATGGCGGAACACCTCTGCGAACGGGGGATCGAACCGGTTGCCGCACGCGAAATTGTCGCACGTGCGACGGGGAAGCATCCGGAGCGTTTCGTGCGGCAGGTACACCATTTTGCGGCACTGTTTCCGGAAATCGGCCGGGAGAAACTGCTGGCGTACGGAGCCTCCGAAGCGCTGCGCGGCAGAAGCGTCGACCTGGGCTCCTACGATGCCGTTGTTTCGGCGTTGCAGCGGCTGTTGCCCTCGCCGGCACTCGATCGGTACGAGCGCGAACGTGCCGTGCACTGCGTGATGATGAACCGGATGGCAGCGGCGGCATGAAATGTCCTTGCGGACGCGAGCGCTCTTTCGATGCGTGCTGCGGTGCGCTGATCGAAGGCAGCGAAAGAGCCCAAAACGCAGAACATCTGATGCGTTCTCGCTACAGTGCCTACGTCGTCGGCGACGGCCGCTACCTGGTCGAGACGACGCATCCCGATTTTCGCGTCGAAGAAGATATCCCGCTGATTGAAGCACACGCGCAAACGACGCGATGGCTGGGGCTTGAGGTTGTCAGTGTGTCCGAAGACTCGGGCCGCGGCGAGGTCGAATTTCTGGCCTATTATCGGGAGGGGGATGCTTCGGGGATTCGTGTGCATCACGAAAGAAGCCGTTTCGCTTTGTTGGACGGCCGCTGGTACTATCAAAACGGTACACTGTACGAAACTTCGGTCGGCCGTAACGACCCGTGTCCCTGCGGGAGCGGAAAAAAATATAAAAAATGCTGCCTGTGATGCGTACCTCGCTGTTGCCGGCGATGGTGTTGCTGCTTGTCGGCGGCTGCGACCGCAAAGTTTCCGAATCGCGGACGTGTCCGTCGAAGTTTCACGAGAAGCCCCGCACGTCGGCACCGACGAAAGTGCAGCTTAGGCAGGAAAAGGAAAAACTCGAAACGATGCTGCAAGGTCCGTGCAGCCCGGCGTGCTGCGAGGCATACATCGAAAGGGTCGTCAACGAGGGATCGGATGTACTGCATCTTCCCTCAGGCCCGATGGCCGGGGGCTTCGCCTCGCCCGAAGATGCCAAAAAGATTGCGGCGTACCTCGTGACGCTTGCGGGCAAGCCAAGTCCGCACCCGCAGCGGGTGCAAGAAGGAAGTCTGCTGTATGCCGGCAACTGCGCAGGCTGTCACGGGGGCGACGCCAAAGGGCAGGGCGGAGCTTTTCCCGACCTGACCCTGCCCGAGCTTCGAGGCATGGCACTGCGCCGCCGGGCGATGCAGCGGCGGCTCGATGCGCTTAAACAGATGCTTGGTGATTGATACGCGTCATGTGCCGACGATGAGAAAAATTTTATAATGCTATGAAAAAAGGACGACGATGGATCTTGACGCACTCAACCGTGAGCCCGAAGAACTGCTGCTGACGGTAGAAATCAAACCGACGGTACTTGGCAACTGGGTATTGGAGGTGACCAATACGCTGACCGAGAAAGTCAACGAATGCTACAGTGTCGAAGCACTCAACGAATTTATCGTCGCGCTCAACGAGGTCAATGCCGACAAGCAGCTCGTGATCGAATGGCTCGAATCGCCCGAAGCGCGTCCCGAGCATATCAACGAAGTGCGGATGCAGATGATGGCGTTCGAGCAGAAACTGGCGCAGGAAATGGACGAAGGCATCGTGCCGCCTTCGGAGGGCGATACGACCGACGCAGCACCGGGAGGTTTCGACCCCGACGCGTCAGCGTGACGGGAGCGCTCTCTTCGCTGTCCTACGAAGCGTCGCCTCC
>CAZYEW010000034.1:3137-7545 GCA_964646705.1 uncultured Sulfurimonas sp.
TCGCCTCCACCGGCATCGCCGCCGTCGGAGGCGTCGAGGTCGAAGCCGCCTTCGGCGATGGTCGGGCCCATTCCCCACCACAGGTAGCGGCGTGAAAAGACGAGGAGTCCGAAAACGACTGCGAAGGTCAGACTACCCATGCGGGCATCGTGCAGTGCCCAGCCCGCGACGATGCCTGCACCGAGGGCAATGACTGCCGCACGCATATAGCGCCCCTCGATCGGCAAGTAGCGATAAAGCAGCGCGACCGCGATCGCCCCGAGCAGCATGTACTTGATGGTGTTTTGAAGATACGTTTTGACTTCTTCGATATCCCCGGCATTGCGCGAGCGGCGTATTTGAGCGGCGAACGCATCGAGGACGTCGGTGACGATCCTATCGGGTGTTTCGGCATGCTTTTTTGCGTCGGCGATGCCTTTTAACGCACCGATGTCGATGTTCGCCTGCAGCCCTTCGGACGGCCGAAGCGCGAGGGCGCCGTTCTCGGCGATCCAGACGAGCAGCAGCGCGTTTTCGCGGTGGGGCCATTTGTCCATCACTTCGGCGGCGAACGTATCGGCGGAGAGCCCTTGGGAAGCGTCGGCCGTGAGCAGTGCAATTTGCGTGCCCGTCTTTTCGGCGGTGCGTTCGATCGTCTGAATGAGCGACGAACGCTGTGTTTCGTCGAAGATACCGGCTTTATCGGTCAGCACCCCTTCGGGTTTCGGGAACACGAAAACCGCACTCCACGCCGTGACGGCAAGAAGAACAAATGTCAGTAACCATCTTGATTTTCGTATCGGCATAATTTTTCCTATGATAAAAAGTATAGCATAGGAGAAAGGTCAGTTATGCCGTCACGTGAAGGATCTGGACAAGCTTGTGATCGTGGCCGGGGGCGAGGGCAGGCATGTGCCGCAGGGCGTTGGCGGTTTCGATGCAGAGCATGGTACGGTAGCCGTCGTCCGGAAAATCGCTCAACCGTGCGGCTTTGTCGTGCCAGGGGTTCCAGACGACGGTGGAGCGGCTGTGACGTTTTTCGATGCGGATGCGGCGTTTGAGTGCTTCGTCACGGAGTGTGAGCGACGCACCGGCATCGTCGTAGACCCGGTCCGTTTCGGCGCCAAAGTGCAGTGCCCGAGATTCCTGTTTGAGCCGAAACCCATCGAGTGCATCGGCATAGGGCGCGTTTTCAAGACCGTGAAGCACGGTTTGCGTGATGTCGCCGACGCGCAGGTAGGTATGCAGGGCTTCGGTGATCGAAAAAGGGCGGGTGTCGGTATTTTCGGTATGCAGGGTCAGCGAGAGGCCGTCGCCGATGTCGATAGAGAGGCGCAGGCGGTATGAAAAAGGAAACCACGGCTGTGCGTGCATCGTCTCGTCGGTGACGAGTACGATACGTGTCAGGCGTTCGTCGGGTTCGTCGACCGATTCGATCTCCCAGCGCGCTACACGGGCGAATCCGTGCTGGGGAGCATCGGGGTAGCGAGGGTCGTTGCCGAACCACGGCCAGCAGACAGGCACGCCGCCGCGAATCGCCCGGCCTTGTTCGAAGCGTGCTTCGGGACTTAGCCACAGCAGCGGTGCTTCGCCCGAACGGCCGTAGCTGCATAGATGGGCGCCTTGCAATGCGACGGTCGCCGTTGCGGCGGCATTGCGGACGTGCAGAACGTCGAGTTCGCCGAGACGGCCGCGCTCAATCACGGGACATCCCCGCTTTGTGGCCGAGTGTCGCGTAGTACAGGATGAATCCGTAGCACGCAAAGCCCAGCAGGTAGCCGTAGCGCAGGCTACCGGCCGCTTCGCCGACGGTGCCGAACAGCAGCGGAAGGATCGCACCTCCGGCGATGCCCATAATCAGCAGGGCACTGCCTTTGGCGGTGAGCGGCCCAAGGTTTTTGAGTGCCAGCGGCCAGACGGCGGGCCAGACCAGGGCGTTGGAAAGCCCAAGCAGCGCGACGAAGCTGAGTGTATCGGGCAGGGTGGCGATGCCGCTCCAGCCCCACAGCAGCGAAGCGACGGTGTGTGATGTCGCACTGCCGAAGACAATGCCTGCGGTGAAAAGGATTCCGGCAAGGGCGCTGAGCTGCAAGGCGCGTTCTTGCGACAGGTAGCGCGGAATGGCGACGACGCCCAGCAGATAGCCCAGGACCATAAACACCATCGTATAGGCGGTCAGCGCCGTCGCGCCCGAGACACCGATGGACTGCGCGTACAGCCCGATGGTGTCGCCTGCGATCACTTCGATGCCGACGTAGAAAAAAAGCGTCACGGCACCCAGCAGCAGGTGCGGATGCTTTAAAAGCGACTGTGTTGTGCGGGAAGTGTGTTTCTCGAACGGCAGCGCGGGCAGGGGAGAAAGACGGACGAAGACGCCCAGCAGCGCCAGGATCGACGCCATCGCAAGATACGGCGGCACGAGTTTCGCGGCGACGGCGGCTTTTTGCGCGGCGGAGGCCGAGGCGTCGAGCGGTTCGCCGAGGCCGCCGAATACGACGGCGGTAAAGAGCAGGGGCGCAAGAACGCCGGCACTTTTGTTGATGAGTCCCATGATACTGATGCGTGCGGCGGCGCTTTCGGCGGGGCCGATGTGCACAAGGTAGGGATTGGATGCCGTCTGCAGCAGCGTCAGTCCCGTGCCGAGGGTGAACAGTCCGGCCAGAAACAGCCGGTAGTCCGCACTGAGCGCGGCGGGAATGAAGAGCAGGGCGCCCGCCGACATGATGCCGAGTCCCAAAGCCATGCCGTTTTTGTAGCCCGTGCGTTCGAGTACGGCAGCCATCGGCAGTGCCGTCACGGTATAGGCGATATAAAAAGCGAACGTGACCAGCAGTGCTTCGAAGGTATCCAGATTGCACAGTACCTTCAAAAAGGGTATCAGCGATCCGTTGAGCCAGGTGACGAAACCGAAGATGAAGAAGAGAACACCGAAAATACTCATCGAAAGCAGGGGCGAAGCGTTGCGCATCAGGAAGCTCCCGGAATGCACGCTTCGAGGTAGCGTGCTACGGCGTCTTCGTCGTTGGTGTGCGGCAAGACGATATCGGCGGCGGCTTTGACTTCGTCGAGTGCATTGGCGACGGCGCAGGAAGTACCCGCAAGGCGGAACATGCCCAGATCGTTGATACTGTCGCCGAAGACCGTGAACGACTCGGGATCGCGGCCGAGGTATTCGCAGACTTTGTGCATGGCATGGGCTTTGTCGCCGAGCGGATGCAATACGGTCAGAAAATAGCCTCCGCTGTATTTTTCGGGAGAGAGCTTGAATTCGAGGGCATCGCCGAAGCGTGAACGCAGGTGTTCTGTCAGCGGCCGCAGCCGAGACACTTCGGCCATATAGACGATTTTCAGGGTCCGCTCGGCGGCGCGGACCGTTTCGCACCGCTGCAGCCGGGGATCGTCGCGGTAGTTTTGCAACACTTGTGCCTGCATCGCCGTCGTATGGACGGGATAGCGGAACGTTTCGTCCAGCTGAGCGTTTTTGAGGCCGATAACGAAAGGTTCGATACCGTCGAAGACGCGGCCTTCTTCAATGAGTGCGTCGCCGAGTTCCGTCGGAACGGTTTTAAGGTCGAGCAGCGTCGCGTCGGGAGCGACGACCATGGCACCGTCGAGCAGGATCAACGGGGCGTTGAGGTGCAGTGCATCGAGAAAAGCTTTGGATTTCATGTAGCTGCGGGCGGTAGCGACGGAAAGCGGAACGTGTGCGGCAAGACGGTTCCAGACGCTGCGCGAATAGTCGCTGATGCGCTGGTCGCTTCGCAAAAAGGTGTGATCGAGGTCGGTAAGAAAAACCGCGGACATCGGTATCCTTGCATCGGGAGGTTTCGCAAGTGTAGCGAAACCAAAAGAAAAGCGAGGTTATTGGCCGTTGTACATCGAAAGGGCCGTGTGTCCTTTCGGCGTAATTTTCATGTTGGCGATCATCATATCGTTGACCGCTTCGCTCGAAAATTTGATCAACGTATCGTAAGTTGCCTGGTCGAAAGCGTAGAGCGTGAGCTGGTCGGTCAATACGCCAAGGCGGGCGAGGTGTTCATGCATCAGCAGCATCTGTTTTTCCGCCTGGGCGTTCTTTCCGAGCGCTCCGGCGTATTCGGCATGCATATCGATCATTTTTTCGATCAGTACGCCGTAGGCGTTGAAGGCCGTGTACGGGTCGATATCGCCGAGATTGTCGTAGAAAGCCCGGGTGTAGCGCTGCAGCTTGACGATATCGTCGTGCAAGGGTGCGACAAGTTCCAGATGCCGCAGCAGCCGCTGTTGTTTGCGAAATTCGCGGGCAAGTTCGGAATCTCTGTCGATCCCCTCTTCGATCCGTTCGTTCCGGCCGGTCTCTTCACGCATGTGCTGCGTCGTCGAAATCAGTGAAAGCAGTTCGTTCATATGCCGCTCTTGCGTCGAATCATCGGCGCCGAAAAGAGAAAAA
>CAZYEW010000034.1:7645-10605 GCA_964646705.1 uncultured Sulfurimonas sp.
GACGCTTGGCGCAAGGCCTCTGCATCGGAAAGAAGCCGGTGAGAGCCCGTGCGCAAAAGGTCGGCACTGTATCGGTGAAGATCGCCGCTGTGGCGTACGAAGTCGTTGAGTTGCGTGATATACGTTTCGGCATCGGTCTGAAGGGTGTTCAGCGCATCTTCGAGGTCGTGACGGCAGCATTTTTGCAAGGCGAGCAGTTCATCTTGGAGTGCGTCGCGCGTTTGACGCAGCGTATCGTCGCTGTCGGCATCGCCGTAAGCCTGCGTAAGCATTCCGTGCGTCAGTGCCTGCAATTTTCGTACGGATTCCTTGAGATGCGTGAGCTCATTCCGTACGGGCTCGGCGGAGCAGACACCGTAGCTGCGGCAGTCGTCGAGCATTCGCCCGATCAACAGTGAATGTGCATTGAAAACGCTCAAGGGGTCGAGTGTATCCATCTGTGCATACAGGGCGTCGAAATAGCGTGCAAGCGTACGGTACTCGTTGCCGTGCCGGGTGTCTTTTTTCGCCAGCGCCTTGAGCAGCCCCACCGTGCTGTGCTGCAGCGCTTCGATGCGGCCGACGTCGGCTTGGTCCGCGTTGTACTGGACGTAAGCTTCTTCCCGGAGTTCCTGTGCCGAAGCAATGGCACGCTGAAAAAGCGGCGATGCCGTTGTCGTACCGGCGCAAAGTGACATACCTGCGATCAAACATCCGAATAAAAACCGAAGCATCTGAACTCCTTGAACAATGATGCCGTAATCATAGGAAGAATCGTACGGAATGTCTGTAGGGAATTTCCGACAGCGGCGAATGCCGCCGATATTACCGCGAGAGTGTCGAGTCGATCAGTGTCGCATCGGGAGTCTGGATGGCCGCATAAGGGTTGACGCCGGCGGCTGCGTAGCTGTAATAACCGCTGACCCGGCCGCTTGCGGCATCGATATTGAAGACGTAGATGCTGTTGGCGCCGTCATAGAGTGTCGTACAGTCGTACATGAAGGCGGTCGAACCGATCGTGACGCGTTTGGCCGGATCGTCGTCGGAGAAACAGAAGATGTCGTATTCCGCGTTCAGCGAGCCTTCGATGACGTAGCTGCCGATACTCTCGTTGTATTGCGGTGCCTGTGCGAAAGTGATGCTATCGTTGTAGAGCGTACCGTAGAAATCGTAGTTGAGTTCGAGTGTTTTGCCGGCAAGAAACTGCAGGCGCGACTGTGACGAGGCGGTGTCGATCGCACCCGGCGTCGCGCTGCCGCCTTGCGCACTTTGCTGATGAATATCCGAAACAGCATCGTTGTCGTTGAAATCTTCGGCAAGCGCGTAGTAGGTAACGTCGAAATCGAAATCGAGCCACTGCCATGACGGTTCGTTCGTGAACGTCAGCGAATCACCTTCGACCAAGAACGATTCGAAATTTTTGTCGATGCCGATGTAGTCGAAGGTGACGCGATCGCCCTGTTTGACCCGGTACTGGATTTTTGGACTCTCGGCGTCGCCGGTATCGGGCACGGCCCACAGTGAAATCGTCTGCTTCTCGATGCTGATCAGATAGATGACGTCAATGCCGTTGTATTTGCCGAACGAGCCGTACAGGCGGATGTCGGGATCGGGCGATTCGATTTCGAATGCCGAGGGGAAGATACATTTTCCCTTCTCTCCGTTGCACAGATAGATCCAGTGCGCGTCGAACCGGGGCAGGAAATAGGTCGAGCGATCATGGTCGAGAAATTCGCTGTACAAAAGGACGAAGCTGTCGCTGCCGTAGGGCATCAGCCCGTACGACATGACGTCTTTGAGGGCGACGTCGTCGGTGATGTTCAGGCAGAAACCGCCGGCTCCCCCGACCTCGCAGGCGGCCTGTGAATGGATGACGGGATCGACGTGGTCGTTGCCTTTGATCACGGTGAAGTCCGCCAGCAGGCTTTTCCATCGGGCCGATGCGACATACGTGAAATCACGGTAGAGGTTCCAGTCACCGTCATCGAGGGGCTGAAAGACACTGACGCCGTTGGCGTCGAATTTCTGCGTGCGGCCGTAGACGATCAGCCGGCCGACGGCTTCGTCGAGTGCCTGTGCCGGTGCCTTCTTGGCGGAATCGTGCAGTGCGACCATCCGGGCAAACTGTTTAAGATCGATGGCGATACCGTCGCTGTGGCGTGACGAGATGCTGAATTTCTGCGAATCGTCGGCACTCAGTCCGATGGTTGCAAAATCGGTATTCACGTTAAGCGTGGCGGCCAGTGCATCGATTTTGTCCGATACGTTCGCCACCTGTGAAAGATCCAAAAATGCCAGGGTTTTGTCTTGCGTTTGTTGGTGCTGGGGCGAATCCATGTACGAATCGACGAAAGCTTTGCCGAGGTTTGGCATGACGCTTTTCCCGTGCCGGCCGATTTCACGGATCACATCGACGTAGTTCCAGCCGTGCGCGGGTTCGACCGCTTCGGAAGCGAGGTAGTAGCGCGCATACGGCGCAAGTGCTTTGGTGACTTCGAAATTGCCCATTAAACAGGCATCCATGCCGATCATGTCGAAACGGCGGCCGCTGCGGTCGAGTGCGTCGTGCAGTTCGCTCACGGTCAGCTGATCGCCGTTGTGGGCGGAATCGAAACAGACGCCTTTGTAGGCGCCGCCGTGATTCCAGAAAACGAGGTATTTTCTCGTACTTTGATCGAGTGCGCTGCCGGCATAAGCGAGAAAGCTTTCGAGCGTTGCGGGATCACCCATATCGGCATCGGAATCGCTGACGTCGTAGCAGGCGTCGTTTCCGAAGGTACCGTCGGCTGCATCGCGGCTCAGGCAGTCGATCGTCGCGAACTTGACGCCTTGCCACGTCGGTTTGCGCGAACCGCCGAAAGCGATGAGAATCTTCAGCTTCGCCCGTTCGGAAGCAGCAAGGCGTCCGTAGCCTTGGATGATTTCGGCAAGGTCGCTCGAAGCGAAACGGCTGTCGCCTTCTTCGAGGGTGCTGCCGGTCG
>CAZYEW010000034.1:10705-18824 GCA_964646705.1 uncultured Sulfurimonas sp.
GAGAAAAAATAAGGTATGCATTCTTTTTTTCATGGTTGTATCCTTGTTTTTTCAATGATACAACTATTAGCGATGAAAAGTCAATCCTTTTTTTAAGAATTACATAAGAATAAAGGGGCGGAATGCCTAAAGCATTCCCAGCTGAAGTTTGGCCTCGTCGCTCATTTTCGACTGGTCCCACGGCGGATCGAAGACGAGGTTGGGCTCGATGACGAGATTGGGCTCGTCGTCGATGATGAACCCGATGTTGCGAACCTGGTCCATAATACTCTCGCCGACCGGACACGTCGGCGAGGTGAGCGTCATCGTGACCACGCACTTGGTGATGTCGCCGCTTTCTTTGGCGCAGTCGATGCCGTAGACGAGGCCCAGGTCGTAGATATTGACCGGAATTTCGGGGTCGTAGATTTTCTTGAGTTCGGCAACGATTTTCTCTTTGAGTGCATCGAATTTCATCGTTGTTGCTCCTTGCACTGCTTGGCGTAGGTGTAGATGAGGTTCAAGAACGCTTCGAGTCCCTGCTGGCGTACGGGGCTCAGCAGTTCCATGACACCCATCGCTTTCAGACGGGCGGGATCGAAAGCGAGGATCTCGTCGGGCGTGCGGTCGCTGAAGATTTTGAGCAGCATGACGAGCATCCCTTTGGCGATAATCGAATCGCCTTCGGCTTCGAGGTGCACGCGGCCGTTTTCGCAGGTTTTGTGCACCCAGGCCAGCGAAGAACATCCTTTGACGATATTTTCGTCGGTTTTGTACTGCGGATCGAGGGGTTTCGCCTCTTTGCCGTAGTCGAGGATGTATTCCATTTTGGCGTCTTTGTCGGGCATCAGGGCCAGATCTTCTTTGAAAAGTTCGACTTGTTCTTCCATCGTCATCGGAGGGTCTCCTTTTTAGGCATGTTCGAAATAGGCCGCTTCGAAATCCGTACGGATACGCTCGACGATGTTGTCGTCGCCGGCGGTGTCGATCAGGGCATTGGCAAACGCGAGCACGAGCATTTTTTGCGCTTCGTCATGTTCGATGCCGCGCGAACGCAGGTAGAACAGTGCGTCTTCGTCGAGTTCGCCGGTGGTCGATCCGTGCGACGCTTCGAGCTCGTCGGTATAGATTTCAAGCTGCGGTTTGGCGTACATGAAGGCGTGCTCGCCGAGCAGAATCGCTTTGGAGTTCTGGTGCGCACTGGTATAGCGGGCATCGTGACCGACGCGGATCAGTCCGTCGAAAATACCCGTGGCTTCGTCTTTGAGGATGTTGCGGGCATTTTGCGCACTTTTGGCATAGGGCCGGTTGTGGTTGATCTGTACGACGTTGCCGCGCCGTGCGTCGTGCGAGGCAAGCAGCAGGTGCTCCGCGTCGCACCAGGCGTATTCGTCCAGATCGATTTTGTACAGGTGCAGCGCCTTGGCGGAACCGAAATCGAAGGTTTTGAGTTCGAGCGCGCCGCGTGCGGCGACGTCGTAGCGGTGCGATCCGATGACGGCGCACTCGGACGCGCTGCCGTTTTGATCGCGCACCCATCGAAGGGTCGCTTCGGTTTCGATACGCGCGTCGATGCCGTAGAGCATCAGCGACGATGTGCTGCCGGCGGTCTCGAAACTTTCGAAGACTTTCGCTTTGACACCGGGTGCGACCGTGACGCAAAGCCGGTAGGGAAGCAGCGCTTTTTCGCGTTCGAAACGGTGAACGATCTCGATGTCGGCATCACGGCCGATTTCGATGCAGATCACCTTGGGGGCTGCGAGGTGTGTCAGAAAATAGAGGGCGTCGAAATGGTTTTCGTCGGCTTCGAAAGGATCGGCGAAACTGACCGATACGCCGGCGGGAACTTCGACGACTTCACCGTTTTCGATGCGCAGTACCGCACCCGATTCGGCGGCGTGTTCACCGTGCACTTCGACGAGGTCGTAGGCTGCATTCAGGAGCGGTTTGACGGCGAAACGCCGGTAATGTTCGGTTTTGTTGCCGGGAATGCCAAGTGCTTCAAGGCGCGCGAACAGCGGATGGCTGCGGCGGCTGCCGGCAAGATCGAGAGAGACGCTTTGCATTATCGATCCTTTTCGATCGCGCTGTATCCTTGGGCTTCGAGCACCTCGACGAGCTCGGGGCCGCCGGTTTTTACGATACGCCCGTCTTGGAGCACATGGATGTAATCGGGGCCGATGTAGTCGAGGATACGGCTGTAGTGGGTGATGACCAAAAAGGTGCGCTCACCGTTTTTCATGCGGTTGATTCCCTCGGAGACGGCTTTGAGCGCGTCGATATCGAGCCCCGAGTCGATCTCGTCGAGAATGATGACGTCGGGTTCGAGGATTTCCATCTGCAGAATTTCGTTGCGTTTCTTCTCGCCGCCGGAGAAGCCTTCGTTGAGGTTGCGCGAGATCATGTCGGGTTTCATGCCCAGGCGTTCGGCACGTTCGCGCATCAGGCGCAGGAACTGTGCCGCGTTGGTTTCGGGTTTGCCTTCATGGCGTTCTTTGGCATTGAGCGCGGTGCGCAGAAAATAGGCGTTGTTGACGCCGGGAACCTCGACGGGGTTTTGGAAACTGAGAAAAATTCCTTCGAGTGCGCGTTCTTCGGGCGGAAGTTCCAGAATGTTCTTGCCTTTGTAGAGAATCTCACCTTCGAGCACGTCGACGTCGTAATGGCCGACGATCGTTTTGCTCAGCGTCGATTTTCCGGCCCCGTTGGGGCCCATGATGACGTGCACTTTGCCCTTTTCGAGCGTCAGGTCGAGGCCTTTGAGAATGTTGTTGTCGCCGATTTTGGCGTGAATATTGCGAATGTCCATCATCCTACACTTCCTTCAAGCGTTAAATTGAGCAGTTCTTTCGCTTCGACGGCGAACTCCATCGGAAGCTGGGCGAACACCTCTTTGCAGAACCCGTGAACGATCATCGAGACGGCATCTTCTTCGTCGATACCGCGCTGGCGCAGGTAGAACAGCTGTTCGTCGCTGATTTTGCTGGTCGTCGCCTCGTGCTCGATCTGGGCACGGGCGTCCTGCGATTCGAGATAAGGGAACGTATGTGCCCCGCACTCGCCGCCGATAAGCAGGCTGTCGCACTGGCTGAAATTGCGCGCTCCGGCAGCTTTGGGGCCGATTTTGACCAGGCCGCGGTAGCTGTTTTGGCCCTTCATCGCCGAGATCCCTTTCGAGACGATCGTCGAACGGGTGTTGCGGCCCAGATGGATCATCTTCGTACCCGTATCGGCCTGCTGGGCGCGGCTGGTGACGGCGACGGAGTAGAATTCGCCGACGCTGTTGTCGCCTTTGAGGATGCAGCTGGGGTATTTCCACGTGATCGACGAACCGGTTTCGACCTGTGTCCACGAGATTTTGGCGTTCTCACCTTCGCAAAGCCCGCGTTTGGTCACGAAGTTGTAGATGCCGCCTTCGCCTTCGTCGTCGCCGGGATACCAGTTTTGAATCGTCGAATACTTGATTTCGGCATCTTTCATCGCGATAAGCTCGACGACGGCCGCATGCAGCTGGTTTTCGTCGCGCTGCGGGGCGGAACAGCCTTCGTTGTAGCTGACGTAGCTGCCTTCGTCGGCGATGATGAGGGTACGTTCGAACTGCCCGGTGTTCTGGGCGTTGATGCGAAAATAGGTCGACAGTTCCATCGGGCAGCGTACGCCTTTGGGGATGTAGACGAAGGTGCCGTCGGTAAAGACCGCGGCATTGAGCGCGGCGAAAAAGTTGTCGGTCATCGGCACGACCGAATACATGTACTTCTTGACGAGTTCGGGATGCTCCTGCATCGCTTCGGAAATCGAACAGAAGATGATGCCCAGCTCTTTGAGGGTTTCGGAATAGGTCGTTTTGACCGAAACCGAGTCGAAAACGGCGTCGACGGCGATGCCCTGAAGCATTTTCTGCTCTTCCAAGGGAATGCCGAGTTTTTCGTAGGCCTTGAGAATTTCGGGATCGACTTCGTCGAGGCTGCCCGGCGCTTTCTTGGGCGCGGAAAAGTAGGAGATGCTCTGGTAGTCCACCGGCGTGTATTGCAGGTGTGCCCAGTGGGGCTCTTGCATTTTTTCCCATTTGTGCAGCGCTTCGATTCGCAGTTCGGTCATCCATGCGGGTTCGTTCTTTTTTGCGGAGATGAAACGAATGACCTCTTCGTTCAGACCCGGCGGCGCGGTGTCGGCTTCGACATCGACGGTAAAGCCGAGTTCATAGTCGGATGCGACAAGTTTTTCGACTTCTTCTTGTGCCATCGCGGCTCCTTTTCGTTATAGTTGATATAACTATAGTGCAAATAAGACAAAATCTCTCTTAAAAAATCGGATTGGTTGCGAAATTGGGGAAAGCTTCCCTCGAAGAGAAGCGAATCAAACGAAGTGCACGAGCGTGTCCCATTCGCCGGGACGGGTAAGAATCCGCTCGACGCGCGCCTGCCACAATCGGCCAAAAAGCAAGCGCTCGTCGGGCGACGCTTGGTTAGAAAGCAGTTTTTGCATCAGCGGGCGCATCTGTGCATCGGGCGGAACCGGCGAGGGGTCGTAGGTCATCGTGACGCTCGATCCGTCGTCGAGGCGGCTCAAGCGGACGTCGCCGGTGATGTCCGCGGCGAAAAAAAGCCGCGCGTTGCGGGCGAATTTTCCGCCAAGTCCCTTGAAACCGGTGTCTCCGGCGGCACCGGTGACGAGGCCGATGCAGTTGGCGACGACCCCTTCGACCCCTTCGTCGGCCGCGCCGCGGAGTTCGACTTTGACGTTGCCGCGTACGGGCGTTTCGCCGCCGTAGAGTTTCGCAAGTCCCAGGGCCGTCATGATCCAGGCACCGGCGACGGTCGGGCAGGAGTGGCCGGCAAGCTTGACCATATCGACATAGGTATAGTCGATGATGCCGTCGGAAACGGCGCCGAGGGTCTGTGCAAGCGGATCGTACATCGTGATGGGTGCGATCGTGTCGAAAAAAGCGGGAGTGTTCATAGCGTTCCTTTCATGAAGCGATTCAGAGAATCCCTTTGTCTTTGAGTTTGAAATAAAGTACGGCGGCGTGCAGCAGATTGTAGCCGTACAGCAGATTGAGCATGCCAAACAGCATGCCTGCCGCGATCAGCGTTTCGGCGGCGAACGGTGCCGCAGCAAGAAAGACGCCGGCGGCCCAGAAAAGCTGCAGGTGATAGCGGGCGCGGCGTGCGGGGACGACGTCGCCCATCATCGGGCATTCCATCACCCCTTTGGCGTTGAGATGGAACCAGACGAGAAACGGGACGATTTTGTAGCTCATGGCGTAGATGACCGAAAGGATCGCGTAGCCCAATGCGTAAGCCGCCGCGACGGTTTCTCCGGCGAGAAACAGCACGGCGGCGAGCAGCAGTACGCCCATGCCCGTGCGCCACAGCCAGACGGTTGCATCCGCAAGAGGACGCTTGCGCTGCGACAGACGCCTTAGCGTGAGCGCCGCGAACGCCGTGACCGTGAGTGCGAGCAGCGTGTCGATTGCCGGGACGGCCGAAGGCAAAAGAAATGCTCCCGCCGTGTCGGCGATCAGCAGGATGAAAAGCAGGGGGAGAAAAAAACGCTGTACGGCTTTGGGATAGGGCGGGGTGACGTAGAACATCTCGACGACCTGCAAGGCGACGGCGACGATCAGCGTCAGTATCCAGCCCAGCAGCATCAGCCGGATATGGGCGGCTTTGAAGGCCGAGAAAAGGCTTCCGAGGTCGCCCGTCGCGTAGAAAAATCCCATGGCGAGTGCCGCGATCAGCGCGCCGAGCAGTGCGACGAGGGCAAGGATCATACCCGTCACCGAAGCGGTTTTGTTCGCAACGCGTAGCAGGCGATTGAGCATCACGACCGCCATGAATCCCAAGGCGGCGGCGGTGAGCGGTGCGGCGATGCCGAGCAGATCGAAACGCTCCGAGGCGAATGCGAAAACGAGCGAAACGGAACCGAGTGTCAAGAGCGCATGAATACGGCGGGCACGGCGATAAGGGTGATCGATCACGGCACCGGCGAGGACGGGCAGCATCTGAAACAGTGCGCCGCTCATCGCCTGTGCCGCGATACCGAGGACGACGAGATGGGTCAGGGCCAAAAAAGCGGGCGTGCCGGTATTGCCGAGGTCTGTGTACGATGCTATCATGCAGACCGCCGCAATGAAGCCAAAAAGCGGCAGGGTGAGAAAAAAGCGCAAGACGGCACCGAGCGGCGGAGCCTGATCGAGCGAGAGCCCTGCGTTAAACATCGCCGGCCTCGCGGGCAAGTTCGTCGAGCGGCAGGTTTTCGTCTTTGGTGAAAAAAAGGTGCCACAGATCGGTACGGATTTCGCGTACGGCATAGCGGTAGCCGTTTTTGTCGCAGATTTCGAGCAAAGGGTAGGGACAGCGTCGGTGAATCATGTGCAGGTACTGGCCGGTTTCGAGCCGGCGCAAATGCCAGACGGCCTCTTCGAGCGGCTTGGGATGCTCGAGTTCACGGGCATCGAAACGGATTTCCCGTGCCGTATTCATACGGCTTTCATCGATGCGACGATGTCGTCGGCCTGATTGCCGAGAAAACGGTCGCACATCGTGTAGAGCATCTGTTCTTCTTTCATGTTGTGCTGCTGCAGCAAGATCATCAGGGTGTCGGCGACGGAAAAGAATTCGTCTTTGTTTTGTGCGTCCAGCGCCTGTTTCATACGATCGAACAGCCCTCTGACCTGGTCGTGCTCCATGCGCATCACCTGCGTCGGTCCCATCGCATTGCCGCTGGCGGCTTCGAACGCAAGAAAGAGCACGTCTTCTTCTTTTTGAAAATGTTTGAGCGTGTCGAGCATAAACGTTTCAAAAGCGCTTTGCGCCGCGTCCCAGTCGCCGGTGCTGACGCAGTTCTCGACGCCGGCGAAAGCGACGTCGCAGGCGCGGTGTTCGTCTTTCATGTAGTTGGAAATCTGCATCGCGGTGATTCTCCCGGTGAATTTTTTGGGAGATTTTACATCATGGACGGACAATTGTGATTGATGTATGTCAATCCCCTGCACCGGGGAGAGGAAAAGTTATTTGTTTTTGATTTTTTTGCCGTCGGGGGTGTATTTGTTCCCTTTGACGGGGAGGTCGTTTTCGAAGACGAAGTCGGATTTGAGCGCGCCGTTTTTGTAATAGGTTTTCGACAGGCCGTTGAGCATGCCGTCTTTATACGTTTTTTCGTACTTGAGTTTGCCGTTTTCGTAGTAGCCCTTGGCGATGCCTTCGCGTTTGTTATGCTTGAACGGGGTTTCGCTCTTGAGTTTGCCGCTTTTGTAATAGGTTTTCGTCAGGCCTTCGCGTTTGCCGTCGACGATGTTTTTTTCGGTCTTGACCGTCCCGTTTTTATAGGTCGTTTTGACGATTTTCGCCTGAACGTTCGTCGCCGCGAGAATCGCGGCGGCAGCGGTACCGATGATGAACTGTTTCATACGGCTTCCTTACAGTGCTTTTTTAAGCGCGGTTTCGGCTGTTTTGTACAGTCCCATGACCTGTTTGATCAAAGACGTTCCCCGGTCGAAATAGGCATTGGGGTCTTCGTTGATTTCGTCGCGGCCGATCACTTTGTTTTGAGCGAAATCGAGGTATTTGTTCACGCTCTTTTCAAGCGTAACAAGTTTGCCGTTGAAGTTTTTCGGCAAGCGGCTGCCGTATTTTTTGTTGAGCATACGGAAATCGTCGACCGTTCTTCTCAGCGCACTTTTGATTTCATCGACATAGTCGTTCAACATCTCTTCTTCTTCGTCTTCGCAGTAGGTACGGGCGATGACTCCCGAGCCCAGCCCGCGCAGCTTTCCGATGCCTTCAGAGAGGGGCAGCAGGTCTTTGACCATGATACTCGTGACGCTTTTGACGAAGGGGTCGGCATTACCGAAGAAAGTCTTTTGCAGGTTCTGATCGCTTTGGATCATTTTGTTGATCAGGGTACTGTACGCTTTGAACGACGTCAGCGGTTCGAGCTGAAACGCCATTTTGTTCAGGCTGCGGGTCTGATTGCGCAGTTTGTCGAACTCGGCGTCGATTTTTTTGCCCGGTACGTTGAACTGCCGGTCGAGCGATTTGAACGCTTTTTTCTGTTTCGTGCGTTCTTCGTAAACGCCGAACTGGGCGAATTCGCTGCCGTTAAGAAAGTTGTAGGTCCCTCCGCGGATTTTCTGGGT
>CAZYEW010000035.1:0-13736 GCA_964646705.1 uncultured Sulfurimonas sp.
TACTTTCGGACGGGTACATTCACGTTACGAAATTTTCGAAGACGAAAACGACTGAGGAGCAAGCCATGCAGATGAGTGGCGCACAGATGGTCATCGAGGCGCTGAAGGCCGAAGGGGTCGATACGGTATTCGGCTATCCCGGCGGGGCGATCATGAATGTTTACGACGAAATCTACAAACAGCACGATTTCAAACACATTCTTACACGGCACGAACAGGCCGCTGTGCACGCGGCCGAAGGGTACGCCAAAGTGACCGGAAAGGTCGGGGTGGCGATGGTGACGTCGGGCCCCGGGTTCACCAACGCCGTCACGGGTATCGCCGACGCCTACATGGACTCGATTCCCCTGGTTATCATCAGCGGCCAAGTGCCGATGTCGCTGATCGGCACTGACGCGTTTCAGGAAATCGATTCGGTAGGGATCAGCCGGTCGTGCACCAAGCACAACTATCTCGTTACCGATGCCGCGGATCTGCCGCGCGTACTCAAAGAAGCGTTCTACCTTGCCGCAACGGGGCGTCCGGGGCCGGTGCACGTCGATATTCCCAAAGACGTCACGGCGCAGATCGCCGAATTCGACTATTCCAAGCCCGTCGAACTCGAAACTTACAAACCCACGACCAAAGGCAACGCCCGCCAGATCAAAAAAGCCGTCGAAGCAATTGCGCATGCCCGCCGCCCGCTGCTCTATCTCGGGGGCGGCATCGTCAGCGCCGGTGCCGCGGATGTCGTACGTGCCTTCGCGGAGGAGACCGGAATCCCTGCCGTCGAGACCTTTATGGCCCGCGGAACGATGGGTGCGAAGCATCCGCTGCTGATTTCCATGCTGGGAATGCACGGGTCGTATGCGGCGAATATGGCGATGAGCGAAACGGATCTGGTGATCGGACTGGGTGCGCGTTTCGACGACCGGGTGACGGGCAAGCTTTCCGAATTCGCCAAAAATGCCGATGTTATTCACGTCGATATCGATCCTGCCAGCATCTCCAAACTCGTCAATGCGGATTTTCCGATCGTCGGCGACGTCAAAAACGTCACGGAACAGATGCTCGCACTGGCAAAAGACAAAATCGACGCCGCACGCTACGAGCCGTGGCTCGAAACGATCGAACACTTCGAGAAACTGCATCCGCTGCGCTACGACGAAGAACCGGGTGTTATCAAACCGCAGTGGGTCATCGAACGTGTCGGCGAGCTGCTCGGCGGCCGTGCGAATATTTCGACCGATGTCGGACAGCATCAGATGTGGACCGCACAGTTCTATCCGTTCGAGCGGCCGCGCCAGTTCATCAGTTCCGGCGGGCTCGGAACGATGGGCTTCGGGTTTCCCGCGGCAATGGGGGTCAAACGCGGCGATCCGGAACGCATCAGTATCAATTTTACCGGCGACGGATCGATTCTGATGAATATTCAAGAACTGATGACCGCCGTCGAAAACGAGCTGCCCGTCATCAATATCATCCTCAACAACCGCTACCTCGGGATGGTACGCCAGTGGCAGACGCTGTTTTACGACAAACGTTACGCCGAGACCGATCTTTCGGTGCAGCCGGACTGGAAGATGCTCGTCGAGAGTTTCGGCGGTGCGGGCTACAACGTCGAGACCAAGGAGGAGTTCGATGCCGCGCTGCATGATGCGATCGACAAGAACGTCGTCGCGCTGATCAACGTCAACGTCTCGCGTCTGGAGAATGTCCTGCCGATGGTGCCTGCGGGCGGATCGCTGTTCAACATGATGTTAGAGTACAAGGATCAATGATGCAAACGGTAAGAAGAGTTGTTTCGGTGATCGTTCACAATGAAGCGAGCGCCTTGTCGCGCATCACCGACCTGTTTTCGGCCCGCGGATACAATATTGAATCGCTCACCGTTGCGCCGATTCCCGAAAGCCGCTATTCGCGTCTGACGATCGTCACGGCGGGATCGGTGCGCGTGATCGAGCAGATTATCAAACAGCTTCACAAGCTGATTCCCGTGCTGCGGGTGTACGAACATGAAGATCTCGTCGAAAAAGAGATGGCGCTGGTGAAGATTCCGATGAGTGAAAGTTTTTCGGACGTCGAAGCGCTATGCGGTGCCTACAACGGAAAAATCGTCAACGTCGGCAAAGAGGTGCTCATCGTCATGGTCGCCGACGAGCCGAAGCGCGTCAGCAACTTTCTGAGTGCCGTCAAACGGTTTCATCCCAAAGAGATTGTCCGAAGCGGCGCCGTCGCGCTGGAGCGGTAATGCGGCTTTCGGCCATCGCGCAGGCGCTCGGTCTGCCGTTTTCGGGCGAGGACCGCGAAATCACAGGCATGAATACGCTTGCCGACGCGCGCGAAAACGAGCTTTCGTTCCTTTCTGATTCCAAACACCTCAAAACACTTCAAAACACGCGGGCGGGAGCCGTCCTCGTCGATACAAACGCGCTCGATGCCGTTCCTCCGTCTGCCGCCGTGCTTGAATGCGAAAACGCGGCGCTGACGATGGCGGCGGCGACCGCGCTGTTCGCTCCGCCGCCGACGGATCGTGACGGTGCCGATCCCGTCGTCGGCGCGGGGAGTTTCGTCGATCCGCGTGCCATGCTCGAACCGGGCGTCGTGATCGGCAAGAACGTCACCGTGATGGCGGGGGCGTACCTGGGGTCGAACGTCCGCGTCGGCGACGATACCGTGATTTTCCCCAACGTCACGGTTTATCGCGACTGCATCGTCGGAGCGCGCTGCCGCATTCACGGCGGAACGACGATCGGTGCCGACGGCTTCGGTTACGCGCATACGGCGCAGGGGGAACACGTCAAAATCTGGCAAAACGGCAACGTCGTGATCGAAGACGATGTCGAGATCGGGGCGAACTGTTCGATCGATCGTGCGGTCTTCGCTTCGACATTTATTCGGCGCGGCACCAAGATCGACAATCACGTGCACGTCGGGCACAACTGCGACATCGGCGAACACGGCATTTTCGTCGCACAGGTCGGCGTCGGCGGCTCGACGAAGCTGGGGCGCAACTGCGTGGTCAGCGGCCAGACGGCGTTTTCCGACCATCTCGACATTGCCCCGTTTTCGACGTTTACCGCCCGTGCCGGCGTGACCAAGTCGATCAAAGAAGGCGGCAAAGTCTGGAGCGGCTACCCGCTGATGGAACACCGCGTGTGGGTGAAGCTTCAGGCGAAACTGGCCAAACTCGTCAAAGGATAGCTAATGAAACTTTCGGCGCTGTGCGAAACCCTGAACATCGACTTTCACGGCAAAGACGTCGACATCACCGGGCTCAATACCCTCGATGACGCGACACCCGAACAAATCGCGTTTTTGCAGAACAAAAAATACGTTTCCAAGCTGCCGCATACCAACGCCGCGGCGGTACTGGTCGAGGCGGAATATGCCGACAAACTGCCCGAAGGCGTTGCGGCGCTCGTCGTCGACGAACCGTATTTGAAGCTTGCCGAAGCTTCGGCGCTGTTTGCCCCGCCGCGGCTCGAAAAGCACACGACGCCGCCGAAAGTCGGCGAAGGCAGCGTGATCGAAGCGAACGTCTTTTTGGCCGACGGATGTGTCATCGGGAAAAACTGCCACCTGATGCCGGGTGTTTTCGTCGGCAACGACGTACGCATCGGCGACGGTACCGTGCTTTACCCCAACGTCACCGTCTATCGCGACTGCGCGGTGGGCAGCGGATGCATCGTCCATGCCGGAGCGGTGATCGGCAGCGACGGATTCGGTTTCGCCACGACCAAAACGGGCACGCATGTCAAAATTCATCAAAACGGCAACGTCGTGATCGAAGACGACGTCGAAATCGGTGCCAATACCACGATCGACCGTGCGGCGTTCGGATCGACGGTCGTCAAACGGGGCGTGCGTATCGACAACCTCGTGCAAATCGGCCACAACTGCGTGATCGGCGAATACAGCGTGATCGTTTCGCAGGTGGGGCTGGCGGGCTCTTCGACGCTCGGACGCAACGTCGTCATGGGCGGGCAGAGCGCGACGGCAGGGCATCTGAGTATTGCGCCCTTTACGACGATCGCCGCACGCGGAGGGGTGAGCAATCATGTCAAAACCTCCGGTGTCTACAGCGGATTTCCGCTGATGGAGCATCGGAAATGGCTCAAATTGCAGGCGCTGTTTTCCAAAATGCTGAAATAGTGTGATATAGTAAAAGACAATATTTCATAAGGAGGCAACCATGTCAAAAGAAACAACGGTCGAAACCACACTCCCGCTTTCGGGAACGAAAAACGGGGTCATTTCCATTTCGAAAATCAACGAGCCTTACGGCAAAAACAGCGGTACGGTCGCAAGCATCGGCATTTCGCTCGACGGCGACGCGACGAATCCCGAATGGAAAGTCCATATCCCCCTCGACGACCTCGACGCGGTCATCGCCGCACTCGAAAAACTGAAGTGATCTTCTGCGCCTTCGGGCGCAATGGGAGTCTCCCGTGCCAAAACTTTCCGCACTCTTTTTTGCACTTTTTTTCTCACTGACGGTCTTTGCTGCCGATACGTTCGAAAACGACCCCGTCAAGGCTTCGATCGTCAAAATTTTTACGGTGTATCAGGCCTTCAACAACCTTGAACCGTGGAACGAGTCGATCGGGCGCGCGACGGGATCGGGTTGCGTCATTGCCGGCAAGCGGATTTTGACCAACGCCCACGTCGTCGCCAACCAGACCTTTTTGGAAGTGCAAAAATACGGGGAGCGCAAACGCTACCGCGCCAAGGTCCTGTTCGTTTCGCATCAGGCCGATTTGGCGGTACTCGGCGTCGACGACCCGCATTTTTTCGACGATCTCCCCGCGCTCGCTTTCGACGCGCTGCCTTACGTGCAGCAGAAAATCGCCGTCTACGGCTATCCGGCCGGGGGCAGGACGCTGAGCGTAACGACGGGGATCGTGTCGCGTATCGAGCATCACCGTTACAGCCACAGCGGCGAGTCTTTTCTGGCCATTCAGGTCGATGCGGCGATCAACCCCGGCAACAGCGGGGGGCCGGCGATCAGTGACGGCAAGGTGATCGGCATTGTGATGCAAAACCGCACCAAATCCCAGAATATCGGCTACCTTGTGCCCGTGCCGATCATTCGCCATTTTCTAAACGATATCGCCGACGGCCGCTACGACGGTTTCGCCGAAATCGGAATCATGACCGAAGATCTCGAAAGCCCCGCACTCAAGCGCCTCTACGGCCTCGACGAGAACGAGACGGGGCAGCTGGTGATCTACGTGACGTTCAATTCGGAACTTTGCGGCAAGGTTCGTCCCGGCGATATTCTGCGCACCATCGACGGCCACGCTGTCGAGGACGACGGTACGGTGGAATTTCGCAAGGGTGAGTTCACCCCTTTCAAGTACTACCTCGATCTGCACCAGATGGGTGAGACGGTTACATTGGGATTCGAGCGCAAAGGCAAACCGTTTTCGGTCGTTATTGCGCTGCGCCACACGGTGGACGATTTTTTGATGATCGACACCTACCGTTACGACAAACGTCCCCGCTATACCATTTTCGGCGGCTACGTCTTTTCGCCGCTCAACGCCAATTTGCTGCGGGCTTCGAAGTACAAAAGCGACCTGCGTTATTTTTTAACCAAATGGCCTACGAACGAGCGCACCGAGATCGTCGTGCTGCTGAAAGTGCTGGCGAGTGAGCTGAGTGTCGGAAACTACGGATTCACGCTGTGGCCCGTCGACAAGATCGACGGCGAGAAATATCGTGATTTCGACGATTTCAAACGCCGCCTCGCCGAAGGAAAAGGGAAGTTCGCCGTCATCGAGAACAGCGACGGCATCAAAGTGGCGATCGAACGCAAAAAAGCGATCGAATTGTTGCCCGAAATCCTCAGGCGTTACAATATTCTCGAAGCACAAAACGATTAGCGAAGCACAAAGGGCAGCGCGCTATCGCGGTGCTCAGTAGTTTTCGACGAAGCGTGCGATGCGGGCGATACCTTCGCGGATGGTATCGATATCGGTGGCGAAGCTGAAGCGGAAATAGCCGTCAAGCCCGAAAGCCACACCCGGAACGACCGCGACCTCTTCTTCTTCGAGCAGACGTTTGCAAAACGTCAGCGAATCGCCGGTAACGCCTTTGATGTTGACGAACAGGTAGAACGCACCGTCGGGAGCGACGACCGAGAGGCCGTCGACGGCGTTGAAAAGCTCGACCGCTTCGAGGCGCCGTTTTTCAAACGCCCGGCGCATACGCTCGATATCGGCGTCGGCACTGCCGTCGAGCCCTTTGATCGCGGCGTGCTGGGTGATGGAGTTGATGTTCGACGTGCTCTGGCTTTGCAGTTTTTTCGTCGCTTTGATCATTTCGGCGTCGGCGCTGGCCATGTAGCCGAAACGCCAGCCCGTCATCGCGACCGATTTGGAAAGGCCGTTGATGGTGACGGTACGGCGGAACATATCGTCGCTGATCGAGGCGACCGAGGTGAAGCTGCCTTTGTAGATCAGTTTTTCGTACATTTCGTCGCTGGCGACGATGATGTCGGTGCCCGCAAGCACTTCGCCGATCGCTTCGAGTTCCTCGCGCGAATAGACCGCGCCGGTGGGGTTCGAAGGCGTGGTGATGATCAGCATCTTCGTTTTGGGCGTGATCGCGGCGCGCAGCTGCTCGGGCGTCATTTTGAAGCCGCTTGCGTCGTCGGTTTCGATCGTGACGGGAACGCCGCCGGAGTATTTGACGAGTTCGGGGTAGGTGACCCAGTAGGGGGCGGGGATGATGACTTCGTCGCCGTCTTGAATCGTTGCCTGAAACAGGTTGAAAAGCGAATGTTTGGCACCGTTGTTGGCGATGACCTGATTCATTTCGTAATGCAGGCCGTTGTCGCGTGCAAGTTTGTCGATGATGGCGGCTTTGAGCTCGGGAATGCCGTCGACGGGCGTATAGCGCGTTTTGTCGCCTTCGATCGCCGCGATCGCGGCGTCTTTGATGACGCGGGGCGTGCCGAAATCGGGTTCGCCGGCGGAAAAACTGAGTACGTTTTTGCCCTGCGCGCGCAGTTCCTGTGCCAGGGTGGTGATGGCGATGGTGATCGACTCGGAAAGAACGTTGATGCGGTCGGTCAGTTGCATGAAGACACCTTTGATAGATTTTCTCGATTATAGCATTTGCGGTGTTAGAACAACGTCAAAAAGCGGTATTTGCGCAGCATGGTGCGTAGTAACCACCCGGCGGCGATGCCCGCAGCGTCGACGGCGAGGTCTTCGGCCGAGGCACAGCGATTGGGCAGAAAATGCTGAACGGCTTCGATGAACATGCCGTAGGCAAGCAGCCAAAGCGCGCGCTGCTTGCACGATATCCGCGGATGGGCGAAGGCGAACAGCACGGAAAGGGTCGCAAAAGCGGCGAAATGGTTGAGCACGTCGCTTAAAGAAACGACGTCGGGCAGGGACTCGTACGAGGGCAAAAAAGCAAGTACGGTGACGGCGAGAAGGACGCCGTAAAAAAGAAGTCGGATCGCCATCAGTTCTTCATCGCGTTGAGGAAAGCGTGATAGATATGTTCGAGTTCGAGGTCCTGTTCGAGGATTTCGGTATTGTCTTTCATCAAAACATGTTCGAGGACCGCGACGCGTTTGAGAAGGTACTCGAAGAGTTCTTTGTCGATATCGGGCAGTTTGTTGTGGCTCAGCGGATCTCTGTCGCGCCCTTTTTGCACGATCCGCGCGGGTATGCCCACGGCGGTCGAGTCGTCGGGCACCGATTTGACCACGACGGAGTTCGAGCCGATTTTCGCACGCTTGCCGATGGTGATGTCGCCGAGCACCTTGGCTCCCGCTCCGATAACCGCGTGGCTTTTGACGGTGGGATGGCGTTTGACGTCGGGTTCGAGGCTGACCCCGCCGAGAGTGACGCCCTGATAGATCAGTACGTCGTCACCGATGACGGCGGTTTCGCCGATGACGACGCCGATGCCGTGGTCGATGAAAAGCCGCCGACCGATCGTCGCGCCCGGATGGATGTCGATATTGGTCAGCAGCTGGTTGAAGGCCATGATCAGCCGTGCGGTGCGCCGAAAGCCTTTGCGGTACAAGCGGTTGGCGATGCGGTACCAGGTGACGGCCCAGACGCCGGGGTAGTTGAAAAACAGTTCGAAACGGCTTTTGATGGCGGGGTCGTTGTGGTAGATATTGATGAAATCTTCTTTGATTTGTGCGAAAAGCCCCACGTCCTGTCCCGCTTTCATTTGGTCGTACGCAAATAGCCGTTTTGCGCCAGGTAGTCTTTCAGTGACGAAAGTGTATCGTTTTTGGCTTCTTCTGCGATAAAGTCGGCTTCCGCAAGCCGTTTTTCAAGTTGATTTAAAACCGAATCGGGATCGTATTCGAGATTCGCGAGGATTTCGAGAATGTTTTCGGCCTCGTCGAAGTTGGCAAAACGAAATCCCCGGTCGTCGACGTCGATCGTCACTTCGCTGGGGTGGCTGAAAAGGTTGTGGTGCATGCCCAGCGTCTCCTGGTAGGCACCGATGTTGAAAAAGCCGAGAAAATACTCTTCGTCGTCGAGATTGACGTCGTGCAGGTACAACGGGGCGGTCGGGTCGAAGCCGATTTCTCCGTCACTGTCGCAGGTGATGTCCCACAGCGACGCGGCACGGATGGCAGGCTGGTCGAGCCGGTCGAGCGGCATGACGGGAAAGTGCTGCCCCAGTCCCCAGTAGTCGGGCATGCTCTGGAAAAACGAACTGTTGACGAGGTAGCGTTCTTGCAGGCGTTCTTGCAGCTTTTCGATTTCTGGCGTTAAGCTCCCCTGCTTGAGATAGAGCGCTTTTTTGATGATGAGATGTACCAGGATTTCGGCGTTGGAGCGGTCTTGCAGGTCGATGTAGCCCAGTTCGAAAAGCTTGAGCAGCGATTCGAGATGGTCGAGCGCGTCGTGAAGGAATTCGATGCTGTTGCCCGAGGTGAGCAGGGCGTTGAGTTCGCGCAGTTCTTCGATCAGCGGGGGATTGACCGGTTTGAAACGCAAGGAACGCTCCTGATAGTCGTGGGAAAAAAGTTCGAGTACGGGCGCGACGAGCACGGCGTGCGAGGCCGTGATGAACCGGCCCGATTCGGTCACGATATCGGGCTGTTCGACCCCTTTGGCCTTCATGATTTCGCCGAGCACGAAGACGACGTCGTTGGCGAACTCTTTGAGACTGTAGTTGCGCATCCGTTTGGACGGGTGCTGGGCATATTCCACCGAAAGCCCGCCGCCGATGTTGATCGCGCGCAGCGCGTCGGCACCCATGTGCTTGAGCTCGGCGTAGATGTTGCCCGCTTCGCGCAGTGCGCGTTTGAGCGGGGCGATCTCTTCCATTTGCGAACCGATATGAAAATGCAGCATCGTGAAACGCTCCAGCAGGCCGTGGCGTTTGAGCAGGTCGAGGGCTTCGAGCAGCTCGGTCGACGTGAGCCCGAATTTCGCCTGCATCCCGCCGCTTTTGGCCCAGATGCCGCTGCCGCCGCTATGCAGCCGGATTCGGATGCCGATGTTCGGAATGCGGTAGGGCGTTTTTTGCGCAACCTCGATGATCGACTCCAGCTCGCCGATGCCCTCGATAGTCAGTGTGATGTCGTGCCCCATCTGCGCGGCGAGAAATCCTATCGTGATCATCTCTTCGTCTTTGAACCCGTTGACGGTGATCGGCGAGCCCGTCGGGGTGTAGGCCATGGCGAGAATCAGCTCGGCTTTGGAACCGGCTTCGAGCCCGTAGCGGTAGTCGCGTCCGGCATCGACGACGGCGCGGACGACTTCGGGGTACTGGTTGACTTTGAGCGGGTAGACGGCTTTGAATCTTCCCCTGTAGCCGTTTTCGTCGATGGCGCGGCGGAAATTTTCGTAGAGGGTGCGGATCTGTTTGGCGACCAGGTGCGGAAAGCGCAAAATAACGGGACCGCGCAGCCCTTCGTTGCGCACGGCGGTAACGATATCGAGCAGGGCGGGAGAGCTTTTGTAGTTGATATGCACCTGCCCGTCGCGGATCACAAAGTTCTGATCGCCCCAGATGTCGAGTCCGTAAGGCTGCTGCATGGCCGCTGTGCCTTAAAACGACGCCATCGGGACGACCGATTCGCTTTTGGCTTCGAGGTCCTTGACCCAGACGGCGTTTTGGGCGCGTTCGTTCTCTCCGATGACCGCGCAGCGGCGTGCGGCGATGCGGTCGGCACCTTTGAGGTGGGCCTTGAGGCTTTTTGGCGCGTATTCGACGACGACTTTTTCGCGTTGGCGAAGCGTCGCGGCGAGCCGGAGAATCTGCGGCAGCGATTCGGCGTCGAGTACGCCGAGGTAGTAGCCTTCGCGTTCGGATTCGGGCATGTCGATCAGTTCGAGCAGCCGTTCGATGCCGATGGCGAAACCGACCGCCGGAGTGGGGCGCCCGTCGAGAAATTCGACGAGCCGGTCGTAACGGCCGCCGCCGGCGATGGCGCTTTGCGCGCCGATGGCGTCGCTGACGAATTCGAAAGCGGTTTTGGAATAGTAGTCGAGCCCGCGCACCAGATGGGTGTCGACGTCGTAGGCGATGCCGGCATCGTCGAGTGCGGCCCTCAGCGCCGAGAAGTCGGCGTCGCAGCCTTCGCAGAGATTGTCGATCAGCTTGGGCGCGTCGGCGTAGAGGCTTTGGCAGGTTTCGTTTTTGCAGTCGAGCACCCGAATGGGGTTGGTCGCTTTGCGGCGGCGGCAGTCTTCGCAGACGGCATCGCCGCAGCCGTCGAGGAAAGCGACGAGTTTTTCGCGGTACTGCGGCATACAGTTGCGGTCGCCCAGCGAGTTGATTTTAAGCCGGTAGCCGATGCCCAGGGCGTCGAAGATATCGCAGATCATCTGAATGATCGTCACGTCTTCGTAAACCGAGGCGACGCCGAAGCTTTCGCAGCCAAACTGGTGAAATTCGCGCAGCCGTCCTTTTTGCGGGCGTTCGTAGCGAAACATCGGGCCGTGGTAGAACCAGCGGTGAATGCCGCCGGCACGGTCGAGTTTGTGCTGCACGAAGGCACGCACGACGCCGGCGGTTCCTTCGGGGCGCAGGCAGACGTCGTTGCCGCCTTTGTCGGTGAACTGGTACATCTCTTTGCCGACGATGTCGCTGCTTTCGCCGACGGAGCGTTTGAACAGCGCGGTCTCCTCGAGCAGCGGCGTTTCGACGTAAGTGAACCCGTAGCGCCGGGCGATTTCGGTCGCCGTGGCGATAAAGCGTTCGAAGCGGGCGTTTTCCGGGGGAAGAATGTCGTTCATTCCGCGCAGTGAGCGGATCATGTGTCTCCTTTTTCGATAAGGTCGGCGATGGCGTCGGTAATGCGCTCGGGCGGCAGCGCCGCGTCGATCACGACGGTCGGAAGCTCAAGCAGCCCGGCGGCTGTTTCAAGGCGGGCTTGAATTTGCAGCAGGTAGTCCGTGCCGCGCATTTCGATCGCATCGGGCGTTTTCATCGCCAGCCGGCGGGAAAGCTCGGCTTCGTCGAGTTTCAAAATGACGACGACATCGGGAAAGATGCCGCCGGTCGCGAAACGGTTGAGCCGCAGCAGCTCGTCGGGGCTGAAACGCTCGGCGGCCATCGCGTAGGCGATGCCCGAAACCGCCGACCGGTCGCTGACGATCAGCCGGTTGCGGTTGGGCACGACGATTTCGGCGACGTGTTCGCTGCGGTCGGCAAGAAACAGCAGCAGTTCGGCACGTTCGGACGCCACACCGGTTTCGAGCAGAAGGCTGCGGATCCGTTCGCCGGTCTTCGTGCCGCCGGGTTCTTTGGTGAAGACGGCATCGCGAAAGCGCTCGCGCAGCCGTGCGATCTGCGTCGATTTGCCCGCGGTGTCGATGCCCTCTATCGCAAGGTACATGAGTCCATCCTTCGAATGATCGCCTCGACGGGCGCGGGCAGCAGGTGGTCGGTGCGGCCGTTGAACGCCAGCAGATTGCGCACGATCGACGAACTGATGAAAGCGTGCTGAAGCTTGGGCATCAGGTAGACCGTTTCGATGGAGTCGTCGAGGGAATTGTTCAGGTACCCAAGCTGCAGTTCGTATTCGAAATCGCTGACCGCGCGCAGGCCCCGGATCAGAATCTTCGCTCCGTGTTCGCGGGCAAGGTCGATAGTGAGGTTGTCGAAACCGATCACGTCGACGCCGTCGATGCTTTCGGTGGCCGCCCTGGCCATACGGACCCGCTCGTCGAGGGTGAACATCGGTTTCTTCCCCGGTGATTCGGCGACCGCGACGACAACGCGGTCGAAAAGGTTGCGGGCCCGTTCGACGATGTCGAAATGGCCGTTGGTGATGGGGTCGAACGTTCCCGGATAAAGTGCGGTTTTACGCATCGGTTTTCCACCTTCGGTAGAGATCGTTTTCGATGCCGACGAGATCGAACCATTTGCCGATGATAAAATCTTCCATCGCTTCGAGCGTCTCGGGGCGGCTGTAATAAGCCGGCACCGGCGGCGCGACAATAACGCCGAGCCGCGCGAGTTTGAGCATATTTTCCAGCGCGATCGCCGAAAAAGGCATCTCTCGCGGCGCGAGCAGCAGCGTCTTGCGTTCTTTGATCATCACCGCCGCGGTACGGGTGACGAGGTTGTCGGCGATCCCGCAGGCGATTTTGGCAAGCGTGTTCATGCTGCACGGTATGATCAGCATCACGTCGGCACCGAAAGAGCCCGACGCGACCGGTGCGCCGATCTCGTCGTTTCGGTGCACGCGCATGCCTTCTTCTTTCAAGACGGTATCGGCATGCTCCGAGACGATCAGGTGCTTTTCGAAACGGCCGTCGAGTTTTTTGAGCGCTCTGAGCCCCAGTTCGGCACCGCTGGCTCCACTCAGCGCGACGATGATTTTGCGTTTAGACAACGGCATCTCCAAAACAAAGTATGACATCATACCATTTTAGGCTCAAAAATCGGGGTAGGTGAAAATAACGTTGAGGGAAAATCGAGGTCAAGCGGTAGAAACGAAAAAGAGTGCTCGAGTCCTCTTCTTCGCTAACGAAACTTTTGTTTTACAGAGTCGCAAAACGCTCTGCGCCAGAGGTTTATAACCCAGGTAAAACACTTACCTTGCTGCAACTGTAGCATAAAAAACTTAGCGTTATCCTTAAAACTGGCTTGGAAAGGCGAGAAAATTACGAGATTAAAACGCGTTTTTCGAGCTAACATGTGTGAGTCGAGTTTGTCGAGACGTTATCCGCGAAGCAAGGGCATGCCCGTTTTTTCACATTTCATTGGCGTAAGATACCTGACGATGACAAAGAGGAGGGTGCAATGACGACGATGCTTCTGTTTATCGTTTCGATGGCGACGGTTCCCGTCATGTTGGGGAGTTTTGCGTATATGCTGATGAAGCAGTGAGAAGACTCACTCTTTTGCGAGCATCTCTTTGTATTGCTCGATAATCTGTTTCAGTCGGGTACGGTCGGGCATTTTGCGCGATGCAATGTAGCCGATGATATTGCCGTCTTCGTCTTTTTTTGGAACGATGGTGACGACGACCCAGTAGTACTTGCCGTCTTTGCGCAGGTTTTTGACGTAGCCTTCCCAGGTTTTTCCTTCTTTGATGATTTTCCACATCTGCTCGAAAGCGGCCTTGGGCATATCGGGGTGACGCAAAATGCTGTGAGGCTGGCCGACGGCCTCTTGTTTCGAATAACCGGTCATTTCCACGAATTTCCGATTGACGAAGGTGATAACGCCTTTGAGGTCGGTTTCGGAAATCAGGCTGCGTCCGTCGAACAGAACTTCTTCGTCGATGGGATCGGGTCGTTTCATCGGTG
>CAZYEW010000035.1:13836-18067 GCA_964646705.1 uncultured Sulfurimonas sp.
TCGAAGCCGCTTTTCTCGTTCCAGACGGGTTTTTCGACCTTGGCGAGCTTTTCGAGCGTGCGTTTGGCATCGTATTCGACGCCGATTTCATCGACGAGCCCGACCGCTTTGGCCTGGGCGGCGGTGAAGATATGCGCATCGGCGAAGTCGCGGCTGCGATTCATGTCGAGGTGCCGGGCGTCCGCGACGTCGTGCACGAACATTTCGTAGGTACCGTGAATGACTTTGTCGATTTCGGCTTTTTCGTCGGGGGTCCATGCCCTGTCGGGTGTGCCGACCTGTTTGTATTTTCCGGCCTTGGCGACCTGGGTCCGAATGCCGATTTTCGTCATCAGGCCGTGCAGATCGACCCCTTCCATAATGACGCCGATAGAGCCGACGAGCGCGCCGGGATTGGCGACGATTTTATCGGCCCAGATCGCGGCGTAGTAGCCCCCGCTGGCCAGCAGCCCCCTGGCATAGACGACGACGGGTTTTTCGCGTTCGAGCCGCTTGAGGGCGTAGGCGACTTCGAGCGAAGGCGCGACGGCACCGCCGGGGGAGTCGATCACGAGCAGTACTCCTTTGATGCCGTCGTTTTCCCGGGCTTTGTCGAGGGCTTTGACCGTTGCGGTCGTATCGAAGATCGGCCCGACGAGTTCGACGGACTGCAGATTGTTGGGTTCGAGGTGCTCTTTTTGCGTGGGGTAGAACAAGACGATCAGCAGCAGCAAAAAGAGCAGGGCTTTGAAGTGGTTTTGAATGTAGTCCATCGTCGCGGCGACGGGTGAGAAAAGTTTCTTCAAAATATCCATAGGTTACTCCTGCGCGACGGGAACGCCGTCGATGAAGATCGTATCGGCGGGGTAGCGCTGCAGCAGCAGGTGCAGCGGTGTCTGCTCACCCGGGGTATGGTCGAGCGAAAGCAGCAGCATGTCGGCCGCCATGCCCGGCGCGATCACGCCGGTGTCGAGCCCGAGGGCTTTGGCCGCATCGACGGTGACGCTGTTGAGCAGCCGCAAAGACAGCGGCAGCAGCGGCGCGTCGGCATGCATGAACAGGGCGATTTTCATCTCTTCGAAGAGGTCGAGGGTATAGTTCGAACTCAATCCGTCGGTCCCCGTCAGCCAGGAGATGCCGTGGCGTTCGAGCGCGTCGAGATCGATGGCGCCGTTGCCGAGCAGCCGGTTCGAAACGGGGCAGTGCACGACCGTATGGCCGGCATCGGCAAGCCGTTTCAGCTGCCTGTCGTCCGCGTGGACGACGTGGGTCATCAGCGTCGGGGTCCCCTCGAACAGGTCGAGGAAACTCTCGGCGTCGTTGACGGCGTACGTTTGCTGGAGAAACTGTTCGAAAAAGGGTTTGAACGCGCCGTCGTTCGCTTCGAGCCACTGCCGTTCGGCCGGGCTTTCAAGGTAGTGGGCGCTGACTTTGAGGCCTTCGTTTCGGGCGACTTCGAGGGCGCGGCGAATCAGTGCGGGGTGCACGGAATAGGGTGAATGGATTGCGACGGCGGCATGAAAGCCTCTACGCTTCACGGCTTTGGCCGCGTCGAGGCGCGAAAGAAAATCGGTATAGAGCGCGTCGGCCATCGCGGCCTGCGAGCCGATAACTTCGTTGAAAAAGACGACTTTTTGCGGGGCGTTCGCCGCGGCGGCGAGGTCTTTGCCGTGCGAACTGACCGCGCCGAACGCCGTGATGCCGCTTCGCAGCATCGCGTCGACGGCGTTTTGCATGCACGCCGTATCGCACGCACCGATCAGCGTATCGCGATGTTCGATGACGCTGTAGAGCCAGTCGACGAAATCGCCGTAGCGCAGGGTCGTTTTGTTGGCGCTGAATTCCAGATGCACGTGCGCGTTGATCAGCCCCGGCATCAGCAGCGCGTTCGGCGGGGTCGGCCAATGCTCGGCATCGGGGTAGTCGCGTTCGATGCGTTCGGCGGGGCCGACGGCGACGATGCTTTCGTCGAAGGCTACGGCAAGCCCGGTTTCGATGCCTTCGGGGGTCAGAATGCCCGACGGTGCAATGATCTTCATGACGGTGAAGAGCCTTTTAATGGAGTGAATCGTATAATAGCCGATCCAATTTAAAGTCAGATAAGGATTTCCATGAAAATTGCAGTCATTCAAGGACCCAACCTCAACATGCTCGGCATTCGCGAACAGCAGATCTACGGGCCGATGAAGCTCGAACAGATCCACCAGCAGATGAAAGACTTCGCCGAACAGAACAAGATCGAAATCGAGTTTTTCCAGAGCAATCTCGAAGGCGAAATCGTCGACCGTATCCAGGAGTGCTACGGCGATGCCGACGGCATCATCATCAACCCGGCAGCCTACACCCACACTTCGATCGCCATTCGCGACGCTATCGCCGCGGTCAACCTCCCGACGATCGAAGTACACGTCAGCAACGTCCACCGCCGCGAAGAGTTCCGCAAAACCAACATGATCGCTCCGGTCTGTTCGTCGTCGATCGTGGGCTTCGGTCCGTTCGGCTACCATCTGGCGATGATCGGCATGATTCAGATTTTCAACGAAATCGCCGCGGCACGCCAGGCGCAGCAGCAACAGCAACAACAATAAAGCCGTAATCATGAAGCGCCGCCGCATCGACGACGCATTGACGCGCATCGACCTGCCGCAGTTTCCGGCATGTTTCGCCGACAAAGGGCGGGGCGCACTCGTCGTGATCGGCATCGGCGGCAACGTCGGCGATACGGCGAGGCGGTTCGAGCGGCTGATGCGCTACTGGCGAAGTTCGCGCGGGCTCGTGCCCGTCGAGACGGCGCCGGTGCTGAAAAATCCGCCGTTCGGTTTTGTCGAACAAAACGATTTTCTGAACACGGTGGCGGTCGTGCGCACCGCGTTGCCGCCCAAAGCCCTGATGCGCTACCTGCTCGAAGTCGAACGCCGTTTCGGCCGGGTGCGCAGTTTCCCCAACGCCCCGCGAACCCTCGATTTGGATATTTTGTTCTATGCGGACCGCCGCATTCATGATGAACGCCTCAGCGTTCCGCATCCGCGTTGGCGCGAGCGTGAAAGCGTGACGCTGCCGCTGCGCTGGCTGCTGGCGGCACGCCGCAGGCGCGGTGCGCCGGCACTGGGGCGCTGGGAAAAGGAGATGCCGTGAGTGCGACGGCACGCAAAACCCGCTTCGTCGCCGTAACCAGCGGCAAGGGCGGCGTCGGTAAAAGTACGATCACCTCGAACCTGGCGATGTTGTTGTCGTTCAGCGGACTCAAAGTGGCGGTGTTCGATGCGGACATCGGGCTGGCCAACCTCGACGTGATGTTCAATGTTTCGACGCCGAAAAACATGCTGCACGTCCTCAAAGGCGAGGCGACGCTCGACGATGTCATCGTCGAGGTGCGGCCGAACCTGCTGCTTATTCCGGGCGAAAGCGGCGAGGAAATTTTTCGCTATGCCGATGCGCAGATGTTCACCCGGTTGATGCAAGACGCCGAGCGCCTCGAAGATATCGACATCATGCTGATCGACACCGGCGCGGGCATCGGCGAGCGGACCCAGCTCTTTTTGCGCTCGGCAGACGACGTGATCGTGGTGACGGTCCCCGACCCCGCGGCACTGACCGACGCCTACGCGACGATCAAAGTGACCGCCCGCCACCGCCAGCGTATCGGGATGATTCTCAATCAGGTACACGGGGCGACCGAGGCGAAAAATATCTTCACGAAACTGCGCCATGTCGCACGCGAGAACATCGGCGATTCGCTTGAGCTCGAACTGCTCGGATGGCTCGACAAAGACGAAAAAGTCGCCCATGCGGTCAAACGGCGTGCCAGTTTCGTGCGCGATTTTCCGCGTTCGCGTCCGACGAAACAGCTTGAAAGCGTCGCGCAGCATCTGATGGCCGAAATCGACCGTTCGGTCACGGTGCAAGCGGCGCAAAGCGGGCTGGCCGGCTGGCTGCGGCGGCTGATGGAGCAGTTTTGAACCTCTATGCGTTCGAGCGGCCCAAAGAGGGCGGCGAAACCGAAACCGTTTTGTACGAAAGCCCGTGCGTCGGCATTCGCCGGATCGTTTCGAACCTGGCCCGCACGCAGTGGTACGACCAGCACGACGACGAATGGCTGGTCCTGCTCGAAGGCACGGCACTGCTTGAATTCGAAGACGGTACGCCGGTGCAGCTGCATCGCGGCGACACCCTGCTGATCGCCGCGCATCGCCGCCACCGGGTTGCGCAGACGTCTGCCGATGCATTGTGGCTGACGGTGCATGTGGAGGTG
>CAZYEW010000036.1:0-17254 GCA_964646705.1 uncultured Sulfurimonas sp.
TCGTAGCGAAATGCATAGACACGGTCAAGCAGCTGCGGGTCGGTAACAATTTGGAATTCCATCGTTTTTTCTTTCGTTTTGTCGTGACATACGTACGTGATATTTTCAGACCGGGATATTTTGTGTTTCTGACACTTTACTATAGCATAGTACTCTATTGAAATTGTTAAAACGTTTAGAAGCGATGATCACGGCATTTTATGGGGAACGGTCTCGATTTTGTAGAACAAAAATGCATGAAAGAAGCGGTTTTCTTTGGCGTTACGTTAGAATAATACCAAACGAATGAAAGAAGCCTGCGATGCCCCGTAAAATCACCATACGCACCAAAATTTTGGCCAATATGCTGCTGGTCGTGACGGTTTTGTCGGCGTTGCTGATCGGCGTGCAGTACTATTTCGCGAAACGGATGGCCTGCGACGCGGCATCGAAAGCGTTTCATCAGATGGCGGACAAGGTCGTGACGGTCGTGCAGGCGCGCGACGAGCTGGCGCGCCATACGCTGGATTTGATGGCGGAGTACCCCGGTATCACGCATGCGCCCCGAGCCCATCATCAGGCCGAACTGATGCGGCTGCTCGCGACGCCGATGCGTGATGACGAGAATATCTATGCCGTGTATCTCGGGTACGGCAACGGCGATCTTTTCGAAGCCGTCAACCTCAACAGCGATGTGTCGCTGCGGAAATTCTACAATGTGCCCGAAGGTACGCGATGGATGGTCGTCAAAGTGTTCGACGAAAACGGCACGCGCGTACGCCATTTCGATTTTTTCGATGCGTCGTACCGCTGGACGGGGCATCGCAAAGAGCCGGCACACTACAAGGTGCTGCCGCGGCCGTGGTACCGGTTGGCGCTTGATCATCCGGGTACGGTTTCAAGGACCGAACCGTACCTGTTCTACAATCTCAAAAAACCGGGTATCACGTATGTGAAGCAGGTCGACCGCAATGCGACGGTGCTTGCGCTCGATTTTACGCTGAGGCATCTCGGTGCGTTGTTTCGGTCGCTGAAATTCGCACCGGACAACGAGATCACGATGTTCACGGGGGCGGGAAAGGTCGTGGCTTCGTCTGAAACGAAACCGGAAACGTTCGCGCGTTTCGCACGGGGTACGGTTGATGTGCGTTCGGCAGGACACGTGTTTGCTTACGAACGCGACGGCAAGCGGCGTTTGGGGATGCGTATGCCGCTCGACCCGAACCGTGCTGACGGCGTTCAGATCGGTTTCAGTGTCGATGAAGCGACGATGCTGAAGCCCTATTTGCGGGTGCTGCCGTTCGAGATCGCCGCCGCCTTGCTCGTGATGCTGGCGATGCTGCCGCTGGTGCGGTTTACGACGGAACGTATCGTGCGACCGATTCACGCGCTGATGGCCGAAAACGACAAAATAAAAGCCCGCCGTTTCGATGAGGTCCGGCCCGTGCCGACGCCCATCGTCGAATTTCGGCAGCTTTCGCATTCGCTGGTGCAGATGGCGCAGAGCATTCGCGACTATCAGGCATCGCAAAAACGTCTGCTCGACGGTTTTATCCGGCTTATCGCCGAAGCGATCGACGCCAAGTCGCCGTATACGGGCGGGCACTGCCGCCGTGTGCCGGTGATCGCCGAAATGCTCGCCCGTGCCGCGCAGGCGAAAACCGAAGGCGCTTTCGCCGATTTTCGTTTCGACGATGCCGAAGCGTGGGAAGCCTTCGAACGCGGGGCGTGGCTGCACGACTGCGGCAAAATCACGACGCCCGAATACGTCGTCGACAAAGCGACGAAACTCGAAACGATTTACAATCGCATTCACGAAATCCGTACCCGTTTCGAAGTGCTGTGGCGTGATGCCGAAATTGCGTATTGGCGGGGGATTGCCCGCGGTGAGGACGAAAATGTCCTGCTGCAGGCGCTCGAAGAAGAACGCCGCTGGCTGCAAGACGCGTTTGCCTTTGTCGCCGAGGCCAATATAGGTACCGAAGCGACCGACAAAAACGCCTGCGAACGTCTGCGCGAGATTGCGTCGCGAACGTGGCAGCGGCATTTCGACGACCGGCTGGGCATTTCCGAGGAAGAAGCCCGCCGAAAGCCTGCGCCTGCACCGGCACTGCCTGCAACGGAACGTCTGCTCGACGACAAGCCCGAACATCGCATCGCGCGTGAAGGTTTCGATGCTGCGGCTTATGCGGCCGACGGGTTCACGACACCGGTACCCGAGCTGCTTTACAACCGCGGCGAGCTGTACAACCTTTGCGTGCCCTACGGCACGTTGACGCCCGAAGAGCGCTACAAAATTCAAGAACACGTCATCATGACGATCAAGATGCTCGAACGCCTGCCGTTCCCCGAGGCGATGCGGCGTATTCCCGAGTATGCGGGTACGCACCATGAATCGCTCGACGGCAGCGGCTATCCCCGGGGGCTCGATGCGGCACAGCTGTCGGTACCGGCACGGATCATGGCGATTGCGGATGTGTTCGAGGCGCTCACCGCCGCCGACCGGCCCTACAAAAAAGCCAAAACGCTGTCGGAATCGCTGGCGATCATGGCGAACATGGTCGAACACGGCCATCTTGACGGGGAGGTATTCAAACTGTTTTTACAATCTGGCGTCTATTTGGAATATGCGAAAAGGTACTTGAAGCCGGAACAGGTCGATACGGTCGATATTGAAGCATTGCTGTTGAAAGTCAGATGACGGTGGGGTCCGTCCGGATGAGCAGATCGAAGAAGGCCCTCATTTCAGGGTTTTATGGTGGCTGATATTGAGCAAATCATTACAACACATTTTTTGTGTTATAGTTGTGTTTTAAGGAGCCAACGATGAGTACCAAAGCCCGTACCAATATTTACATCGATGAAGCCCTCAAAGATGAAGCCAAGGCCTTCTTCAAGCAGTACGGTATCAGCTTGAGCAACGGAGTGAACCTTCTGCTGCGGCAGATGCTGCAAAAGAAAAAGATTCCGTTGCCCGAAGGGATAGAGATACTCTCTCCTGATGATGAGGATTATAAACGCATTGAGGAGACCAAAGGCGAAGAGACCGTCTCGCTTGAGGAATTTATGAAACAATGAGGGTAGAAGTCACCAGATCTGCACTCAAAGATCTGAAAAGGATCAACGATCCATACAGGCAGAAGATTAAGGAAGCTGTAAACAAGCTACAATCCTTCCCTGACCTCCCCCAGATAAAACAGTTGACAAACCATGTTCCCAAATATCGTATGAGAGTTGGAGATTACCGGATTTTGTTTGATGTGGAAAGAGATTTGCTCACTGTTGCAAGAATCTTGCATAGACAAGAGAGTTATCGATAGGCATCCGTCTCACGGCATTTGATCACTGTATCGCTTAGGGTGTTTTACGGATTGTTTAGTTGTAGAGATTTAAAGTCCGGTATTTAGGGGGTTTGTCGGGCTTTTAAGTTTCGTTGCGGATGATTATATGGTGGACCCTACCGGGATCGAACCGGTGACCTCTTCGCTGCCAGCGAAGCGCTCTCCCAGCTGAGCTAAGGGCCCTTTTGAATGTGGAACTGAAATTATATCCGCAAGATAGTTAAAAGTTTCTTACGAAGCGGCCTCAGCGGTCGAGGACGCAGAGGCCTTCGTGAATGAAGGTGTAATTTTTTGGATAGTCGATTTTGAAGATCACCGCGTAGAGAATCGGTACCACGCCAAGCGTCAAGACGGTTGAAAAACTCAATCCGAAAATAATCGCCACGGCCATCGGCTCCCACAGCGGTCCGCCGGCAATCCACAGCGGAATCAGGCCGCCGATCGTCGTGGCCGTGGTCAGCAAAATGGGCCGGATACGCCGCTGGGCCGCCTCGATGATGGCATCTTGGGGACTGAGTTTCGTCACCTCACGTTCGTATTCGATGCGTTCGATCAGGATGATCGCGTTGTTGATGACGATCCCGATCAGCGAAATGACGCCGAGGTAGGTCATGAAGCCGAAATACGAATGGGTGACGAACAGCCCGATGATGACGCCGATGATGCCCAGCGGAATGGTGACGAGAATGATGAACATGCGGCGGAACGAATTGAACTGCACGACGAGCAGCATCAAGATGATCATCAGCGCGATAGGAAGCTTGTCGGCGATGGCGCCCTGCGACTCGTTGGCGCTTTCGACTTCGCCGCCGAAGGCGTAGTGGTAGCCCACTTTCCACGGCTGCGCCCGCAGCCACGGTTCGACGGCGTCTTTGACGTCGAAGGCCGTAATGCCGTTTTTCAGCTCCGCGCTGACGGTGATGGAATGCATGCCGTTGTAGCGCACAATGCGCGGCGGTTTCCAGACAAGATCGACGTCGGCTACTTGGGCCAGCGGGACGCTCTTGCCGCTGCCGGGGACGAAAATCAGGGTACTTTCGAGCGATTCCATCGACGACTTGACCGCGTGGTTCGAACGCAGGGTGATAGGAATGCTTTTGGTATCGGTACGAAATTCGGTCACGTCGTGGCCGCTGAGCGCGATTTGCAGCGACGTCGCGATGTCGTGGTGGCTGACGCCCGCATGGTACGCAAGTGCCGGATTGATGTTGACGACGATTTTCTGCGTCCACGAATCCCAGTCGTCGGCGATGTGATAGACCATGTTCGTACGCTGAAGCGTTTTTTTAAGCGCTTTGGCCCGTTCGGTAATCGTCGCGATATCGCTGCCGGTGATGCGGATTTGCACGGGATGCTTGACCGGCGGGCCGTTGTCGAGTTTCTTGACCGAGATTTCGGCGTCGGGAAAGTCGTTGAAGCTGAACAGCTCCACCTGCGGCCGGAGCGTGGCGTAGGCGTCGAGATCGGAGGCGTTGACGAGGATTTCAGCGTAGTTGCTCGACGGCGGAACGGGCGTGTTGTTGATCCAGAAGCGCGGGGCGCCGCTGCCGACGAAGGAAGTGTAGCTATGGACGAGACCGGGGCGTTTGCGCTCCAAAAAGGCCTCCATCTTCTTGACGCTTTTGAGGGTCTCTTCGATATCCGTACCTTGCGGCATTTCGATGCGGATGAGCATCGAAGGCTGTTCCGAAGGCGGAAAAAACGTTTTGGGAATTTTGGTCGCAAGCAGCAGGGAAAGTACAAAGACCCCCAGCACCGCGCCTAAGGCGAGGTAGCGGTGTTTGAGCGAAATCAGCAAAAAACGTTTGAACGTATTGCAAAACGGGTTGTTGTACGAAAACCGGCGCTGGCGCCCGGGTTTGAGAAACAGGTAGCTGAGCATGGGAACGAGCGTCAACGCCAGCGCCCAAGAGCTTAGCAGGGTGATGGCGACGACTTCGAACAGCGCGCTCGTATATTCGCTGGCGGCCGAATCGGCGAGATAGATAGGCAAAAACGCCGCGATGGTCGTCAGCGAGGAGGTGAGCAGCGAAACGTAAAGTTCCTTGACCGCCCCGCCGACGGCTTGAAGGGCCGTGTCGCCTTCGTTCATCTTGACGATAATCGCCTCGCTGATGACGATGGCGTTGTCCACGAGCAGTCCCAGCGAAATGATCAGTGCCGCAAGCGATACCTGATTGAGCCCGATGCCCATCTGCCACATGATGAACAGTGCCGTGAGAATGGTACTCGGAATAAGCGACGTGACGATGAGCCCCACGCGGCCGCCCAGGGTGACGAGCATGACGCCCATGATGATCAGAATCGACGTGAGCAGGGAGTTGGTGAAGTTGCCGATGATGTGTTCGACGAGGTTGGGTTCGTCGAACGCGAGCTCGAATTCGATCCCGATGGGATAATGGTCGCGCAGGTAATCGAGTTTCTGTTTGATCGCCTGGCCCAGAGCGATGATGTTGCCGCCGCCGGATACGGAGACGGCGATAACGAGTCCGCTCTGCCCGTCGGCACGCGTCAGCGGATCGCGAGGATCGCTGTAGCCGCTGTGAATGGAGGCGATGTCTTCGAGATAGACGACATCGGCGCGGCCGGGAAGTGGAATAATGGTCTTGCCCAGCTCGGCGATACTTTTAAGGTTGCCCGTGGGTTCGAGAATCAGCCGTTTGGGACCGATTTTGAGCGTGCCGCCGGGGGTGATGGAGTTGCGCTCTTGAAGGATTTTTCCAAGAGCACGCGGGGAGAGACCGAGTTCGGCAAGTTTGGCGTTGGAAAACTCGATGAAGATATGCTCTTTTTGCAGGCCCAGAATTTTGACGTTGCCGGCATCGGGAATGCTCAGGAACTCTTCTTTGACGTTGTTGGCGATATCTTCGAGCTCCGCGTAGCTGAATCCGTCGCCGATCAGGGTGACGAGGGTGCCGAAGACTTCGTCGTAGCTTTCGTTGAAACGCGGTTTGCCGACTTCAGGCGGCAGGCGTGTATCGTCGATTTTTTTGCGGATCTTGTCCCAGATCGGTCCGAGATTCTTGTATCGCTCCTGGATATAGATATAAATTGTACTGACCCCGTTTTTCGAGATCGATTCGATGTGGTCGATTTCATCAATCTGGCGCAGCCGGCGTTCGAGCGGAATCGTCACCAGCGATTCGATGCGCTCGGGCGTGGCACCGGCGAAAACGGTGTTGACGACGCCCGTGTGGATCGGAAACTGCGGATCTTTGGCGCGGGGCAGATGAAAATAGGCGATCAGCCCGCCGATGAGAAAAAAGAGCACGACCATGATCGTACCGCGGTTTTTGGTGATGATCAGTTCGGTGAAGCGGTTCAACGTTCTACCCGTACCCGTTGATTTTCCTGCACACGGTGCATGCCGGCGGTAAGAACGCGCATGTGCTCACGGATGCCTTTTTCGATGACGATGCCGTTGGTCGTCAGCTCGCCGGGGACGACGTTGTAGCGTTTGATGACGCCGATCCCCGTTTTGTCGATGTTGTCGACGGCATAGACGTAGGAGCCTTCGGCGTCTTGCATCAGGGCGTGCATCGGGATGACGAAACAGTTGCAGTCCGTCGAGGTGTCCTCGAAGGTCAGCTGTACGGTCGCCGACATGCCGGGCCGGATTTTGTCGGAAGGGTCGAGCAGGCGGACCACGACGGGAAACGTCGTCGTACGCAGGTTCGAAGCGTGCGAGACTTCGACCACCTCGGCATCGAACGAAACGTATTCGATCGCATCGAACTTGACGGTACAGTGCTGGCCCACTTTGACGTTGGCGATCAGCGAGCCGGGGACGGAAATCGGAACTTCGATGCTGCTGGTCGAGCTGATCGTGGCGACGGTGACGGCCGGTGAAATGTTTTCACCCGCGTGCACGAGAATATCGGAAACGGAACCTTCGATCGGAGCGCGCAGTTTGGTATAGCTCAGTTCGAGTTCGGCCTGTTTCAGGCGGTTTTTCATCGCTTTGAGGCTGGCGGCGGCGGACTCTTTGGCGGTGCGGGCGTTGTCGAGTTCGGCGAGGGAGCTGCTGCGTTCGACATAAAGTTTTTGGATGCGTTCGTAGCGGCTGCGGGCGTTGGCGAGTTTGGCCGAAACCTGTTTGAGCGAGGCTTTGACCTCGTTGACCTTCAGTTTGAAATAGGTGTCGTCGAGTTCGGCGACGATATCGCCTTTGGCGACTTTCTGGCCGACGTGGACGGGAACGGATTTGACGGTACCGCTGACTTTGAAGCTCAGCCGTGCGGCGACGTCGGAACGTGCGATGCCGTTGAAACTGTGCGTCGAAATGGCCGTCGTCTGTTTCATTTCGATGGTGCGGACCGGCCGGATTTTTTCTTCGGGGGTTTTGTCGTTGCATCCCCAAAAAAGCAGTACAGCCGCCAGTGCCGATAGCCAGCGCATCATTCATCGGCTCCTTCGGCGGCCTGCAGCGGGGCGTACCATTGCTGCCAGTCTTCGTCGCGCATGTCGAAATTGACCTGGCCGATATGGTGCTGCAAAACCAGCAGGTCGCTCATAAAACCGTAACGCGCACTGATCTCTTCAAGCTTGCTTCGCAGGGCGTTGCTTTGTGCGTCGAGCAGGGTGACGACGGGCAGGTTGCCCTGGCTGTAGATGTTGCGGACCACGCGCAGGTTCTGCTCGGCACTCTCCGCGGCGGCTTTGGCGAGTTCGATCGACAGGTAGGAGGCTTTGGCCTGATAGAACGCGTTGCGGATGTCCCGTTCGACGAGGTTGTAGAGATCGTCGCGCCGCGATTCGACGGCGAGCAGCTCGGCTTTTGCGGCTTCGTATTCGGCCTGGTTCCGCCCGCCGACGTAAAGCGGGAAGCGCAGGTAGAGGCCGACTTCCCAGTCGGTGTTGTCGGCATACGGATATTTTTTAAGGTTCGGATCCGAATCGCGCACGTCGTTGGAACTGCTGACGAAGTGCTGGCGAAGGCCGCCTTCAAGCGACAAGTCGGGCTGGTAAATCGCCTTTTTGTTCGACTCCATAATGGTTTTTTTCGCATCGCGCAAAGCGGCGATCTGGTGGAGTGAAGGCATGTTTTTGCGCCCGGTGGCAACCAGGTAGTTCATAAAAGCCGAGAACTTTTTCGGGTCGACGAAATACGAGAGCATCGCTTCGCGCGAGGTCATGAAAATAGGGTCGTCAATGTCGATCGGTTTGAAGTTCAGCGGCAGGTCCTGCGGCAGGTCCAGCAAGGCATTGAGATCGTTTCTGGCCTGCTTGAGCGCGGCATGGGCTTCAATGACGGCCCGCTTGTCGAGGGCGAGCTTGCTCTGCCAGCGAAAAATATCGGCAGGATTTCCGATACCGATATTTTTTTGGGTGATCGCCGAGCGCAGGTTCTTGCGCGTCAGTTCGAGGTTCTGCTTTTGCAGCTGCAGATTGGTCTGCAGACGCATGATGCGCAGCGTACCGAGCCCGGCCTGGAGTGCGGTGTCGAGTTTGACGTAGTCGTTCGAGCTCGTTTTGGCGTCGAGAAAGTGTTCGTTGACGCTGATGAGCGCCAGTGCTCTTTGGTTGTAGATCTGCTGGCTGAAGGTTACGTAGGCGTCGAGGCGGGTTTCGTTGAAGAGCCCGAGGCTCGCCGTGGCCCGGTCCTGGTCGATCGACGCGGCTTCGCCGCCGAGATGCAGCTGGGGCAGGTACGTGGCTTTGGCCTTGCGGACTTCGGAACGCTGGCGGTCGATTTCATGGCCGCTGGCAAGTACGCGCAGATTGTGGTGCACGGCCCGGTCCATGATCTCTTCGACGCTGAAAGGGTAAGCGTCGGAGGTGTCGGCTTCGACGATGGCGGCGTTCGAGAGCAGATCCCAGCTTGGCGTAAAACCGACCTCTTTGGCGGTTCTGGCGTTGATGGAGATTGCCGGGTAGGGGACGAAATCGACCGGGAGTTGCGACGCGGGCGTACCCAGCGCGATCTGCTGGACGTCGAGCGCGATCTGGCGAATGAAGCGTTTGACGTCGGCTGCGGGCATGATGCCGATCAGTGCGCCGAGCTCGACATCGTCGCGTCCTTCGGCCGAAAACGACGGAAGCTCTTTGAGGCGCAAAATATCGTAGAGCTGTTTGCGGTAGCTTTTGTCGTGCTGGAACAGCGGTGTCACGTAGACGAAATCGACGCTGTCGTCGAGCTGTGCAAGGGTTGCTTCAGGTGTCGCTTTGGTGCCGACGATCGTCGCGGTGATATTGTTCTCGGCGAACTTCTTGGCGATGTAGTCGCCGATCTGCGGGGCGTTGGTGAGCAGGATGTCGTTGACGATCACGGCGACATGGGAAGGATGAAAGGTGCTTTTGATCGTTTCGATATCGCTGTCGAGCGAGGCGTGGGCGTCGACGTAGGTGAGGTTGCGTTTGCCGGATCTGCCTTTTCTGTTGGGGATACGCTGCATTTTCGGATTGATGACGGCGGTGGCGATGACGGGCTTGCCGTAACTGCTTTGCCGGGCGGCGTAGTGCGACGAGAGCGCACCGACGGTCAAGACGAGGTCCGAGTGCGGTGAGCGCAGGGCCTTTTGGACGTTGTCGGCGATTTTGAGGTAGTTCCACTGCCCGTTGTAATATTCGTTTTTTGGAAAACGTACGTCGAAGTCCCGGGAGAGCAGCTGGGTGATCTCGGTTTTGAGTGCCGTTTCGAACGCTTTGGAATAGTCGGTGTCGCCGTCGGTGACGAGACTGATCGTGAACGTTGGCTTGGCTAGAAGGCTCAGGGTGAAAAACAGTAGAATCAGAAGCGGACGCATCGGTCTCCTTTGAATGGTCTCACGGCGCTTGAAGCTGGCAGCCGACGCCTCGTGCGTAGCCCAGCCCCGTGCCGTTGCGGTCTTTCCACGAAAGTGAAAGATTGCCGTCGAAATGCTGAAAGTCGATCCGTCCGAAAAGCTGCGTGTTCGATGCGTTGGCGATCGAAAGGTTCACGTCGCCGCTTTCGTAGTCGACGGTACCGGTGATTTCGGGCTGGGCATCGCTGCGGGCGTCGTGGATCATGCCCACGACATGCCCGTTGCGGTTCATGTCGAGGGTGAAAATACCGATCAGGCTGTCGTCGTTTTGAAACCCGAATCCGGTGTAGCGGTAAGCCGTGTCGCTGCCGCGGCCCACGCGGTAAGCGGTGTAGATGCCCGTTTGGCCGTTTTGGGTGAAATTGCCTTCGACTTTGTCGTAACCGACCGATTTCCCCTCGCCCGAGATGTCCGTCGGCGGGCCGGGGATGATTTGCCCTTTTTCAGGATCGAAATAGTAGGTGCTGTTGACGAAAGTATACGTCCCGCTGTCCATATCGTGTTCGCCGGTGGCGTAGATGACGGTGTTGTTGTTTTCGCCGATCTGCTGGCCGTCGCCCATGGCGACGATGCCGCCGTCGGACTGGATCAGCACGCCGACGAAGCCGCTTCGCTGGCCGTCTGGCAGATGCCACTGCCCGCGGTAGCCGCCGGAGTAGATGCAGCGCAGCGCGTTTTCGAAGTGGGTGATGGCACGCTGGCGGGAAACAAGGGCGGTGACGTCTCCTTTGGTGGCGCGCCGGACATCGTCGGTGAAGGCGGCGATACTGAGGTTGTAGTCGGGTGTGTCCCAATGTTGGGCTTTGGCTTGGGTGTCCGGGCCGATTTGGATGCCGGCGGTCGTGTTCGCATCGAGGCTGAGCAGCAGGCGGACCCGGTTGATGACGGCGTTGTCGTGCAGCGAAACAAAGGGGTCGCCCGTTTCGAACGCCGCGATCTCTTTGGGCGTGAGCGTCGAGACGGCGAGGGTGCTGCCGATACGCAGGTTGCCGATATAAAACGTGATGGTGTCGCTGAAGCGATAGGTAAACGCGCCGCCCTTTTTGGTGAGACCGTTTTTGCCGCTGGATCCTTCGTAGCGCAGCCCTTCGACGCCGGCATCGATGAAGCGGCCGGTTTTGTAGTTGTCGACGGGGTAGTAGATTGTGCGGTTGCCGTTGTCGCCGCATCCGGCGAACAGCAGTGCGAGTGCGGCCGAAGCGAGCAGTGGTTTGAACATCGTCATCCCTTAAAACCTGTAGTTCATGCCGAAAGAGAGCGTGAATTGGCGCATTTTGGTCTGGTATTCGTAGCTCATATCCAGTGCATCGAAGCCGGTCGAAAGCGGATTGAGCCGGCCCGATCGGGTGACGGCGGCTTCAGGGGCGTAGACGAACGCGAAATCGAGATCCATGCTGTCGCTGAAGACATAGCCGAAACCGGCGGTGAAGTGGCTGGTCATAATGGCGGGGAATCCGACCATGTTGAGCATGGAAAGCGCCTGATCGAAGACGAGGTGCCCCTGCACGTCGGTCAGCAGGGCGCCCTGTTCGTTCGAGACGGTTTCGATCGGCGATTCGGCGTAGTTGTATCCCAGACGCATCGCGAACGCACCCATGTCGTAGTTGATCCCGAGTGCGAGTACGTTTTGATTTTTCCAGCCGAAATCTTTGTAGCCTTCGGCCAATCCCCAGGCGATGTAGCGGTAGTCGAAAGCGACGGTCATGAAATCGGTGACGTCGTAGGCGAAACCGAGCGCCAGTTCCCAGGGTTGTTCCAGCGTCAGGTCGTCGAGATTTTTCGGGTCGGTGGCGGCGAGGGCATCTTTGATGGTTGCCGTACCCGCAAGGGCTTCGATGGCGTCGGCGGCGATCGCGTTCATGCCGGCGGCTTTGAGCTGGGCGGCAAGGCCTTCGTTTTCGCGCAGCCCGGCACCGGCGTTGTTGTACATCCACTCGTCGGCCATGTAGACCATGCCGTTGGGGCCGAATTGCGAGAAATTCGCGACTTTCTTGTAGGTGTATTTGAAGGCAGACGTGTAGCTTGCCCCGATACGAAAACGTTTGGTCACTTTGACGTCGATGCCGGCTTGGAAGCCAAACGCCGGTACCAGCTCGCTGCCGCCTACGCCCGTGCCGAAAAGCCCCTCGCGTTTCGATTGCGGCTTGGTGCCGTAAGGGTAGGGTTTGCCGTCGGCGTCGAGGTAGGCTTCGTCGTAGTTGAGCGACATCGACCCCAGCCCGATAATCGGTGCGAAACCGAAGGTGGTATTGCCCTGGCGGTACGAGATCGCGGGAACGATTTTCATCAGCATCATCGAACTTTTGAGCTGGCGCTGGGCATAGTCGCCTTCGTAGTTGACGGCCATCCCCGCCGCTCCGATCATCGCGATGCCCAGAACGATTTCATCGTCGTAGCGGGTGACGTAGGCCATCGAGGGAATGAAGTTGGTTTCGAGCACGTTTTTCGAATCGGCGACGGACGGTCCGTTGTAGCTGGGGAGATTCGGCAGGGGCGCGAGGTTGGCGTTGAGCGGCATTTTGTCGTAGACACTCGATGTGACGGCGGCGTTGAAGTAGGTCATGTCGAACTGGAAGGCGTCTTCTTTGCCGAGGTCGCCCATCAAAGACGGGTTTTTATGCAGCGCTTCGGTGGCGTGCGAAAAGTAGGCGACCCCCGTACCCCCCATCGAACGCGACACGGTAGAAGTACCGATAAGGTTCGTACCGTTGGTGGCGAGCAGCGTAGCGGTCAGCAGTGAGAGCAGCGAAAGTGAGCGGAACATGTCTATCCTCTATGATTTTTTCTTTCAACCCTCCGGCGAGCGCTGAAAGAAAAAAGCACGACCTCCGGCGGGGAGGTTCGATGCCGGCGTTACGCGCCTTCGTCTTTTTTGACGACGTCCGCGGCGTTCGACGTATCGAAACCGAGTGCTTCGAGCGTACTGTCGCCAAGGGCGTACAGGTAATTGACGACGGCATCGACGTCGGTCGGATCGATGACATGGATCTTGTAGACGTAGAGCCCGTCGAGCGTCTGGCCGTTTTCGTCGACGGCGATAATGCTGTCGTCATCCATTGAGACGCGGGTCATCGTGATGTTGTCTTTGATGCCCGAAGCCGCCTGCGGCAAGTCAAGCTCGTCGTTCAGGTGGTCGTTTTTGGAAACGACATAGATGTCGAGGTAGCCCGACTGGAAGCTGAAATCGGTTTGGCTGAAGTCGCTGTTTTGGAAATTGCGCGGGGCTTTGAGCCAGTCGATCGCGAGCAGCCAGTTGGGGATATAGACGTTGTCGGCATCGGGGTAGAAGTATTCGCGTATTTTTTCGTTGTCGCTGAGGTTGGCGAGCCAGTCGGCATCGACGACGTTGTTCCAGAAGCCTTTGATGCCGTCGATGGAACTGTTGTAGACGAACGACCATGTCAGGTCGCCGAAGAGCGGCAGGGTGAAACTGCTTTTGGCTTCGTCGAGGGTTGCGACCGCACCGGAGTTGACCATATCTTCTTGAATGGCCAGCTGAACGAGCCCGTGGAATCCGTATACCGTATCGTTGGCGACGAAAACGGGGTTGGTGATTTCGGTCGGATAGCGCAGGGTGCCGTTGGCGTCGCGCCCGTCGATCACCGTATCGTAGGCGATGCCGGCCTGATCCTGCAGGGCATCGACGACGGAACGGTTGTCGTCGAGGAACGCTTCCCAGACGTCGCCGAGGTCGACGTTGTTCCATGCGGTCAGGAAGAGGTCGAGGATATCGTCCATCCAGTCCGATCCGATCACGCCGGCGCCGGCGCTTCTAGCGACGGCGGGCAGGGCGCTGCCGTTGCTGTCGGCGACCGCCTCGGCGTTGTCGGACATCAGGCTGTTCCATGTGTCTTCGATACCGGCGGCGAGGTTCTCCCACACGTTGAGCCCGTGCATTTGCGCATACTGATAGCCGGCGCCGACGAAGGCCATACCGTAAGGCATGAAACGGTCGGAAGGGATGAGTCCGGCGAAATCGATGAAGGCGCCGCTGTAGGCACCGAAACCGAAGCCTCCGGTGCGCATGCCGTTGGCGTCGGGCGTGCCGTAGATGCCGTCGTACATGGCACTGCCGATGGCGATGATGTTGAGGTATCCTTGTGTCGTATCGGTTTTGCTTCCGTCGATGCCCATGAAAATCTGATCCATCAGCTGCGTGCGGACGGCCGGATCGACTTTTTTCATGGCCGAGATGAAATTGTTGGTCGTCGTCGGCGTGCTGAAAAGGGCATAGAAGAATTTTTCGTTGATCAGTTCGTTGCCGTCGCCGTGATTTTCGAAGGTATTGGTCGCTACGTCGTACGAGGCTGTGTCGCCCGTATCGAACAGAAGGTTGACGAAGGCGTCTTTGCGGCCGTAACCCGAGGTGTTGCTTGCATCGCTGCCGGGAGCGACGAAATATTCGCTGTAGCGATCCATCAAAATCCCCATGTAGGCCGTCGTCGAGTGCGAGACGCTCGAGTCGTGAACGTTGTCGTCGCGCGAGAGCATCATGGCGTCGGCCAGGCAGTTGTACAGCGGTGCATCGATCATTTCAAAGAAGAAACGGCCCATAATGTCGCGTTCGTCGGCAAGGGCGGCGAATTTTTCGCCGAATTCCTTGTTGGTCTGCAGCATCGGACACATTTTTTTCGTCAGGCTCCAGTCGTTGCCAAGCGCATCGATCATAATCTGTGTGATCGTTTCGGATTTTCTGGCCTGATCGAGCATGAAGACGGTGACGCCTTCGTCGTTGAGTACGGCTTTGAACGTCGCACTGGTGATCTTGTGCCCGACACCGGTATCCATGACATCGACGAGCGCATCTTTGACCTTATCGGTCAATTTGCTCAGCAGCCCTCTGCCCGTTGCGGTTGTTTTGGCCGATCCGACGGCTTCGGCGATGGCGGCGTAAGCCTGCGCACGCGTCGTGATTTCATCGTTTTCATCGATGAGTTTGTCGACGAAGGCACGGATATCGGGATCGGTTGCATCGAGGCCGGCAAGTTTCAGTGTCAGTGCATTTTGAACGTTCGCGTTCGCGCTGCCCGGAGCTTCGGCGATGATGCGGCTAATCGTGTCGAAGCGCTGTTGCGCAGCGCTGAGCGCGGTGTCCTGCGGCTGCTGGGAAGCCGTTTCAGCCGGCGTACTGCTTGAGCTGCTGCCGCCGCATCCTTGAAGCAGCAACGCTGCCAATACGACCGATCCAAAGAGTCCTTGCGTTTTCGTCATTTTCTTTCCTTATGTTGAATGACGTTTCTCATTTAAGAAAAACGAATAATAAAAGCGTGAAGAAAGTATAAAATATTTTTATTTGCTGCGGCTTAAAAATCAAAAAAACATCAAGAAAAAATTATTTTTTTATCTCAAAAAACCGGACGAAAGGCCGTAAAACAGGGCTTTTCATTAAAAATGCAACGAAAAAAACCGTAATATCAAAAATGTTACCATATTGCACATTTGGGCAGCGCAACGGTCGGTTTTTACAGCAACGGAACGAGCTCGCCCTTTTTGAGTTTGGCGATTTTGTCGAGAATCTGACGGTTGAGGAAGAATTTTTTGTCGCTTGGAATCGACGGATCGCGCATCAGTGCCTGCCGGCGCTGTTCGTAGTGCTTGCGCAAAAACAGGACCAGTTCTTTGGTGAGCTCTTCTTCGCCGACGAAGACGGGAATGCGCTCGTCCATGGCGATGGCGACGAGTTCGGGATCGTCGTGCCTGCCAGCAAGCGCTTTTTCGAAGGCGCTTGCGTGAAAACGCAGCATCTGCGGTGCGATAAAATCGAGCAGGCGATCGAGGGTCTCGGGTTTTTCTATTACGGTTTTGATCAAGGAGAGCTCCCAGAGATCGCGGAACGTATCGCCTTGCGGCGGCAGGGCGGCCGGCCGCACGACGGTGGCGTTCGTTCGCACGAGCGCGGGCGAAATCCCCAGCTGTGCCGCAAGACGATGTTTGTACTCTTCTTGCATCAGCGGCGAGAGGGTTTTGAGGTAGGCCGTCGCTTCGCCGAGCGCACGTTCTTTGTCGCGGGGGTTGGAAAGGTCGTGGGCGCCGACGATGCTCTGGAGTACGAAATCGACAAAAGGGATCGGGGAACGGAACATCGCTTCGAGTGCTTCGATACGTCCTTCGTGAACCATGTCGGCGGGGTCGAGGCCGCCCGAAAAGAGTACGACGCCCCCGTCGAATCCCGCGCCGCTGAGCAGTCTTGCCGCCTTGAGTGCGGCCGTACGGCCTGCGGCATCGCCGTCGTAGGCCATGACGATGCGCGGTTCGCCTTTGCGAAGCAGCGGCAGATGATCGGACGTCAGTGCCGTGCCCAGCGTCGCGACGGCCTGGGTGAAACCGGCCTGATGCAGCATCACCACGTCGAGGTAGCCTTCGGTGACGATCATCTCTTTGCGTTTGTGAATGCTTTCGCGGGCGAGGTGATAGGCGTAAAGCAGGCGGGATTTGTTGAACAGTTTCGTCTGCGGAGAGTTGACGTATTTGGCCTGATGGCCGGTGATGGTCCGGCCGCCGAATCCGACGATCGCACCGTTGGGCGCATGGATAGGAAAGACGACGCGTTCGATGAAACGGGCATATTCGCGCCCCTCGGATTCGCCGGCGACTCCCAGTTCGACCGCTTCGGCCATCGAGAACTGCTGCTGTTTCAAAAAACCGATCGTCAGGTGCGATGCCGGGGCGTACCCGATACCGAAACGTTCGATGCTCGATGCGTACACACCGCGCTGCTGGAGGTAGGCCGCGGCTGCGGGAGTCTTGTCGAGCAGGCTGCGATACCATGCCGCCAGGGTTTCCATCAGCTGCGAACGCTGCTGCATAGGTTGTCCCCGGGTGTATTGCAGTGTGTAGTTGTATTGCGCCGCAAGTTTTTCGACCGCTTCGGGGTACGTGAGCTTTTCGTACTCCATCACGAATTTGATGGCATCGCCGCTGGCCTGGCAGCCGAAACAGTGGTAAAACTGCTTGGCGGGACTGACGGAAAAACTCGGCGTCTTTTCGTCGTGAAACGGGCAGAGGCCTTTGAAATTGGAGCCGGCTTTTTTCAGTTCGACGTAGTTGCCGATCACGTCGACGATATCGAGGCGGGTTTTGAGGCCGTCGATGGATTCCTGTGCGATCATAAGAGGTATGGTAGTTGGTTTTGGGTTAGTTTTGGGTTAG
>CAZYEW010000037.1:0-9331 GCA_964646705.1 uncultured Sulfurimonas sp.
CGTGCCGGCTTCGAAGTGCGCGACGTGCACCCGACGCATTACGGCCGGATCTGTCCGATCGAGACGCCTGAAGGCCAGAATATCGGTCTGATCAACACGCTTGCGACCTATTCGAAAGTCAACGAGCACGGTTTCATCGAGGCGCCGTACAACATCGTCAAAGACGGCGTCGTACAGTTTGGCCCCGAAAACGTCGTTTACCTGACGGCGACGCAGGAAGAGGGCGTCACCATCGCCGCGGCGTCGAACAAAGTCGACGAGAACGGACATTTCGTCGAGGATCTGATCGAACTTCGCAAAGACGGCGAAATTATGCTGGGTTCTCCGGAAAACGCCCAGTACATGGACCTCTCGTCGCACATGGTCGTCGGTGTCGCGGCGTCGCTGATTCCTTTCCTCGAGCATGACGACGCCAACCGTGCCCTGATGGGTTCGAACATGCAGCGCCAGGCGGTTCCGCTGCTGCGCCCGACCGCACCGATGGTCGGAACCGGCGTCGAAAAGACCGTGGCACGCGATGCCTGGGAAAGCGTCAAAGCCAAACGTTCGGGAATCGTCGAGAAAATCGATGCACGTCATATCTACATCATCAGCGAAGACGAAGAAGGCGCGGTCATCGACTACTACCCGCTGCAAAAGAATCTGCGGACCAACCAGAACACCACGTTCGGGCAGAAGCCGATCGTCAAAGTGGGTGAGCGCGTCGAAAAAGGCCAGGTGATTGCCGACGGTCCCAATATGGATCAGGGTGAACTGGCACTGGGACAGAACGCGCTTGTGGCGTTCATGCCGTGGAACGGCTACAACTTCGAAGATGCGATCGTCATCAGCGAGCGTCTGATCCGCGAAGACGCTTATACGTCGGTGCATATTTACGAAAAAGAGGCCGAGGCGCGTGAACTCAAGCACGGCGTCGAAGAGATTACCCGCGACATTCCCAACGTGCGCGACGAAGACCTCGTCCATCTCGATGAAAGCGGAATCGTCAAGATCGGTACCTACGTCAAAGGCGGCATGATTCTGGTCGGTAAAGTCTCTCCCAAAGGCGAGGTGAAACCGACGCCCGAAGAGCGTCTGCTGCGCGCCATTTTCGGTGAAAAAGCCGGCCATGTCGTCAACAAGTCGCTGTACTGCCCGCCGAGCATGGAAGGGGTCGTCGTCGACGTCAAAGTCTTTACGAAAAAAGGTTACGAAAAAGATCCGCGCACGCTCGAAATGGAGAAAATGGAGCGCGACGAGCTTGAACGCGAGCATTACGACAGGCTGCTGATGATCGACAAAGAAGAGATGATGCGCATCGTCTCGCTGCTGACCAAAGCGCCGCTGGAGCGCGACGTGACCGCGAACGGTACGGAGTACAAGGCCGGTGATTTCATCAAGGCCGAAGACCTCGAAAACGTCAACCGGTTCGCGATGAACAATATCGTCAAAGCGTACAGCGAAGAAGTGCAGAGCAAGTACAACAAGACCAAAACGCACTTTCAGCGCGAAAAGAAAAAGTTCCGCGACGAGCACGAAGAGAAACTCAGCATTCTCGAAAAAGACGACATCCTTCCCAACGGCGTCGTCAAGTTCGTCAAAGTCTACATCGCGACCAAGCGCAAGCTCAAGGTCGGCGACAAGATGGCCGGGCGTCACGGAAACAAAGGTATCGTTTCGACGATCGTTCCGGAGGTCGATATGCCGTACATGGCCAACGGCCGTGCCGTCGACGTTTGCTTGAATCCGCTGGGGGTTCCCTCGCGGATGAACATCGGCCAGATTCTCGAAATGCACCTGGGCATGGTCGGGCGCCAGCTGGGCGACCAGCTGCAAGAACAGTTCGAAAAAGAGCAGGAAAAGCTCGTTGAAAACCTGCGCGACAAGATGCGTGAGATCGCCGGCACCGCGAAGCTGATGAAACTCGAAGGCGCGATCGACAAGATGAGCGACGACGAGATCCTGCGCTATGCCCGCGACTGGGCGAAGGACGGCGTACGTTTCGCGACGCCGATTTTCGAAGGGGTGAATGCCGAAGAGTTCAACAAGCTTTTCGAGATGGCCAAAATGGACCACGACGGCAAAACCGTTTTGTTCGACGGCAAGACCGGCGAGCAGATGAAAGAGCGCGTCAACGTGGGTTACATGTACATCATCAAGCTGCACCACCTCGTCGACGAGAAGGTACACGCACGTTCGACCGGGCCGTATTCGCTGGTCACGCAGCAGCCCGTCGGAGGAAAAGCGCTGTTCGGCGGACAGCGCTTCGGAGAGATGGAGGTGTGGGCGCTCGAAGCCTACGGCGCGTCGGCGGTGCTCAAAGAGATGCTGACGATCAAGTCCGACGACGTCGACGGCCGCGTAGCGGCGTACAAAGCGTTGACCAAAGGCGAAAGCGTTCCGGAATCGGGTATTCCCGAAACGCTGTTCGTACTGACAAAAGAGCTGCAGTCGCTTGCGCTCGATGTAGAGATTTTTGACGAGGTGGAAGACGATGAGCAAATTAGTGCCGATTGAAGTGACGGAAGAGAACCGTCCCAAAGACATCAAACAGCTGCAGTTTCGGCTGGCGAGCCCCGAGAAGATTCTCTCGTGGAGCCACGGTGAGGTGAAAAAACCCGAAACGATCAACTACCGTACCCTCAAACCCGAGCGGGACGGATTGTTCTGTGCCAAAATTTTCGGACCGGTACGAGATTACGAATGCCTGTGCGGAAAATACAAAAAGATGCGCTACAAAGGCGTCGTCTGCGAAAAATGCGGGGTCGAAGTCACGACATCGAAGGTTCGCCGCACACGGATGGGGCATATCGACCTTGTCACGCCGGTGGCGCATATCTGGTACGTCAGTTCGCTGCCCAGCCGTATCGGTACGCTGCTCGGCGTCAAGATGAAAGATTTGGAGCGGGTACTCTATTACGAGGCGTACATCGTCAAAAGCGGCGGCGAAGCCTATTACGACGCCGATCAGAGTACGCCGGTCAAAAAATACGATGTACTCAACGAAGAACAGTACCGCACGCTCTTTCAGCGTTACAGCGAAACCGGCTTCGAAGCCCAGATGGGCGGCGAGATCATCCGCGACCTTCTTGAAGACATCGACCTGGTCGAACTTTTTTCCCAACTCAAAGAAGAGATGGAAGGCACGCGCTCCGAAGCCAAACGCAAGACCATCGTCAAGCGTCTCAAGGTCATCGAGTCGTTTTTGAACTCGGGCAACAACCCTGCGTGGATGATGCTGACGGCGCTGCCGGTGCTGCCGCCGGATCTGCGCCCGCTGGTCAGCCTTGACGGCGGAAAGTTCGCCGTCTCCGACGTCAACGATCTGTATCGCCGGGTCATCAACCGAAACCAGCGTCTCAAGCGCCTCATCGAGCTTGAAGCCCCCGAAATTATCGTTCGCAACGAAAAGCGGATGCTGCAAGAATCGGTCGATGCGCTGTTCGACAACGGCCGCCGTGCCAATGCCGTCAAGGGGGCGAACAAGCGTCCGCTCAAGTCGCTCTCGGAGGTCATCAAAGGCAAGCAGGGGCGTTTCCGCCAGAACCTGCTCGGAAAACGCGTCGACTTCTCCGGCCGTTCCGTGATCGTCGTCGGCCCCGGCCTCAAGATGGACGAATGCGGCCTGCCCAAGAAAATGGCGCTGGAACTGTTCAAACCGCATCTGATCGCGAAGCTGGAAGACAAAGGCTACGCCACGACGGTCAAAGCCGCCAAAAAGATGATCGAAGAGCAGACCAACGAAGTGTGGGAATGCCTGAGCGAAATCGTCGAAGGCTATCCGGTCATGCTCAACCGTGCGCCGACGCTGCACAAACTCTCGATTCAGGCGTTTCACCCCAAACTGATCGACGGCAAGGCGATTCAGCTGCATCCGCTCGTCTGTGCGGCGTTCAACGCCGACTTCGACGGCGACCAGATGGCCGTGCACGTACCGCTGTCGGCCGAAGCGATCGCCGAAGCCAAGGTTCTGATGCTCTCGTCGATGAACATTCTGCTGCCCGCATCGGGCAAAGCGATCGCGACGCCGTCGCAGGATATGGTCCTCGGGATCTACTACATTTCGCTCGAAAAACACGGTGTCGCAGGCTCGAACAAGCTCTTCGCCGATGTCGACGAGGTACGTATCGCCCTTGAACAGGGTGCCCTGGATCTGCATGCGCGCATCCGTACCCGCGTCGATGGCCGGATGATTACGACGACGGCGGGACGCCTGCTTTTGAAAGAGATTCTGCCCGATTTCGTTCCGGTCAACCTCTGGAACACCGTGATGAAGAAAAAAGCGATCAACACGCTGGTCGACTACGTCCAGAAATACGGCGGAATCTCGGTGACGGCGGGATTCCTCGACCGGCTCAAAAACCTCGGTTTCAAACATGCGACCGAAGCGGGTGTGTCGATTTCGATCGAAGACGTCATCGTCCCCGAAGAGAAACCCGAGCTGATCGCGTCGTCGAAGAAAAAAGTCAAAGAGATTCAGAAACAGTACGAGGTGGGCCTGCTGACCGAGCAGGAGCGCTACAACAAGATCATCGACGTCTGGACCGATGTCAACAACACGCTGGCCAAAGATATGATGGAGCTGATCGAGAACGACAAGCAGGGATTCAACTCGATCTTCATGATGGCCGACTCGGGCGCACGGGGTAGTGCGGCGCAGATTCGCCAGCTGGCGGGGATGCGCGGGCTGATGGCCAAGCCCGACGGTTCGATCATCGAAACGCCGATTATCTCGAACTTCAAAGAGGGACTCAACGTTCTGGAGTATTTTATTTCGACGCACGGTGCGCGCAAAGGGCTGGCCGATACGGCACTCAAAACCGCCAACGCCGGTTACCTGACCCGCAAACTCGTCGACGTCGCCCAGAACGTCAAGATCGTCGAAGAGGACTGCGGTTCGCACGAGGGGATCGAAATTACCGATATTTCATTGGGTAACGAACTGATCGAACCGCTCGAAGACCGCATTTACGGCCGTGTGCTGGCCGAAGACGTCATCGATCCCGTCACCAACGAGATTCTCTATCCCGAAGGGGAGCTGATCGATGAGGTGAAAGCCCAGAAAATCATCGAAGCAGGCATCAAGGCGGTCAATATCCGCACACCTGCGACGTGTAAATCCGAAGGCGGTATCTGCGCGATGTGTTACGGCAAAAACCTTGGCACGGGCGAACTGGTCCGCAAGGGCGAGGCCGTCGGTATCATCGCCGCGCAGTCGATCGGCGAGCCGGGCACGCAGCTGACGCTGCGGACCTTTCACGTGGGCGGAACGGCATCGAGTACCCGTGAAGAGCGTCAGGTTATTGCGGACCGCAAAGGTTTCATCCGCTACTACAACCTCAAGACTTACAAAAATCAAGAGGGCAAAAATATCGTCGCCAACCGCCGTAACGCCGCGGTTTTGCTGGTCGAGCCGAAAATCAAGGCCCCGTTCGACGGGACCGTCGAAATTCAGCCGATTCACGACGAGATCATCGTCAGTGTCGTCGGCAAAGACGAGACCGTACGCTATACCTTGCGAAAGAACGAGGTGGCACGGCCCAACGAACTGGCCGGCGTCAGCGGAAAAATCGAGGGTAAATTCTACCTTCCGTACGAAAACGGCGCGTCGGTCAAAGCCGAAGAATCGATCGTCGAGACGATCCGCGACGGCTGGAACATTCCCAACCATATTCCGCGTGCTTCGGAACTTCACGTCGACGACGGTGCACCGATCACCCAGCGCGTCGAAGCAGGCGTCAAAGGGCAGGTCAAGTTCTTCTTGCTCAAAGGCGATTACCTCGAGCGCTACAAGGCGATTTCGAAAGGTTACGAAGTGAGTGAAAAAGGGCTTTTCGCCGTCGTCGTCGATTCGGACGACCGCGAAGCCAACCGCCATTACATCGCGCGCGGCTCGATCGTCGAGGTCGAGGACGACCAGATGGTCGAGGAAGATACGCTGATCGCCCGTCCGGCTTCGAGCGAATCGGTCGTGATCGCCGAGTGGGATCCGTATTCCAATCCGATCATTTCCGAGGCGTCGGGACGCGTGACGTTCGAAGATATCGTTCCCGGAACGACCGCGACGGAACAGCTCGACGAGCTGACGGGGAAAAGCCGCCTGATGATCAACGAACACGTCAGCCCCGAATACAAGCCGACGATCGTGCTTGCGGCGGAGAACGGGGAGATTTTCCGTTATATGCTTGAACCGAAAACGGCGATTTACGTCGAAGACGGCGCTGAAGTCAAAGTGGCCGATATCCTGGCCAAGACACCTAAAGCACTGCAGAAATCGCGCGATATCACCGGGGGTCTGCCGCGGGTTTCGGAGCTGTTCGAAGCGCGCAAGCCCAAAGACGTGGCGCTGATCGCCGAAGTCGACGGAACGGTGAGCTTCGGCAAGCCGCTGCGCGGCAAGCAGCGTATCATCATCACCGGTGCCAACGGCATCATGAAAGAGTATTTCGTCGACAAGAACCAGAATGCACTTGTGCAAGAAGGCGAATTCGTCCACGCGGGCGAACGCCTTTCCGACGGTATCGTCGCCAGCCACGAGATATTGCGCATCCTCGGCGTTAAGGCATTGTACAACTATATGATCACCGAAGTGCAGCAGGTCTATCGCAGCCAGGGGGTCAATATCGCCGACAAGCATATCGAGGTGATTTTCACCCAGATGATCCGCCAGGTCAAGATCGTCAAGAGCGGCGACACGAAGTTCATCGAAGGCGATCTCATTTCGAAGGTGCGCTTCAAAGAAGAGAATGAAAAAATTCTTCGCCTCGGCGGCGAGCCGGCGATCGCCGAGCCGTTTTTGGTGGGGATCACCCGGGCCTCGGTCAGTGCGGACTCCATCATTTCGGCCGCGTCGTTCCAAGATACGACCAAGGTCCTTACCGAAGCCGCGGTCGCGGCCAAGATCGACGATTTGACGGATATGAAAGAGAACGTCATCATCGGCCGTACGATTCCTGCCGGTACGGGAATGTACAAGGACCAAACCGTCGAATTCGCGGAGTGAGCGTCTCGCTCCCGTCCGCACCCGCCGAAAGCGGCGGCTTTATCTTTCGTTAAGTGATTAGCGCATCGCCGTTCCTCCCTTTTTCCTCCATGACTCCTTATGCTATGCTTCGGCCAAAAAAGAAGGATATTTATGAGCAACAAATATGTCGGGGCGCATACGTCGGCAGCGGGCGGTGTCTTCAATGCGATCAAACATGCCGAGCAGATCGGAGCGCGGGCATTCGCGCTGTTTACGAAAAATCAGCGCCAGTGGACGGCCAAACCGCTCGATGCGAAGACGATCGATACGTTCAAAATGATGCTCGATGAAGCCGGTATCGCACCCAAACATGTCCTGCCGCACGATTCGTACCTGATCAACCTCGGCCATCCCGAAGCCGAAAAGCGTCAAAAATCGTTCGATGCCTTCGTCGACGAGGTCGAGCGCTGCATGCAGCTGGGGCTCGACCGGCTCAACTTCCATCCCGGATCGCACCTGAAGAAAATCTCCGAAGAAGCGTGCCTGAACTACATCGCAGACAACATGAACCGAACACTCGAACGGACCGAAGGAGTGACGCTGGTTCTGGAGAATACGGCGGGACAGGGCAGCAATTTAGGATGGAAATTCGAGCATCTGGCTTATATCATCGACAAAGTCGAAGACAAGTCGAGGGTCGGCGTATGCATCGACACCTGCCACATGTTCACGGCAGGCTACGACATTCGTACCCGCGAAGCCTACGATATCAGTATGGCCGAGTTCGACAACATAGTCGGGTTCGAATATCTGCGGGGGATGCACCTGAACGATTCCAAGCCCGATTTGGGGTCGCACGTCGACCGCCATGCTCCGCTGGGGAAGGGAAAGATCGGAATCGATGCTTTCAGATTTATTATGAATGATTCGAGAATGGACGATATTCCGTTGATTCTGGAGACGACCGATCCCTCGATCTGGGCCGAGGAGATCGCACTGCTGTATTCGCTCGAAACGGCTCAGTAGCGGTAGCGCAGGTAGATGCGCAGATCTTGCGCGACATCGACGGTGTTGCCCGCGATGAATTTCATCATCGGATCGCTCGCTTTTTTCAGATCCGAAATTTTGTACGGTGTGCCCGTCGTCGAACCGAAAAAGCCGTTGGAGCCGCTGTAATCGTAGTCGATATAGGTATAGCGGATTTGAAGGCTGAAGACGTCTTCGATCAGGTATTCGGTGAAATAGGCTTCATAGGCGTTTCCGCGTGCGGCCAGTTTGGAACCGACCATCGTATCTTCGCCGTAGGTGATCGAACGCCAGTATTTGTCGCCGTGGTTGAATTCAAGCCCCCAACGGCCGTCCTCGGAAATGAGCGAGGGAAACTGCGTGCCGATCCAGTAGGACGAACCGGTTTTGCCGTCGGTGGTACCGAGCATGCCCTGGCCGTCTTTGTCGGGGTTGGTGATATTCCACGCTCCGCTGACGAAAACGAGGGTTTCGTCCAGAAAGTCGCTCCACTCGTCGCCGATGCCGTTGATCATGAAATTGGCGGTAAAGGCGTGCATCGAACCGACTTCGCTAAAGCCCATACTCGGATCCATCGGATCGGCGACGTCGATCAGGTTGTTGGCGAAATAATACTGTGTGCCGACGCTGTAGGTACCGTCGTCGTAGGGGACGAAGATCAGCCCGGCAAGGTCGATGTTGCTCTGGTTGTCCGAACCGAACGGCGTCGGCGTGAACTTGCCGTCGGCGTTGCTCAGGCCGCGTCCGGCACAGAATTTCAGGTACATGCCGTCGATTCCCGTGACGTTTTCGAGGCCGAGTTTGGCACTGGCGCCGTCGAATTCGACGTTGATGTTGTGCCCCATCGGCGAGGCCGGGCTCAGGTCGTCACGCAGGTTGACGAGATGCCCGTTGGTCGAGGGCCGGCGCCCGATACTGAACGTCCACGGCGTTTGCATGCCGAAGAGTTCGTCGTAGCGCAGCAGGAAATAGGCAGAACGCACACGCAGCGTGCCGTCGTAGGGATTTTCGTTGACGATCCAGTCGAAGTCTTCGAAGTCACGATCGGTAAATCCGCTACGAGCGCCGAAAGCTTTGTTGTAGGCGAGCTGTCCGGTGAAGCTGAGATGGTCGGTCGCTTTCCAGTCCATATTGATCCAGAGACGATTGGTGAAAAGCCCGTCGTTGGTCACGGTATCGTCTCCGGCTTGAGCCGGCTGCCCCTGATCGTTGAATCGGTAGCGGTCGCCGGCGAGTTTGTAGTTCAGATAGTCGTACGAGGTGCGAAAATCGATGCCGAACTTCAGGTGGCTCCCCGAGGTCGCACGGGTCAGGTCGCTGAGCTGCTCTTCGATGTCGTCGAGACGCTCGGCGGTGTCGTCG
>CAZYEW010000037.1:9431-16546 GCA_964646705.1 uncultured Sulfurimonas sp.
TCGATCTGGGTCTGCATCGCATCGATGCGCTCGGCGGTTTCGTCGGCTTCGAGGCCGATGGCAAGCACCGCGGCGGCGGCGAACGAAAGTATCAGTGGCGATTTCATCAGTGTGCTCCTTGGGTCATGACGCTTTTCTTGCGGCACAAATAAGAACCATAAGAAAAACGAATCTATCACAATGCTGTTACAAGATTAGCGAATCTAATATAAAACAAGATTGAAACGATCGCTTTGATATTAAATTTTCATCGATTTACAGAAACCGATGATTTTTAACGGGGCTTTAAGCGGTTCTTCCGTATAATTGCGCGATTTTCTCTCCAACGCACAATGACAGAGAACAAAATCTCAGGTGCCAATTCCCAAAAATCGGTGCGCACTTTTCTGAAAAAATAGAGAAGCTGCGTCGGGGGCATTGAAGCGAACCGATATTTTAAAATTCAATCGTGCCCCGAGGCACGATGCACAAAAGGACCGTTTACCATGGTAACGATGAAAGACCTTCTCGAATGCGGTGTCCACTTCGGACACCAGACCCGCCGCTGGAACCCGAAAATGAAAAAATACATCTTCGGCGTGCGCAAAAACATCTACATCATCGACTTGCAGAAAACCCTGCGCTATTTCCGCGATACCTACAAAATGGTCGTCGATGCCGCCGCCGAAGGCAAGACGATCATTTTCGTCGGGACGAAAAAACAGGCCCGTGCTTCGATTCGCGAAGCGGCCGAGAGCTGCGGCATGCCGTATGTCGACAACCGCTGGCTCGGCGGGATGCTGACGAACTTCCCGACGATCCAAAAATCGATCCGCAAACTCGAAGTGATCGAGCAGATGCAAGAGAGCGGCCAGATGGATTTGCTGACGAAAAAAGAGGCGCTGATGATGGCGCGTCAGAAAGAGAAACTCGAAGCCTATCTCGGCGGTATCCGCCACATGAAAAAACTGCCCGACATGATGTTCGTTATCGATGCGGTCAAAGAGCATATCGCGGTGAAAGAAGCCCGCAATCTCAAGATCCCCGTGATCGCGCCGCTCGACACCAACTGCGATCCCGACCTGATCGACTACCCGATTCCGGGCAACGACGACGCGATTCGTTCGATTCAGCTCTTCTGCCGCGAGATGGCTGCGGCGATCAACGAAGGCAAGGCCCTGATCGCCGATGCCGAAGCGGCCGAGGAAACGACTGAAGAAGAAACTGCGGCGCCGGAAGAAACGGCGGCCGAAGAAAGCGTAAAGGAGGAAGCGTAATCATGGCAGCGATCACCGCAGCAATGGTCAAAGAACTGCGTCAGGCCACCGACGCCCCGATGATGGACTGCAAAAAGGCTCTCACCGAAACCGACGGCGACATGGAAAAAGCCAAAGAGTGGCTGCGTGAGCGCGGCGTCGCCAAAGCGGCCAAAAAAGCCGACCGCGTTGCGGCCGAGGGCGCCATCGGTATCAAAATCGCTGATACGTATGCGTCGGGCGCACTGGTCGAAATCAACTCCGAAACCGATTTCGTCGCTAAGAACGAAGGGTTTCAGGCACTGCTGTCCAACACCGTTGCACAGATTTTCGACAACAACGTCAATAGCGTCGAAGAGCTGATGGAAACGGGCTATGAAACCGGCAAGTTTTCCGAATATTTCACCGAAACCGTGATCAAAATCGGCGAAAAAATCGAAGTACGCCGTCTGGTTACGCTCAATGCCGCCGAAAACGGCTGCGTCAACGGCTACGTCCATGCCAACGGTCGCGTCGGTGTGCTTGTCGCCTGTGTATGTGACAGCGAGAAAACGGCCGAGCTGATGGCGCCGATGATGAAAAACGTCGCGATGCACGCTGCGGCGATGAAGCCCAAAGTGCTCAGCTACAAAGATTTCGATCCCGCATTCGTCGAAGCCGAAACGGCCGGACGCATCGAGGCGATCAAGAAAGAGAACGAGGAACGTGCGCGCATGAAAAAACCGCTGCTCAACGTTCCGCAGTACGTCAGCCGCCTCCAGCTTACCGACGAAGTGATCGCCGAAGCCGAAGCCAAAATCAAAGAAGAGCTGATCGCCGAAGGCAAGCCGGAAAAAATCATTCCGAACATTCTGCCGGGCAAACTGCAGCGTTTCATCGACGACAACACGACGCTCGATCAGGAGCAGGCGCTGCTCGATCAGAAGTACGTCATGAACGACAAACTGACCGTCAAGCAGGCCGTCGAAGAAGAAGCCAAAAAACACGGCGGTACCTGTGAAATCGTCGAATTCGTCCGCTACGAAGTGGGCGAGGGCATCGAGAAAAAGCAAGACGATTTCGCCGCCGAAGTCGCCGCGCAGATGTCGTAAGCCTTTCCGGTCCGCCGGAAAGCCTTTCGAACCCAACCCAAAACTAACCCAAAACTAACCCAAAACCAACTATCATTCCCCCATGAAACTTATCGAAGCTCACGGCATCGCCCACCATTTCGACTATCCGCTTTTTTCAAACGTTGCGTTCGACCTTGACGTGCATGAATCGGTCGCCATCATCGGTATCAGCGGCAGCGGAAAATCGACGTTGCTGCACATTCTTTCGACGTTGCTTGAGCCGGACGAAGGGGAAATTTCTCTGCTGGGCAGAAAAATCGTCTCACTCAAAAACCGCGACCTGGTCGAACTGCGTCGCAGGGAGCTGGGAATGATCTTTCAGTCGCACTACCTTTTCAAGGGCTTCAGTGCCTATGAAAACCTCGAGGTTGCGGCGATTTTGTCGCAAGAACCCGTCGAAGATACGCTGCTCGAAGCACTTGGTATCGCGGACGTCATGGGGCAGAAAGTGACCGAACTCTCCGGAGGGCAGCAGCAGCGGGTCTCGATCGCACGGGTATTGACGAAGAAACCGCGCATCGTCTTCGCCGATGAACCGACCGGAAACCTCGATCGCCGCACGGCCGACGAAGTGATGGCGCTTTTTGAAGATTATATCGCCCGTCACGAGGCGGGAATGGTGCTGGTGACGCACGACGAACCGCTGGCGATGCGGTGCGACAGGGTGCTGAGGCTGGAGAATCAGGGGCTTTCTGCGGTTAAATAGGGACGGCAGTCGCGCCGCAGCCACGCAAGGGTTTGGCCGGGATCGATCGCGGTGTCGCAGCGTACGACGCCGTAGCCGTATTTGAAGGCATCGGTCGCAAGGTCGCCGCTTGCGAGGCAGACGTTTTGGGCGATGAGCATCGAAAACCGCAAAGGGTTCGGCAGGAGGCAGACCGACACGTCGCGATAGATGGCCCATTTTGAAGCGGTTTCGGCCGAGGTCGTCAGCAGTTCGATATGTTTTTCGTGCCTGAGTGCGCCGCGCAGCGCTTTTTCGAGCTGCCGGTCGTCGAGGCGGGAGGTGACGACGACGATCTGCCGCGGCGCCGAACGAATTTCGTCAAGCAGGCGGTGCCGGGCGTCGATCCAGCGGTGCGGCAGCAGAAAAAGGGTGTTTTGCGCGACGCTCAGCGTACAGAACAGACAAAACAGAATAAGGGCTTTCATCGAATTGCGCGGGCTTTTTGGCTACAATATTACCACGATTTCGGCAGGTTTCGCAACTGCCCAAGAAAGGACTTTGCATGACGATTGTTCTGTTCAATACCGCGCCCGTCGTTGCGAAACTGGTCGAAAAACTGGCGGTGCGGCGGGGCGACTCGCTGGTTGATGCGAAGACGCTCGACGGCCGCAAGGCCGACGTTGCCGTCGTCGACGACAGTGCAGCCGAGACGTACGACGCCGCGCGTGCAGGCGAGTACGGTGCGTTCACGCTTTATATGGGTTCGCGTTTCGAGCCCATGCCCGAAGGTTTCGATGCGACTTTGCCCAAACCGTTTTTGCCCGAGGAGCTTGATAAAATCCTCGACGACGCCGAATTGTCGCTGGCGGCGCGGACGGATCGCGCCGATCTGTTCGATGCCGACGAAGCGGCAGCGTTGTGGGAGGCTGAAGCCTCCGCGGAGGGCGGCGTGTTCGATGCCGGCGAACTCGACGAGGTCAAGCAGCTGCTCGAAGCCGTCGAAGCGGCCGACGAAGACGCCGACGAAACAACCTTGCAGGCCCGCATCGACGAAGCACTCGAGACGCTTGACGAAGCGCAGTTGCAGCAGCCGGTCGACGAGGTGCTGTTCGAAGCCCAAAAAGACGCATCGGGCGACGACGAAGCGATCGACCTTCACGCCCGCGGCGTCGAGGCCCTGCAGGATTTGATGGCGATCCTCAGCGACGAATCGGTGGCCAAGGCACTCAAGTCGATGGGTGTGCGCATCGATATTTCGTTTGGAGAAAAAGCATGAACAACTGCGAGAGCGGAGCGATTTTGGTACTGTCCGGACCCAGCGGTGCGGGCAAGAGCTCGCTGATCGAGAAGGTGACCGAAGCGATCGGGCCGTACTATTTTTCGATTTCCACGACGACGCGCCCGATGCGTGAGGGCGAGATCGACGGCGTACACTACCATTTCGTCGACGAGGCGACGTTCAAAAAAGAGATCGAAGACGAGATGTTCCTGGAATACGCCATCGTACACGGCAACTACTACGGCACGTCGATCACTCCGGTGAAAAAAGCGCTCAAAGAAGGCAAACTCGTCATTTTCGACATCGACGTGCAGGGGCACGACGCCGTGCAGCACCGGCTGGGCGACATTACCACGTCGGTTTTTATCACCACTCCCACGCTGGGCGAACTCGAACGCCGGCTCGAAGCGCGTGCCACCGACAGCCGCGACGTGATCGAAAAACGCATCGAAATGGCCAAACGCGAGATCCAGCGCATGAGCGAGTACGATTTCATCATCGTCAACGACGATCTCGACGACGCGGCGCAGAAGCTCGTGACCGTGGCCAAGGCCGCCCGGCTGAAGGTGCCCACGCTCGAAATCAACGCGTTCGTGCACGAGTGGGAGACGCACTAACCGAATTTTCGGTATGATTACGCACAAAATTCACTGACTTAAAAGGATGCATCATGGGTATGCCAAGCGGAACGGAACTGCTGCTGATTTTTGGAATTATCGTCTTGCTGTTCGGAGCGAAGAAAATCCCCGATCTGGCCAAAGGAATCGGCAAAGGGATCAAGAACTTCAAAAACGAGATGAAAGACGATACGCCCGAAGAGGTCGCTGCCTCGGAAGCACCTAAAAAAGTCGAAAGCACGAGCGAGAGTGCGGCCGCCGAGGCGCCGCAAACAACCGAAAAACAGGCGTAAGCGGCTTGAAAACGCGCGTTTCGACCCTCCTCAAAGACCGTTTCGGGCGCGATATCGTGCTCGAAAAGCCCAAGGACCGTTCGTTCGGCCATTATGCCACCCCGATCGCTTTTTCGCTGGCCAAAGAGCTGCGAAAGTCGCCGATGGCGATTGCGGACGAGCTGGCGTCGTCGTTCGGCGAGCATCCGATGTTCGCCAGCGTCGAAGCGACCAAAGGCTATATCAACTTTCGCCTCTCCGAGTCGTTCATGGACGAGTACGCGTCGTGGGCGATGGCGAACCCTGACGATTTCGGCCGCGCCGACCGCAGCGAACGGATCTTGCTCGAATTCGTCAGTGCCAACCCGACGGGGCCGCTGCACATCGGCCATGCCCGCGGTGCGGTGTACGGCGATACGCTGCTGCGCCTCGGCCGGCGTCTGGGCTACGAGATTACCGCCGAGTATTACGTCAACGACGCCGGCAACCAGATCGACCTGCTCGGCCTTTCGCTGCAGCTCGAAGGGCAGCACAGCGTGCTGAACATGGAAGTCGAGTGGCCTGAAAAGTACTACCGCGGCGAATACATGACGGTACTCGCCGAAGAAGCGCTCGCACGTTTCGGCAGCGATATCCTGACGAATCCCGACCGCCGAAAAGAGCTTGCGCTGTGGGCGAAAGACCGCGTGATGGAGCTGATCGTCGAGGATCTTGCCGACGCCAACATTCATTTCGATTCCTTCGTCAGCGAAGCGTCGCTCTACGACGACTGGGAGCGCGTGATGAAAAAGCTCGGCGACGGGGTCTACGAGGCCGAAGGCAAACTCTGGCTGCGTTCGAGTGAAAAAGGCGACGAAAAAGATCGCGTCGTCGTGCGTGAAGACGGGCGCCCGACCTATCTGGCCGGCGATATCGTCTACCACAACCGAAAATTCGAGCAGGGTTACGACCGCTACATCAATATTTGGGGTGCCGACCACCACGGCTACATCGCCCGGGTCAAAGCCGCGATCGAATTTCTCGGCTACGATGCGCAGAAGCTGGAAATTTTGCTCTCGCAGATGGTGAGCCTGCTCAAAGACGGCGAGCCGTACAAAATGAGCAAACGTGCCGGCAACGTCATTTTGATGAGCGATATCGTCGAAGAGATCGGTGCGGACGCCCTGCGTTTCATTTTTGCGAGCAAAAAGAGCGATACGGCGTTGGAATTTGACGTCGAAACGCTCAAAAAGCAGGACAACTCGAACCCCGTCTATTACATCAATTACGCCCATGCGCGGATCAAGACAATCTTGTCGAAAAGCACGCTCAGCGAAGCGCAGATCATGGCAGCGAAGCTCGAAGGCCTCAACGCCGATGCCGACGCGCTGCTGTTCGAAGCGCTGCTGCTGCCCGAAGTGATCGAAGATGCGTTCGCGTCGCGTCAGGTACAGAAATTGCCCGATTATCTCAAATCGCTGGCCGCACGGCTGCATAAGTTCTATTATGACTACCGCGTGCTCGGCACGCCCGACGAGGCGAAACTGCTCAAACTCTTCACGATGGTCGGCCTTTCGATCCGCGTCGGCCTTTCGCTGATGGGAATCACGGCCAAAGACCGTATGGTCGCCGACGAGAAATAGCGGCTACCGCTGCACGCCTTCGGGCAGTTTTTTCGGTGCTTTGATACGGATGCGCTTGGTGCGCCCCAGCTCCCCCGATTCGATGACGACGTCACCTTTTGCAACCTTGCACATTTTCGCCAGCAGTGTTATGATATGTTTATTGGCTTTGCCGTCGACGGGCGGCGCGGTAATGCGCAGTTTGCGGGCATCGCCCATAATTTCGGCCAAGTCGTTGGAGCTGGCTTTGGGCTGGATGCGAAGGTGCAAGATGAGATCGTCGCCGTCGAAAGAGTACCACATGCGTGCATTATAGGGCAAGAAGGCTGAAG
>CAZYEW010000038.1:0-10702 GCA_964646705.1 uncultured Sulfurimonas sp.
AAAACGGCTTGACGACGACCATGATAACGATCACGATCATCAGCAGCGTCGGCACTTCGTTCCACATCCGAAAAAACTTGCCGCTTTTTTCGCAGGTACCCGTCTGCAGTTTCTTTTTGAAGCGGCCGAGCGAAATATGATAGGCAATCAGCAGCAGTGCCGCCGTCAGCTTGACGTGCAGCCACCCGCCGCTTTGAAACAGCCCCGGATTGAGCGCGATCATCGAAGCCCCGCTGAGAATCGTCGCCCACATCGCCGGCACGCCGATGAAATGAAAAAGCTTGTCTTCTTGGATTTTCACCACTTCGGTAAAACCGGCGTTGGCCGCATGCTCGGCATGATAGACGTACAGACGCGGCAGGTAGAACAGCATCGCCATCCAGCTCGTGAAACTCATGACATGAAAGGCAAGTATCCAGTTGTAGTATTGCATCGCAGCTCCTTAGAAATTATGTTCGGCATACAGCAGCAGATAATTCGAGCCGCCGTGCCTGACGCCGTTGATCAGCCCGTAAATCCCCGACCGGTGCTTGATCGCGACACCGAAAAAGGTCGCTTCGAGCGGCTTGTAGCGCACAAGACGCCCGGCGTCGAAATCGAACGTGATGTCAAGATAGTTGAGGATACGCGAATTGTTGTCGTTTTCGCGTTCGGCTTCGGCTTTTTCGACGTGAGGAATACCGAAGGCATACGAGACCCCTTCCCCGAAACCGAGCCGAAACGTCGTGTTCCAGGGATGAAGATGCCAGTAGACTTTGAGATAAAGCGTAAGCTCCGGAAAACCGTCCTGATATCCGTTTTCGAAAAACCAGTTCAGGTCGCTTTTGAGATAGAAATCGAGCGGCAGATCCCATGTGTTTGCACTGAGCAGTCTGCCGATCGCGATCCCTCCGCTCGCGGTATTCGAATTGTCGGGGTCCGACGCAAGGCTTAGAATCTGCCCCAGGTCGTTGTGATCGGCATACCCGTAGCCCGCACGCAGCGACCATGCTTCGGCTGCCGACAATATCTGGGATATAAAAAAAAGAAGGAAAAGAAATCGTTTCAACGGCACCGCCTCGTTATTGCGGCGCCATTATATCAAATAAACTGCCCAACCCACTGTTTGAGCTGCTCGGCGCTGAGCGCTCCGGAGACGCGGTCGACCTCACGCCCCCCTTTGAAAACGACGATCGTCGGTATCGAGCGGATGCCGAAGCGCCCCGCGAGCTGCTGCTGTTCTTCGGTATTGACCTTCGCAAAACGCGCTTTGAGCGGGAATGCCGCAGCAGCCTGCTCGAAAGCGGGTGCCATCATTCGGCACGGACCGCACCACGGCGCCCAGAAATCGACGACGACGGGAATGTCGTTGTTAGCGACATGGTTCTCGAACGAGACGGCATCGAGCGCGATCGGATGCGTATCGAGCAGCGACTGTTTGCACTGGCCGCAGTTGGCTTTCGCGTAATGATCCTTCACCGGCACCGCATTGACTTTGCCGCAGTGCGGACAGACGACGCGACGTTTTTGCATGGTTACACCTCCTCGGCGACCGGAAGATCCTTCAGCCCCGGACCCCGGTGCGATTTGACTTTGTCGTGCAGCCGCCGCAGCGCCTTGTTGACACGATCGACGGCGATATCGATCGCCGCGTCGAGGTCTTTGTCTTCCTGACTGACGACGATCGGCGCATGGTGGGCGATATGCAGATCGAATTCGACTTTTACACCGTTCTTTTCTTTGCTGAGCATCACGTTGATCGTCGTGATCTCCAGTCCGAATTTCATAAAATGCGCTTTGGCATCTTGAATGTGTTGACGGGTTTTCTCCGTCAGCGTGATATCTTTGGTTCTGATCGGTGTATTCATCGTAAATCCTTTTGAGTGATATCCTGTAAAAGGTAGTTTTAGTATAACGCATTCCGTCTAAATCGATATGAAACCTTCGTTGCACATTTAAAAACCGCCGGAATAAAGAAGTCGGCTTTGGCTATAATTGCGCCGACAAAAACGGAGGAACCATGAGACTGCTAACCGGAATCCAGCCTTCGGGCGATCTGCACATCGGAAACTATTTCGGCTCGATCCGCGCCATGGTCGAAGCGCAAAACGACCACGAAGTCTTCGCGTTCATCGCGAACTATCATGCCATGACGACGGTGCACGACGGCGAAAAGCTGGCCGCCCTCACCTTTCAGGCCGCGCTGGACTTCTTGGCGCTCGGCATCGATCCTGAGCGTGCGACGTTCTGGGTACAAAGCGACGTGCATGAAGTCCTCGAACTTTACTGGGCACTTTCGGCTTTCACCCCGATGGGCCTGCTCGAACGTGCCCACAGCTACAAAGACAAAGTCGCCAAAGGCATTTCGGCGAGCCACGGACTGTTTTCCTACCCCGTGCTGATGGCTGCGGACATTCTGCTTTTCAACTCCGACATCGTTCCCGTCGGCAAAGACCAGATCCAGCACGTCGAAATTGCGCGCGATATCGCAATTCGTTTCAACAACGCCTACGGCGAAATTCTCAAACTTCCCGAATTCCGCATCGACGAAAACGTCGCGACGGTGCCCGGAATCGACGGCCAGAAAATGAGCAAAAGCTACGGCAATACCATCAATATTTTCAGCGAAGAAAAAAAGCAGCTCAAAACGATCAAAAAAATCGTCACCGAGCCCGTTCCGCTCGAAATGCCCAAAGAATACGAAAACTGCAACGTCTACAACATTGCCAAACTCTTTCTCGACGATGAAGGATGCCGCGCCCTGCAGGAACGCTACAAAAAAGGCGGCGAAGGGCACGGCCACTTCAAACTCTATCTGCACGACCTTATCTGGGACCATTTCGCCCCTTACCGCGCGAAACGCGCCGAATACGAAGCCCGGCCCGACGACGTGCGCGATATTCTGCGCACGGGTGCGGAAAAAGCACGTGCGGCCGCAGCCGAAACGATCGAAAAAATCCGTACGGCGACCGGTATCGCCTACTGACGTTTCCGATGCCGGTTGCGGTACCGCCGCAGCAACGCGTACCGCTTATAGAAATACCATGCTCCACGCACGGGACCGTACAGAAGATAAACGAGAAACAGTGTCGCAAATCCTTCGATCGGATAGAGGAAGATCCCCGATGCCGCGACTAATAAAGCGACAAGTACCCGCTTAAGATTCACTACATGCAGATTGACTTTTTTGAAACTCGGATAGCGGATATTGCTGACCATCAGGAGCGAAACGCCCAACGCCGCCGTCAACAGAAGCCAACGGTACGGTTCCAGCGAAGGATACTTCTCGAAAAGCAGAATCGAAACGGCGAGAAAAACCGCCGCCGTCGGAATCGGCACGCCGATGAAAACCGAAGGTTCCGTCTGCGACGTCATCACGTTGAAACGCGCCAGACGGATCGCTCCGAAAACGACGTAAAGAGCACTGGCAAGAATGCCGAAACGTCCGAAATCGTGTCCGGCGTACAGGTAAAGCAGCAGTGCCGGCGCCATTCCGAACGCGACGATATCCGCCAGCGAATCGAATTCGACGCCGAAACGGCTGCACGTATTGGTCAAGCGTGCCACGCGGCCGTCGAGCCCGTCGAAAACCAGCGAGACGAAAATCATCCAGGCCGCAAGCTCGTACCTGCCGTCGATGGCGAATACGCTGCTGTACACTCCTGCGAAAATGCTCGATGCCGTAAAGAAATTCGGAAGCAAAAAAGCGATCGAGCGACGCTGCATCAGGACTCCGGCTCGTCCGAATCCATCCGTTTGGCATCTTGCGACATATCCTCGCTCACCTCACGGTCGGCCGTCTTCGCGGCTTCGTCGTCGAGCAGCGATTCCATCCCGTGCGCTTCCTCGAACGAACGAATGATGTTGCGTACCTCGGCACCCGTGATGTTCTCCCGCTCGTAAAGCAATTTGACCATATCCTCGATCGCACCGCGATAGGTCTCAAGGCGCGCCTTGACCTCGCCGTAGCGGTTTTCGAGCATGCGTTTGATGTACTCGTCCATCTCTTCGGCCATTTTTTCGCTGTACTCGCGGCTCTGCGTCAATCCTCCGCCCAAAAAGGCGCTGCGCTGTTTTTCGAGTACCATCAGCCCCGCGACTTCACTCATGCCGTAGAACTGTACCATCGACTTGATGATGTCGGTAGCGCGTTCGAGGTCGTTGCTCGCGCCCGTCGAAATTTCGCCGATAAAGACCTCTTCGGCCGCGCGGCCGCCGAGCAGAACGTCGACCTCGGCAAGCAGTTCGTGTTTTTGCATCAGGTACTTGTTCTCTTCGGGCGTGTTGAGCGTGTAGCCCAATGCCGCCAGTCCGCGCGGCACGATCGAAACTTTCGAAACCTTCTTCGCGCCCTTGGTCGTCTCGGCGACAAGCGCGTGGCCGCTTTCGTGGTACGAGACGATTTTTTTCTCTTTTTCGTCGATGCGGCGGCTCTTTTTCGCCAGCCCCGCAATCGCACGCTCGACCGATTCGCGAAGGTCGCTTTGATAGACCTTTTTCTGGTTCTTTCGCCCCGCGAGCAGCGCCGCCTCGTTGACGATATTGGCCAGGTCCGCCCCCGCCAGTCCGGCCGTCAGCCGCGCGATCTCTTCGAGGTCGACGTCGTCGGCGATCTTGATGCCTTTGATATGCACCTTCAAGATCGCGACGCGGCCTTCGAAGTCGGGTTTGTCCACCAGGACCTGCCGGTCGAAACGGCCCGGCCGCAGCAGTGCGGGATCGAGCACTTCGGGGCGGTTGGTCGCGGCGAGAATGATGATCGGCGTATCGGTACTGAACCCGTCCATCTCCGCGAGCAGCTGATTGAGCGTTTGCTCGCGCTCGTCGTTGCCGCCCATCATGCCGCCGGCGGCACGGCTTTTGCCGATGGCGTCGATTTCGTCGATAAAGATAATCGACGGGGCATCTTTCTTGGCCTGCTCGAACAGGTCGCGCACCCGTGCCGCCCCGACACCGACGAACATTTCGATGAAGCTCGACCCCGATACCGAGAAAAACGGCACGTCGGCTTCGCCCGCGACGGCTTTGGCCAGCAGGGTCTTGCCCGTTCCGGGGCTGCCCACGAGCAGCACCCCTTTGGGAATTTTTGCACCCAGTTCGACGTAGCGTTCGGGATGGCGCAGGAAATCGACGATTTCGCGGACTTCTTCTTTGGCTTCTTCCGCACCTGCGACATCGTCGAATTTGGTTTTCGGTTTTTCCGAATTGACCAGCTTTTTCGCGTTGCCCATACCGAGAATCCCGCCGCCCATGCTTTTTTGCATCCGTCCGGCCATGAACATCCAGATGGCGATAATGATCAAAAACGGCAGCATCCATCCGAACATTTCGGTAAACCAGTTGGTTTCGGAAAAGCCCGAGTAATCGACCCCCTCTTTGTCGAGCAGCGGAACGAGCGTATTGTCGTCGGCGACCTTGCGGGCGGTATAGGTGATTTTCTGGCCGTCTTGCTCACCCAGCGCCCGGATATAGCTCTGCCCGATCGCGACCTTGGTGATGGCATGTTTCTTGATCAGCTCCTTGAGCTCCGAATAGCTGACTTCTTTGGTCTTGGTGATCGTCTGCGATCCCATCGAAGACGATTCCAGCCCGCTCTGGTCGCCGATAAGCGACTTGAAAATCAAAATGACGACGACCGAAAAGATCGCGAACGTGATCAGCGGGTTCTGATTGAAAAAATTGTTGTTGTTCTGCGGCGAATTGTTGTCTTGTTGCGCCATAAGCGTTTATCCTTTTGCGGTGACGACGAGCGTGACCCATTCATCTTGCGTGATACGACGCACGATATCCATATCGGCGTAAGCGTCCGAAATTTTAGCCTCATATTTATCCAAAATGCCTGAAAGGATCAATCTCCCGCCGGGTGCGAGCGCCTTTTTCAGGTCGCGTGCAATGAAAACGAGCACGTCGGCGACGATGTTGGCGATAACCACGTCGTAGCGCCGGGAAGCCTGTGTGACCGACCCTTCCCACAGACGGCCGATCTTGACGCCGTTGCGCTCGAAATTTTCGAGCGTGTTGGCAACCGAAACGGGATCGGTGTCGCAGGCATCGACGTCGGCGCCGAGTTTCGCCGCGGCAATTCCCAAAATGCCGCTGCCGCAGCCCACGTCGAGGACGGTATCGCCCGGATGCACCTCCGCACCGATCGCTTCGAGGCACGAAGCCGTCGTCGGATGGTGCCCCGTACCGAACGCCAGTGCCGGATCGAGCGCGATGTTGACGCAGCCTTCTTTCGGCGCCTCCCAGGTAGGATGAACGTAAAACGGACCCACCTCGACCGGCGTGATGCTGCGCTGATAGGCTTCGACCCAGTCTTCGGTGCGCTTCTTTTCCAGACGCATGTTCACGTCGATTTCCTCGCCGAGCGCCTTTTGCAGCGCCTCGGTGAACTGCTCGACGCCCCACTGGATCGTTTCCAGGTCATCTTCGCTTCGCACGATAAACCCCGCATCGGTCTCTTCGAAACCGACGGGCAGCGTATCGGCGAGAAAATCGGCGTAAAGTTCGCGATGCGCCGAAGGTTCGATCGTCAGTTCATAATAGGTTTCAGACATTCCCGTAAACCTTGAGCACCTCTTCGAGGTCGATCGTGCCTTCGTAGAAGGCCTTGCCGATAATCACGCCTGCGATTTCATCGGTCACGGCCAGCGCCGCCAAATCGCTGTCGTCGCGCACGCCGCCGCTGGCAATCGTCGGGATACCCGACGCACGGGCGATTTCCAGGGTGAAATCCACGTTGACCCCGCCGAGCGTGCCGTCGCGTCCGACATCGGTGCAGATAATCGCTTCGACACCCGCATCGGCGAACGCTTTGGCTAAGTCGGTCGCTTTCATCGAGCTGACTTCTCCCCACCCTTCGACGGCGACGTAGCCGTCGATCGCGTCGATGCCGACGACGACGGGATATTTCGCCGCCATTTCACGGACGAAATCGGGATCTTTGACGGCGATCGAGCCCAAAATCACGCGGTCGATCCCCAGGTCGAGATAGCGCCGAATGGTCGCTTCGTCGCGGATACCGCCGCCGAGCTCCATTTTGACCGAGCTGTTCGCACGGATCTTTTCGATCTGTTCGAGGTTTTTCGGTTCGCCGGCGAACGCACCGTTGAGATCGACGAGGTGTACCCACTCGGCTCCCATCTCCTCGAAACGTTTGACAAGCTCCCACGGTTCGTTCGAATAGACTTTCGCACTCTCCATCAGCCCTTTGGTCAGGCGCACGGCCTGGCCGTCTTTGAGGTCGATCGCAGGTAAAATAACCATATTACATTCCTATAAAGTTTTTGAGAATCTGCAAGCCGTTTCGGTGGCTCTTTTCGGGATGCGGCTGGATGCCCATCACGTTGCCGTGCGCGACGGCACTGGTGAAACGGTATCCGTATTCGGTCTCGCCGACGATATCGGCCGCGTCGTCGCACAACGCGTGATAGGAGTGAACGAAATAAAGGTAATGTGCCTCGTCCAGTCCTTCGAACAGCGGATGCGCCGCGGTGAACATGCGGTTCCAGCCCATATGCGGCACCTTGAGCGGATGCGGGAAACGGGCGGTATCGAACGCGACGACGCGGCCCGGCACCAATCCCAACCCCGGGTTGGGGCCGAACTCCTCGCTCGTGTCGAAAAGCAGCTGCATGCCCAGACAGATGCCGAGCATCGGCCTGCCCCCGGCGGCGAACTCGCGCAGCGCTTCGTCCATATGACGTTCACGCAAATGTTCCATCGCGTCGCCGAAGGCCCCGACACCCGGCAAAATCAACCGGTCGTAAGCATCCAGCCGATCCGGATCGCTCTCGACGACCGCCTGTTCTCCCAATGCCGCCAATGCATTGTGCACACTGGCGAGATTGCCCATTTTGTAATCGACGATTCCAGTCATTCTTCCGTCGCTCTCTTGGTAAATTTAATGTAGATCGCCAGCGCGATCATCAGCAGCGACACCCCCGCGAGGATCTCGATGGCGTTGATGAGTTTGGCCGGGTCGGTCATCGCGAACTTGAACACGAGCATCAAGGCTTCGATCGAAAGCGCGATGATGATCGAACCCAAAAAACGCACCATCGTTTTATGCGGATCGGACGCCTCGGTATCCTGCCGGTGCCGGCCGAGCACCTCTTCTTCGAAAAGGGTTTTCACCAAATCGAAAATCGCCAGCGCCAGCGTCAGCAGAATCGTCGATTCGAACACTTCTTTGATTTTGATATCGCCGACACTGAAACCGAAATGCATAAACGTGGTGACGCTTTTGATGAACAGCAGCAGCGCCACCATGCCGAGCATCACGGTAAACGCCGCATAGACGTAACGGAAAAAACGGCCGAAGAACGAATGCATCGGCATCGGATGCGCGATGCGCAGCACCGAATCGAGCGGCATGTCGAGGCAGGCGACGTACTTGAGGTTGCCGTGGTCGTCGAAAATGGGCTGCGACGCCGTAACGGTCAGCTCCTGCGTAATCAGCGACGGGTAGGGATCGGTGATCGTACAGCGCTTTTCGCGTACGGCACGGTAGTAATAGGCGCGGTCCGAACGGATGCGTCCCATATCCTCGTCGATGCGCTCTCCGCCGGGAAGAAAAGTCGGCGAAACCTGCACGCCTTTTTCGTCGAGCAGGTAAACGCCTTCGGCATCCGAAAGGTCGCCCATGATTTTTTGCAGCCGTCCGACGATCGCCTCGGGTGTGATCGAGGGCAGGCGATTGGGCAGATTTTTGGCGAACAGGTAGCAAAAATAGGCCCGTGCCTTGGTCCGTATCTCACTGAAATTCTGTATGTCGCGTGCAACCATAACGGCCTCTTTGTCGAAAAGATATGCCGTGATTATACCCTACCCTGCGCTATAATGCCGTTATGCTTTCATCATCCGCACGTATTGCGATCGTCCGCCTCAGCGCTCTGGGCGACATTGTCCACAGTGCCGTCGTGCTGCAGTTCATTCGTGCGCACTTCCCCGGCGCCACCGTCGAATGGATCGCCGAAGAGGCGTTCGTCCCGCTGCTTCGGCGGGCACGGGAACTCGACGCCGTCCACGCCGTACCGCTCAAACGCATCAAAAAAGAGAAGAACCTTGCGCTGCTGACGCAAAGCGTGCGGACCTTGCGCACACTGGGGCCCTACGACCGCATCATCGACATGCAGGGGCTGCTCAAATCGGCGGTCGTCGCCCGGCTTACGGGAAAAAACGTACACGGATTCGACGCGGCGTCGGCCAGAGAAGGGCTCGCGGCGCGGCTGTACGCGACACACAGCGCCATTGCGTACGAAACGCCGATCGTCGAGCGCAACTGCGCCCTCGTCGCCGACGCGCTGCATTGCCGCGTCGACCGCGAAGCGCTTTTGCACAAAGCCCCGCTTTTTCGCATCGGCGACAAGCCGTCTTCGCTTCCTGAACGCTACATCGCCGTCGTCGTCGGTGCCTCGTGGGCGACCAAGCGCTATCCCCCCGCACGCCTGGCGGAACTGTGCGACCGACTGCCGCTTCCGGCGGTACTGGTGTGGGGCAGCGAAGCGGAAAAACGCGATGCCCAAACCGTGGCGGACGCTTCGAAAAACGCCCGCCTCGCCCCGCCGCTTTCGCTTGAAAAACTGTGCGACCTTGTCGGCCACGCCGCACTCACCCTCGGCGGCGATACCGGCCCCGTGCATCTGGCCTGGGCGCTCAACCGCCCCTCCGTCGTGCTCTTTGGCCCCACGACACCGCGCATGATGTGCCAAACCCCTCAAAACATCGCGATCGAATCGGACTCCAAGGTCGATCTGAGGCGCATCGACAAAACCGACGAAAGCATCGGCACGATTTCTCCCGAACGCATCGCCGAGACCGTCAGGGAGCTGCTGTAATGCTGTACGCGATTTTTCGGCTCTTCGAAGCGGCACTGATGCGGCTTCCCCGCCGCGCACGCAAAGGCTTTTTCGTCTTTTTGGGCAGCCTCGCCTACACCCTCGACCGCCGCCACCGTGTGATCGTTCGGCGCAATATGCGCTTCGCGTTCGGCGACGCCGTCGATGCCGCGCTCGTCGAAGAGACGACGCGCTACTGCTACCGCAATCTGATGCTCAATTTCCTGCAGGTGATGGAAAACGCCAACCTCGACCCCGAGAGGCTCTTTGAATCGGTCGTTTTCGAAGGGCGCGAAGCGGTCGATGCGGCCCTGGCCGAACAACGGCCGATCGTTTTCGTATCGGGGCATTTTTGCAACTGGGAGCTTGGTGCCGCCGCCATCTCCGAATGCGTCACCCCCACCCTCAGCGTTCACAAAATGCTCAACGACCCGAAATTCGACGCCTACTTGCTGCGTGCCCGTTCACGACTGAAGATGACGATGGTCGAAAAAAAGGGAGCCGTCAAATACCTGGCACGCGCCCTCAAAGAAGGCGGTGCCGTTTCCTTGATGATCGACCAGAACATCAACCCCAAAGAAGGCGTCGTCGTCCGTTTTTTCGGCAAAGACGTCACGCAAACCTCGGCCCCGGCGTTTCTCGCACGAAAATACGATGCCCTGATCATCCCTGTTTTCATTCATACCGACGACGAACGACGCCACGTCGTCCGCTTCGAGCCGCCCGTCGAAGTTATCAAAACCGACGATGCCCAGGCCGATATTTTACAAACGACACAGGCGCTCTCCGACATCGTCGAGCGTATCGTACGCAATGAACCCAAATACTGGTTCTGGTGCCACAAACGCTGGAAAACGAAATACCCGGAACTTTACGCAAAATAA
>CAZYEW010000038.1:10802-14260 GCA_964646705.1 uncultured Sulfurimonas sp.
CATTTTCCATCATCCATTCACTTCAGCGTGACGTTTTTGCGAATCTGCGCCGCAGTACCGCCCAAAGCACGACCGCCGTCAACATCATCGCCGCGGCGAAAATCTGCCCCATCGTCACCCATCCGCAGCAGATGAATCCGAGCTGCGGATCGGGTTCGCGCCAAAATTCCGCGACAAAACGCGCCAGGCCGTACATAAAACCGTAGACGAGAATCAGTTCCCCGTCGAAACGTTTGAAACGGCGGTAGGCGAAGACGACGGCAAAAACGACCACCCCTTCGAGAAACGCTTCGTAGAGCTGCGAAGGATGACGCAATACGCCATCGACGTAGATGCCCCACGGCACGTCGGTCGCGCGCCCGACAAGCTCCTGGTTGAGAAAGTTTCCGATTCGGCCAAAGACATAGCCCACGGGGACGGCGATGGCGACGATATCCATCAATTGACCGAAATTGCCTTTTTTCCTGAGGTAAAAAAGGTACGAAGCGATGAACCATCCGATCGTCGCCCCGAAATAGCTCATGCCGCGGATACCGACGAAATGGCCGTTTTTGAACGGATTGAAAATCTGCCACGGATGCGTCAGGTACCATGCCGTATCAGGGTCGTAGAACAGAATGTAGCCTAAACGCGCACCCAAGATCACCCCGATTTCGACCCAGACGAAATATTCGTCGAGTTTGATGCTTTGAAGATCGATATGTTCTTTCTTGACGTAGTATTTTCCCGCCGCCAGCGCTCCGACGAGCGCGAGCACGTACATCATGCCGTACCAGTGTACCGGCAGGCCGAAAATCGTGAACGCTACGGGATTGAAATGTTCGTAGATATGGTTCCAGTAATGCATCGAAAACTTTCTTTTTTTCGGAAGTATATCCGAATCGCACTCACAGATAGTACGACAGGGTCGTTTTTCCGAACTTCTTGCGTTTTTGCAGGGCGAACGGTCCGATCGCATCGGGCAGTTCGAGGCCGCTCATATGTTCGATCGTGATCAGGCGTACGATTTCGGCGGGCAGTGTCGCGATCGTCTCGACGGTACGGTCGTAGATATCTTCGTGCCCTTGCCTGATCGAAAACGGCGGATCGATAAAAAAGTAAGCCTTCTCCTTTCGGCGGCGCAGCTCCTCGACGACGCGGCCGATGTTGGCGAAGGTATCGCCGGCGACGACGTCGCAGGCCGCAGGGTCGGTCTGCGCAATATTGCCGCGCAGTACCCGCAGGGCCTCACGGTCCCGTTCCATGAACCACACATGTTTCGCGCCGCGGCTGAGCGCTTCGAGTCCGACCGAGCCGCTGCCCGAAAACAGCTCGACGAACAGCGCATCGACGATCTCGAACTGAACGGTATTGAAAAAGGACTCCAGAACGATCCCTTTCGAACTTCGGGTCGTACTTTTGGGCGGCAGCCGAAGCGGCTTGCCCTTGTATTTTCCCGCGACGATCCGTTTGTGCGGCGTTTTCACGTGCGTACCTCCCGCAGATAGTGTTCGATGCTGTACTGCAGATCCGCATCCAGATCGGTCAGGCTCGCAAGCATCCATTCCAGATAGCGCGGATCGCGCCGGGCGATATCTTCGATATATTTGCCCGCGTACTTTCCGAACGTGAGCTTGTGCATCAGGGCCTGCTCGTTCGTCAGCTCCATCAGCCGTTCGTCGTCGGCCATCTCGTTGAGCGCACGGTGCAGCAGTTTCGTATGCAGCGCATCGCTGAGCGCATGGTGCGGGCGAATCTCGATGCCGAGCGCTTCGGCTGCCGTACGTTCCGTTCGGTAAAGACGCAGCTCGTAGCGAAGGTATTGCAGCGAAAACCGGTCGATCTCGCCGCCGAGCAGATGCTTGGCGGCTTTAAGCGTGTCGATCATGCCCCCGCGCCATGTCACGCCTTCTTTGTAAAGCATTTGCAAATCGAACGCCAGATTGTGCCCGACAAGCACCGTGTCGGGGGCATTGACCGACGCAAGCAGCTTCGCCGCCTCCGACGCTTCGAATGCGGGCGCGTTTTCGAGCATTTCGTTGGTAATGTGGTGAATCGCCATCGCTTCGGGCGGAACCTTGCGCCCCGGCGCGATCAGTTCGGCATGCACCCGCGAAGTACCGTTTTCGATGATCATGCCGATCGAGCAGAGCCGATCCTTCGCCCCGACTCCCGTCGTTTCGACGTCTATATAGCAATACGTCATCGTCTACAGCCGCTGCAGCATGGTGTGGTAATGTTCGAGCGTGCGAAAGCTCTTTTCGAACCGCCAGCGCAAAATAAACGCCACGATCGCCTCCCGACGCGCCGAGTCAAGCTTTTCGGCCCGCCCGAAATAACCCAGCGAACGGTTGCGGTTGCGCACCTTTGCGTCGGGATCGTACGAAATCGCGATAATCTGAACGTATTTGCCTTCTTGAATCTCGCCCACGTTCTCCGAGCCCAGCGAGATGCCGGTCAGGTTGATCGCTTTGAACGCGAACAGATCGTCGAAACCCGGCACTTTCTCACCGATGCCCAGCTGCGCATACAGCGCTTCGAGTGCCGTCATGTTCTCTTTACGCGCCAGTTCGTAACTGGAAATTTTAGCCGTGAGGTTTTTGAGCCTGTCGAGTGCGGATGCCAAAAGACGACTCCTTTGCGGCGTGGCCGATAGTCTGACCATAGTTTAACCAAGCCTGCTTTATAATCCGCAAAAACCCAAGGCATGGTATGGACTATTTCAAAATCACCGGCCCCGTCCGGCTCGGCGGATCCGTCGCCGTTTCGGGAGCCAAAAACGCTGCACTGCCGCTTATCGCGATGAGTATTCTCAGCGATAAGCCCGTGCACATCACGAATCTGCCCGAAGTCGTCGACATTCGCACCCTGCTCAAACTCCTCGACCGCCTCGGCGCCGACCATACCCTCGAAGGCAACCGCGTCACCGTCGATACCCGCAGCCTGAGCGAAACCGTCGCCACCTACGACATCGTCCGTACCATGCGTGCGTCGATTCTCGTGCTCGGCCCTCTGCTCGCACGCTTCGGGCACTGCGAGGTTTCCCTGCCAGGCGGGTGCGCCATCGGACAGCGTCCCATCGACTTGCACCTCAAAGCCCTCGAACAAATGGGAGCGGCCATCAGCGTCCATGCCGGTTACGTCAGAGCCGAGGCCCCGGACGGCCTTGTCGGCGCGCACATCGTTTTCGACAAAATCACCGTCACCGGAACGGCCAACATCGTCATGGCCGCCGCACTGGCCAAAGGCAAAACGGTCATCACCAATGCCGCACGCGAACCCGAAGTGGTTCAAGTCTGCGAAGTGCTCCGCAACAGCGGCGTCATGATCGACGGCATCGGCACCGGAGAACTGACGATCTACGGCACGGGCGGCAGACTGGTCGAAATCGCGCCGTTCACGGTGATCCCCGACCGTATCGAGGCCGGAACCTACCTCTGTGCCGCCGCCATGACGCGCAGCTCCGTGGTTTTGAAAAA
>CAZYEW010000038.1:14360-16266 GCA_964646705.1 uncultured Sulfurimonas sp.
ATGCACGTCAGCGAACTTCAGCGCCTCGGTGCCGATATTACGCTCAAGGGTAACGTCGCCACCGTCAAAGGCCCGTCCGAACTCTACGGCGCCGACGTGATGGCCACGGACCTTCGTGCCTCAAGCGCACTGGTCATCGCCGCACTGGCCGCCGAAGGCGAAACGAACGTCCATCGCATCTATCATCTCGATCGCGGTTATGAAAAACTGGAAGAAAAATTCGGAAAGCTCGGCGCAAACATCGGGCGCCTCAGCGAATAGTCACTCGTCGTCTTGAAAGACGATCATTTCGTAGATACTCTTTTTCGCCACCAGCGATTTTTCGGGCGGTACGCTGGCTGAATGTTTGGCTTTTGCCAATGCATGACGAAGCTCGGCGATTTCCTGCTCCATCTGCTCCATCTGTTCTTTGAGCCGAAGGACGACGTCCACGCCTGCAAGGTTGACGCCCATTTCCCGCGTCAGGCGCAAAATCAGCTTGATGCGGTCGATGTCACGCTGCGAATACAGGCGAATCCGCCCGTCCGAACGTGAGGGCGTAATCAGATTCTCGCGCTCGTACTGCCGCAGCGTTTGCGGGTGAATGTTCAAAATCTTCGACACGATGCTGATCAGGTAAACCGGTTCGTCGTAGGTATGCATTCTTTACTCCTTGGGCAGTTTCTCTTTCATCATCTCGACCAGCTCCGGGTCGAGCTTGTCCACATCGGGCAGTACGATGTTGGCTACCAGATAGAGATCGCCCCGCTTTTTCGTCTTGCGGTTCATTACGCCCATCTCCTTGACGCGAAAACGCTGGCCGTTTTTGGTGTTTTTCGGCACCTTCAGCGTGATCTCTTTCTCTAACGTTTTGACCTTGACCTTGTCACCGAACAATGCGGCATACAGCGGTACGTCGAAGGTCTTGACGAGATCGTCGCCTTCGCGCGTGTATTCGGGATTGGGTGCGATCGAAATTTTCAAATACAGATCGCCGCTGCGGCTTCCCTGCTTGCGGCCTTTGCCGCGCACGCGCAGCTTCTCGCCGTCTTTGATACCGGCGGGTATCTTGATATCGAAACTCTCGCCCTCGACATTGACGTGATGCTTGCCGCCGAGCACCGCCGTGTGAAACGGGACGGTAATCGACGTTTCGAGGTCGAGATTGACCGGCTGGCGGTATCCGCCCTGCGACGCACCGCCGAAGCCGCCGAAACCGCCGCCGCTGCTGCGGAAACCTCCCGTCGAGGCTCCTCCGAAACCGCCGAAACCTCCGCCGCCGCCGAACATCTGGCGCAAGATCTCGTCCAGATCGACGTTCGTTCCTTGCGAACGGGCGAAATCACTGAAATTCTGCCCCCCGAACATCTGGTCGCCGAACTGGTCGTACTGCGCCTTTTTCTCTTTGTCGCTGAGGACTTCGTACGCCGCGTTGATTTCTTTGAACTTCTCTTCGGCCTCCGGCGATTTGTTGACATCGGGATGGTACTTGCGCGCAAGCTTGCGGTAGGCTTTTTTGATTTCGGCCTCGGTCGCGTTCTCGCTGACACCCAATGTTTCATACAGACTTTTACTCATTGCTTCACCTCTGAAAAACTATATATTTTGTTTTTTGTGTGCAATTATAGCATTAAACTTGAGCCAATGTCAATCAAGGTTTTCAGACTGGCCTGAAGCGGAATTATTTTTCGTTTAAGGTTTCGGCGATATAATTTCAGTCCTTCAACTAGGTCACGGGGTGTAGCGCAGACTGGTAGCGTGCTTCGTTCGGGACGAAGAGGCCGCAGGTTCGAATCCTGTCACCCCGACCATTCCTTTTGATTTACCCATTACACACCTACATCGATCATATACACTGTTTTTCGCCACCCATCTCACATCTCACATCTCACATCTCACATCTCACATCTCACATCTCACATCTCAC
>CAZYEW010000039.1:0-6148 GCA_964646705.1 uncultured Sulfurimonas sp.
TCCTCTTTCGAGAGTTTCCCCACCGCACACGATACGAAGCTTTTGACTTTGGTTTCGGCGGTTTCGACGAAGCCGAGGGTGTCGTTGCTGAGCGGGTAGCCGATACTGCGCAAGGCATCGCGCAGCGCTTCGGTCTGCGTTTCGTCGATGTCGAGCGTGATTTCGCGCGGCATGACGTCGAGGTTGACGCAGACGGCTCCGAATAGGGGTTCGAGTTTCTTTTTCAGCGTGGCGGCACAGCCGCCGCATTTGACGTTTTGAACGCGAAACGTGCGTGTCATGAGAGCTCCTTTTGGTGTGTTCGGCTGTGTTTAAGCAGCTGGGCGTTGAGTGCGACGATGACGGTGCTGGCCGACATCAAGACCGCACCGAACGCCGGGCCGATGACGACGCCCCACGGGGCGAGTACACCGGCGGCGAGCGGAATGGCGACGATATTATAGCCGCTGGCCCACCAGAGATTCTGTTTCATTTTGGCATAGGTTCGGCGCGAAAGCTTCAGGGCATGGACGACGCTCATAAGATCGCTTTGCGTCAGAATGATATCGGCGCTGTCGATGGCGATGTCGGTTCCGGTGCCGATGGCGATGCCGATATCCGCACCCAGCAGCGACGGGGCGTCGTTGACACCGTCGCCGACCATGGCAACGCGTTTTCCCTTCTTGCGAAGCGATTCGATGATGCGAAGCTTGTCGTCGGGAAGCAAGCCGGCACGAAAGCGGGCGATCTTCGTCTGCGCTGCGATTTTTTGTGCCGTCGCTTCGTTGTCGCCGGTAAGCATCCACGTTTCGACGCCCATGGCATGCAGGGCTGCAACGGCGGCTACCGAGGTGTCGCGCACGGTATCTTCGAGCAGCAACACCCCGGCGACAGTATCGTCGACGGTGATCCAAACCTGAGTAGCCGCACTGGAAGCCAGCGGCCGAAGTACTGCCGGAAGATCGATTTGTTCGCGTTCGATCAGCCGTGATCCGCCGATGCCGATGCGTTTGCCGTCGATGACGGCATAAACACCGACGCCTGCGACGGCATTGAAGTTTTCGGCGTTGAAACGGGGCGCACCGGCTGCTTCGGCGTAGGTGACGACGGCACGTGCGATACTGTGTTCGGAACGGGTTTCGATGGCGGCGGCGTAACCGAGCAGGGTCGCTTCGTCGATCAGCGAAACGATGCGGTTGACGGCAAGGCGGCCCCGGGTGACGGTACCGGTTTTGTCGAAACAGACGATATCGATATCGCGCAAGGTTTCGAACGCCTGACGGTTGCGGATCAAAATCCCCTGCCGCGCCGCGATCGACGTCGAAATAGCGACGACGAGGGGCACGGCAAGTCCAAGGGCGTGAGGGCAGGCGATGACGAGGACTGTCACCGTGCGCAGTACCGCATCCATCGGCGAAGCGAGCACGCTCCAGACGGCGAAGGTGACGGCGCCCGAAGCAGTGGCGGCGTAAAAGAGCCATCCGGCGGCTTTGTTGGCGAGGTCCTGGGTGTGCGACCGGCTGCGCTGTGCTTCTTCGACAAGTGCGATGACCTGTGAAAGGTAGCTTTGTTCACCGCTTTTGGCAATGCGCACGCGCAACGAGCCGTCGAGATTGGTCGCGCCCATGTAGACGGGGCTGCCCGGACGTTTGGCTACGGGTTTGGATTCTCCGCTCAGCAAGGCTTCGTCGTTCATGCTTTCGCCTTCTTCGACGATCCCGTCGGCCGCAACGGTTTCTCCGGGATGCACGAGAATGATATCGCCGGGTTGGAGCTGTGAGATATCGATGCGTTCGAGTTTGCCGTCGGCGTTGAAACGCATGGCCTGATGCGGCATCAGTTCGACAAGGCCTTTGAGTGCGTCGGCGGCACCGAGTACGCTTTTGGCTTCGATGTAATGACCGATCAGCATGATATCGATCAGCGTCGCCAGCTCCCAGAAAAAAGCTTTTTCGGTCGGAAGCAACAAGCTGGCGACCGAATAGAAATAGGCCACGCTGATGGCCATGGAAATGAGCGTCATCATGCCGGGTTTGCGTTCACGAAGTTCCGATGCCGTCATGCTCAAAAACGGCTTGCCGCCGTAAAAGTAGATGAATGTCGCCAGCAGGAGCGTGACGATGTCGCGGTAAGGAAAATCGAGACGAAATCCGGCCCATTGCTGGATAGTCGGCGACAGCAGCAAAACGGGGAAGGTGACGGTGGTCGAAACGACGAATCGCCGCCACAGATCGTTTCCGTGGTGCGTATGCGTGCCGTGCGAGTCGGTATGTTCCATAAGCAATCCTTTTAATCGTACTGCTGCCATTGTAGAGAGCTGCCGTGCAAGAAGTGTGCACGTTCTTTGCACGGGAGGCGATTACAATGACGTAAATTCACCAAAGGATGTCACGATGATTTATACCGTCAGTACGGCCGTTTCGGCCGAAACGATCAAAGAACAAATGTCCGAGCACGCCAAAGCGGTCGGGTTTGGTGTATTGAACGTTTATGATTTCAAAACCCTGCTTGAGAGCAAAGGTTTTCCCATTTCGAGGGAAATTACCGTATTCGAACTGTGCAATCCCAAAGCCGCACAACATGCGCTCGATGCGTTCGCCGAAATTTCGGTCTATCTTCCCTGCCGTCTTTCGGTCTACGAGCGTAGCGGCCTGAGCTATCTCAGTACGATCGGAATCGACGAAATGGTACATGCCGTCGAGGTCAGTGATGAATTTCGGGTGCAGATGCAGGGGATTTTCGACAATCTTAAAGCGTTGATGCACTCGTGGGAGGAGTGAAAACTACTCCCCTTCGAGGATTTTGGCCCTTTTGGCTTCGTATTCGGCTTCGGAGATTTCGCCTTTGGCGTAGCGTTCGTCGAGGATATCGAGCGCGCGTCCCGATGCCGTGCCGCGATCGGAAGCGATGTAGATGAAATAAATCAACAGAGCCAGAAGCAGCAGCGGCAGCAGCCACCCGATGCCCATCGGCCCCAGTCCCATGGTACCCATGTGAATCCTTTGTCAGCGGCCGCCGCACTTGCCGGCACCGCATTTCATGCCGCCGGATGGTTTGTTTTGCATCATCTGCTGACGCATCTGCATCATTTTCTGCTTGCAGGCTTTGAGCTCCGCGCCGGATTCGGCCGCACTGACGCAGGCGCGCATTTTATCGATACGTTTGAGCATCATCGCTTTTTTCTGCGTGAAGTTTTTACCGTTCATGCCGCTTGCGGGCATGGATCCGCCGCACTTGCCGGCACCGCATTTGCCCATACCGGCGTACGCGCCGCTCGAGAGTCCGAGTACGACGACGGCCGCCGTGACGATTTTAAGTGTTCTCATAAGAAATCCTTTTTTGTGATGGGCTATTGTACGGAAATTTTGTGTACGAAGTGTGCACGCCGCTGCTTTGCGGTCAAGACACTTTCGCGTATCAGGTTCGATGCAGTGTTTGATTCCATTCGACGATTTCCCATGCGCCCTCGACCGTTTCGACGACGGCCGTACACGATTCGACCCAGTCGCCGCAGTTGAGGTAGTCGATTTCTCCGATGGTCCTGATTTCCGCTTTGTGAATATGCCCGCATATAATGCCGTCGAAACCCTGTTTGACGGCATAGGTCGCCAACACATTTTCGAAATCGGTGATAAAGTTGACCGATTTTTTGACACTTTCTTTGACGAATTTCGACAATGACCAGTAGCGATAAAATCCAAGAAGTTTGCGAACGTAATTGAGAACGGCATTGAGCCGAAGGAGCATTTCGTAGCCCAGGTCGCCGATTTTGGCCACCCACTTTTTCGTCATCGTGACCGAATCGAAATAGTCGCCGTGGGTGACGAGGTAGCGCTTGCCCGACAGCGATTCGTACTCGGCTTCGTCCACGATTTCGATACGGTCACCCAGCAAAAGCGGGACGAACGGACGGAGAAATTCGTCGTGATTGCCGGGAACGAAGACAATTTTGGTGCCTTTCCTCGCGGCTCTGAGCAGTTTTTGAATGACGTCCGAATGCGACTGCTCCCAGACAAAGCGTTTTTTGATCGCCCAGCCGTCGATGATATCGCCGACGAGGTAGATCGTGTCGGCCTCGTTGTGACGCAAAAAGTCGATAAACTTCTCCGCCTGGGAGTAGCGCATGCCAAGGTGAATGTCGGAAACGAAGATGCTGCGGTATTTCATGGCGGTGATTCTATCCCGCAACGAACACAAAACGATTACGAACGCAGCTGCGTGCGTAACCGTTCGGTGTCGGACTGACGTTACCGTAAGCGTATGAAAATTGCTCTTTTTACCGATACCTTGTGCGATGCGAACGGCGTGTCGCGGTTTTTACAGGATTTTAGCGCGATTGCGTACGAGACGGGCAGGGAGTTTCATGTATATTCTCCGACCGTCAAACCGTGCGGCGTCAGCAACCCGCTGCTGCATCGGATGCCGCCGCTGCTGCGTATGCGTATGCCCTGGTATCCGCAACTCGACCTGAGCGCTCCCGGCCCTGCCGCCGTGGGCAAAGTGCTCGACGACCTGCGCCCCGACGCCGTGCATATTTCTACGCCCGGTCCCGTCGGATGGATGGCCCGTTTTCATGCCAAAAAACGGCTGCTTCCGATCGTAGGGACGTACCATACCGATTTTCCGAGTTATCTTTACGACAAAACGCATCGGACGTCGGTCGAAAAGTTGACGTACGGCATCATGCGGCGTTTTTACGGTGATTTTTCCATGGTGCTGACTCGATCGGAGCGCTATCGCCCCGTGTTGCTGGATCGTCTGGGACTGCCCGAATCGAAGATCCGCGTTTTGCGCCCCGGGACGGATACCGAGCGGTTTTCTCCGCGATACCGCGATGCGATGCGGTGGGAAGATTTCGGTGTGTCGCGTGAAGGATTGAAAATCCTGTACGTCGGGAGGTTGAGCGAAGAAAAGCGTTTTGGTCTTTTGCTGCATGCATGGCAGCGTCTTCGTGAACGTCGCCGGGATATACAGCTGATTGTCGTCGGCGAAGGGAGCCGCAAAATCGTTCAGCAGGCTGCCGCGCTTCCGGGGGTTGTCTATCTGGGCAAAAAAACGGGCAGGGAACTCTCTTTTTGCTATGCGGCCGCCGATCTTTTCGTAACACCTTCGATCACGGAAACACTAGGCCAGACAATTCTCGAAGCCATGGCTTCGGGCCTGCCCGCCGTGGTCGCCGCACAAGGCGGGCATCTCGATTTTTTTGCCGCGGATTACGGTGCGGTCGTGCAGGGCGGCGAACCTGAGGTTTGGGCCGAAGCGATCGAACATCTATGCCGCGACGCAACGAAACGGCAGCTGGCGGGCAAGCTTGCGCGGCAACGGGCCGAAACGATGCGTATCGGGCAAAGTTTCGAAGATTTCTGGAAGATCCATCGTCTCTGCCGGCAATTAGATATTGAGTGACGTTTTGACCCGGATTTTTTTGCCGGTTTTGGGCGTGATGTAGATATGCATCTGCCAGGTGCCGCCCATGGCGGCGTTGAGGGTCGCTTCGTAGCGGCCGTTGCCGAGGCTTTTGGCCCGGGCTTCGCTTTTCATTGCGGGCATGCCGGGCATCGCCGGCATGAACAGCCGTACCGCGACGGCGGCGTCTTTCGGAACGTTGTTTTTGACTTTGACATCGAAGACGAAGGTGTTCGTGCCGACATGCAGCGGCTTTTCGCTGACGATATGTACGCGGGCCGTACGGGATTTGGCGGTTTTTTCAAAAGCTGCGGCGTGTGCTCCGAGTGCGAACAGCATCGAGGCGATCAAAAGAATGAGTGTTTTCATGGTAGAAACTCCTTGGTCGGATTTGCCGTATGGTACCGCGACAGCGTGCAAGAAGTGTGCAGGCACCGATGATTTAACTGCGTTTAAGTGTCAGTGGAGTAAAGTTAAAAATATAAAAGGAGTTCTAAATGATTAGTTTAAGTAAAACAAAAGGGATAGCCGCAGGGTTTCTTTTTGCAGTGAGTGATGCGTCGGCACAGTCTTTTACGTGGGCATCGTCAGGGGCTCAGGCCGTACCGGTGAGTACGGCAGGTCTGATGGCGATGGCGGCACTTTTTTCACTGATAGGCGGATGGATGTTGTGGAAATCCAAGAGGCACATGGCCGGTATGTTCGCCGTGGCGGCGATTGCCGCAGGCGTGTCGGGCGCGTTCGTGACCGAACTGAAGGCGGC
>CAZYEW010000039.1:6248-13342 GCA_964646705.1 uncultured Sulfurimonas sp.
GACGGTTTCGATGCAGCAGCGCAAAACGGCGGAAGGCTCGGCGGCAAGGCTGTAGCGCGTCCAGCGCCCCGTTTTGCGGCTTTGAACGATGCCCGCGGCTTTGAGCTGGCGCAGGTGGCGCGAAACCAGCGGCTGCGACAGATGCAGGGTGTCGCACAGCTCGCAGACGCAGACGTCGCCCTCGCGCGCGATCAGTGCGACGATGCGGACGCGGTTGGGGTCGCTCAGCGCCTTGGCGACGGCAATCAGTTCATCCATCAAAGCTCCTTTGAAGCGATATTGTATAACAATTCATTTATATAACAAAATTGTTATGCAAGGAGTGAGCATGCCCGAAACCGCCCTGAATCTCGGCAGTGCCCTGATCGAGCTGAGCAACGCGATGGCGCCTTATATTCTGTTCGGTCTGCTGTTCGCCGGGATGTTGCACGAGCTTGTGCCCGAATCGCTGGTGACGAAGCATCTGGGCAGCGACAATGTCGCCTCCGTCGCCAAATCGACGCTGCTGGGCATTCCGCTGCCGGTGTGCTCGTGCGGGGTGATTCCGCTGGCGACGTCGATCAAAAAAAGCGGGGCAAGCCGCGGTGCGACGCTGAGTTTTCTGATTTCGACGCCGATTACCGGCATCGACTCCATTTTGGCGACGTACGGGATGTTCGGCTGGATTTTCACGCTTTATCGCATCGCCACGTCGATCGTGATGGCCGCGGCGGCAGGTATTTTGACCAATCTTTTCGGAACGCCGATACCTTCAGAAGCGCCTAAGCCGCGTTTTACGGCCGCTCAGGCACCTGCATCCCATACCGTTTTGCGCCCGTCACCGTCCGTATCCGAGACATCTTGCTGTTCGGGCGGCTGCGATACGTCGGCGAAGCCGCACGGCTTTTCGTTCACGGGCGCTTTGCGCTATGCGTTCGTGACGCTGCTGGGCGATATCGCCGCTCCGCTGGCGTGGGGGCTGCTTGTCGGGGCATTGATCACCGTCGCGGTGCCCGACGATCTGGGTGCGATGCTGGCCGGTCACGGCTGGCTGTCGTACCTGATCGTCATCGTCATCGCAGTGCCGATGTACGTCTGTGCCACGGCTTCGCTGCCCATTGCCGCGGGATTGATGCTCTCAGGCGTCAGTGCGGGTGCGGCGTTCGTGTTTTTAAGCGCCGGGCCGGCGACCAATACCGTCACTGTCGGCGTCGTCAAAAAAATGCTCGGCACGCGGGCGCTGGCGATCTATTTGGGCGTGATCGTGACGGGAAGCGTCGCGTTCGGACTGGGGCTCGATGCAGTGTTCGCCAACCTGAACGTCGCGCCCGAAGCTTTGGTGCATCTGGAAGCACACGCCGGCTTCGTCGCCATGGCGTCGTCGGTCGTTTTGTGGGCACTGGCGGGCTACCATCTGTTCGTCGTTCGTTTTTTACCGAATCGACGTGTTGCGGATAGGGTATAATGAAGCCATGAAAAAATTTGCACGCCTCCTGTCGGTACTGCTGCTCGTTTCGATCGCGTTCGGTTCGCTGCACGCTTTCGTCTACGCCCACGAGCATACGGCATGCGGCGTGCACGAATTCGTCGCCGAGCAGGATGCGCCCGGGCAGTGCGGCGACGAGCTGTGCACGATCCATTTCGTGTTTCATCAAAGCTTCGTGCTGCCTGAAACGCCGCATATCGCCATTGCGGCGGCTGCCGTGTACGAGGCGATGCCGACGCATTCGCCGCACGCTTCGGGCGTGACTTTCTTTTTGCTCAAACCTCCCATCGCGTAAAACGACTTCTCATCATTTCGCACCGTGACGGTGCAGACTTCAATACTTGACAAGGACACCATAATGAAATGGATCGTACTTTCGTGCGGCCTTGCAGCCGCCTTGTCGGCGATGGATTTCGCCGCGTTCAAAGCCCTCGCACTGGAACGTTCGCCGCAAATGGCGTCGCTGCAGATGCAGCGGCCCATCGCCGAGCAAGAAGGCGACATCGCACTGATGTACGCCAATCCCGAAATCGAAGCGGAGTTCAGCCGGTTCGATCCGGATACCGGCCCTGCCGACAACGGCTGGCGTGCGTCGGTGTCGCAGCCGTTGCGTACGTGGGGGCTCGGAGACGACTTGCAGCGGCGCAAAACGGCCGCCGTATCGCTGGCAGATACGGCGGTGCTTCGGGGCAGAGCCGGTTTTATCGCCGCTTTGGAGCGGGCTTATACGGCGTATGTGTACGCATCGAAGATGGCCGGCATTGTCGAAGACGAAATCGGTATCGCCCGCCGTTTCGAGACCATGGCGAAAACCCGCTACGAAGACGGTGCGGCGACACGGGCCAAGTGGATGCAGGCGACCACGGAGCTGCTGCGTGCGCAAAACCGCCTGCTGTTGTGGCATCAGAAGCGCGATGCCGCTTATTACCGCCTGCTGGCGCTATCGGGCTTGACGCGCGACGTGCCGCTGGAAGCGGCGTTTTTGTACGATGCGGCAGCCGAGGCGGCGTCTTCGGCGCTGCACAGTCCGGACGTAGCGCTGGGGCGGCGCCAAAATGCCTACCTGCGTGCCGATGCGCAGGCGAAAGACTATGCGCTCAAGCAGTGGCGGGTGTACGGCGAATACGAAAACGAACCCGATCAGGCCATCGCCAGAATCGGGGTTTCGGTGCCGCTGCCGCTGTTCAATGCCGGCAAAGAGCGGGCGAAGCTCGCCCGGCTCAAAGCGCAGCGCGCCGTGATTGAAACACAGCGAACGGAACGTACCCAGCAAGTACGCCTGCGTGCACTTGCGCAGCTGCTTGCCGACAATGCCCGGCGCCATGCGTCGCTCGAAGTGCTGCGAACGAAGCAGCATGAGCTGTTGAAGCTTTTTGAAGAAGGCTACCGCCTTTCGGGTTCGTCGCTGTTGGATTTGCTGCTGGCGAAAAGCCGCCTGATCGCGACGCGAAAAATGCTGCTCGAAACCCGCCGCGACGCCAACGTCGCACGGATCGAGATGAACTATCTGCAAGGAAAATACAATGATTAGATTACCATGGATACCGGTCGCACTGCTTTTGGGTGCCGCACTGTACGCAGAGCAGATCACAATCGCCGCGGTACAAAAAGTCGCCTTCGGCAAAACGCTGGAGGTGAATGCGAAAATCGAACAGCTTTCGAATCAGAAAGAGCAGGTCGTTTCACGTCTGGGCGGGCATCTGGAACGCTATTTCGTGCAGCCGGGCCAGCGTGTGAAACGCGGCGATCCGATTGCGCTGATCCGCTCGCTGGAATTTTCGAAAATGAGTGCGTCGCTGTCGGCGCTGCAAAAAGAACGCGCGGCGTCGCAAAGCCGTCTGGCAAGCGTGCGGACACTTTACGACAAGGGGCTGGCATCGCGTCAGGCGCTCAACGAGGCGCAGATCGAAGCGGCACGGACACAGTCGAAACTGGGTGCGCTCGAAGCGCAGCTGCGTTCGTTGGGCATCGATCCGGCATCGCTGCAAAAAGAGACCGACGAGCTGACGATCCGCGCGCATGCGGCCGGGCGAATCGATGCGCTGCTGGTCGATCTGCATACCAACGTGACGCCCAGTACGCCGCTGGTGTCGATCGTTCAAAGCAGCGGCTACTACGCTGTCGCCTACGTCCCGGTTGAAGAAGCCCTGCGTCTGGACGGGCGCGTGCGTGCCCGGCTGCTGCTGGGCAAGCAGGCGTTCGCATGCCGCTTTTTGCAGGTGATGCCGCGCGTCGATGTGCAGACACAGCGCGCACGGGTGCTGTTCTGGATCGAAAGTGCGAAAACACCGCTGCTGCTCGACTATTACGCGACGATGCGCATCGCCGTACCGCCGATGCAGTCGCTTCCGGCCGTCGAACGCACGGCGCTGACACTGTTCCGCGGCGAATGGGTGGTGTTCGTCCCCGCCGCGGAGTCAAACGCTTCGGACGAGCCTGCCGCCTACGAACCGAAGGTCGTCGTTCCGGGTGAGAGCTTCGACGGCTACGTCGCCGTCACGGGACTTGGCGAGGGGGACCCTTACGTGGCACGCGGCACGTGGTTCGTCAAGTCGATGCTGCTCAAATCCGAGCTCGGCGAAGAGTAGGAAACGGCCATGCAAACGTTTTTTCTCTGGCTGATTCGCTACCGTTTTCTCGTGATTGCGCTGTTTGCGGGGATTGCGGCGGCCGGCTATCAGGCGTATCGTGAAATTCCCGTCGACGCTTTTCCCGACATTACGCCCAAACAGGTGGTCATCTACACCGAGAGCCCCGGCAATTCCGCGCAGGACCTCGAAAAACTCGTCACGTATCCCGTCGAATCGGCCATGGCTGGCCTGCCGGGCGTGAAGATGATTTTGTCCAACTCCATTTTCGGCCTTTCGTACGTTTCGGTTTTTTTCGAAGACGATTACGATATCTATTTTCTGCGCCAGCTCGTCACCGAGCGGCTCAATACCGTGCAGATCCCCAAAGGCTGGGGGAAGCCTGCGATGGGCCCCAACACTACGGGGCTCGGACAGGTATTCTGGTACCGGATCGAAGATACGACCGGTACGCTGACGCCGACACAGCTGCGCACGCTGCAGACCTATGTCGTCGCACCGATGCTCAAAGGGGTCGACGGGGTCGAAGAAGTGGTCGGCTGGGGCGGTTTCGAAAAGCGCTACAACGTGACGATCGACCCCAAACAGCTGCAGCGCGTCGGCGTGACCTACGACGAAATCGTGCAGGCGCTCGAGCGTTCCAACCGCTCCGCCGGCGGGCAGTACCTCGAATTCAACCGCGAACAGTACCTGATCCGCGGGGCGGGGTTTTACCGCAGTCTCGACGATATTCGCAATACGGTCGTGCGCGCCAAAGAAGCACGGGCGGTCACGATCGGCGATGTTGCCAAGGTCGAAGCGGGACGCGCGCCGCGTTTCGGCGCCGTGACGATCGACGGCAAAGAAGCGATGTTCGGCATGGTGCTTCAGCGCAGCGGTACCAATGCCGACCGCGTCGTGCGTGCGATCAAAGCGAAGCTGCCGCAGATCGATGCGGCGCTGCCAAAGGGTGTGCGTATCGCAACCGTCTACGACCGGACCGAAATTACCCGCAAGGCCGTCGCTACGATGACGGGAGCCCTGGCGACGGGGGCCGTCTTGGTAGCGGTCGTACTGTTTTTGTTTCTGTTCGAACTGCGCAGTGCGTTTATCGTGATTTTATCGCTGCCGCTGTCGCTTTTGATCGCCTTTTTGCTGATGCGGCATTACGGCATCAGTGCCAACCTGATGAGCCTCAGCGGCCTGGCGATCGCGATCGGGATGATCGTCGACGGTACGATCGTCGTCGTCGAAAACGCGTTTCGGCTGATGCACGACGAACCGGACACGCCGCGCGCCGACATCGTCTCCCGTGCCGCGGCGGAGGTCGCCCGGCCGGTGCTGTTCGCGCTGCTGATTATCGCGGCCGTGTTCATTCCGCTGCTGAGTCTGGGCGGGCTGGCGGGCAAGCTTTATGCGCCGATGGCGATCGATATCGTCTTCGTCATGCTCGGTTCGCTCGCGGTAGCGCTGCTGCTGGTGCCGGTACTGACGTATTTGCTGCTCAGGCATGCCCGTCACGGCGACAGCCCGCTGATTCGTGTGCTCAAACGCAGTTATACGCCGCTGCTGAACGTCGCGCTTTCGCATGCCAAAACGGTCAGTGCGGCGGCAGCGGTGCTGTTCGTGCTCGCGGCATGGGTACTGGCGCATCAGGGGCGTGAATTTATGCCCGAGCTCAACGAAGAATCCATTATGTACCGCGTCATCGCCATTCCCGGTACGGCACTTTCGCAAAGCGTGGCCAACAGCGAAGCGATCGAGCGCTATATCCTTGCGCATTATCCGCAGCAGGTCGATTCCGTGCTGGCGATGATCGGGCGCAGCGAAAAGGGCGAAACCGCCCAGGGCAACTATATGGAAATTCTGCTGCGCCTCAAAGAGGGCGTCGGCGAAATCCGCGTGCTGGCAGATGCGATGACGCAGGACCTTCAGCGGGCGTTTCCCTACGTGCAGTTCGTGCCGACGCAGCCCATCGCGATGCGGATCGAAGAGCTGCTCGAAGGGGTCAAGGCGGAACTTGCGGTGAAAATCTTCGGCGAAGACCAGAAAGTGATGGACCGCATCGCCGAAAAGGTCCGGCAGGTCCTTGCCGGCATCGACGGCTTGGAGCGTACCGAGGTCGAAACGCAGCTTGGGCAGGCGCAGATCGTGATCCGGCCCGACTACCTTGCGCTTTCGCGTTACGGTATCGGAGTCGACGAGGTGATGCGCTTGATCCGTCACGGCGTCGGCGAAGAGCCGGTCAGCGAAAAGATCGAAGGGGTGCGCCGCTTTGGGATCGTGCCGAAAATCGCCGGTGCCAAAACCGATATCGAGGCACTCAAATCGCTCGAACTGCGCAGCGTTTCGGGCAAAACGGTCCGGCTCGACGAGGTGTGCGACGTGTCGGTGGTGCAGGGTCCTTCATTCATCAAACGCGAAGACCTCAGCCGCTACATGGTGATCTCGATGGAAGTAGAAAACCGCGACGTCGCGTCGTTCGTCGCCGAGGCGCAGCGCGAAATCGCCAAGAAGGTGACATTGCCGGCCGGGTATTACCTGCGCTGGGCGGGAGATTTCAAAAATATGCAAGAAGCCACGCGCACACTGGCGCTGATTATCCCGATCACGCTGGTCATTATCGTGCTGCTGCTTTACACGGCGTTCGCGTCGTTCAAAAAAGCGCTGCTGATTCTCGCCGGCGTACCGCTGGGGCTGATCGGCGGCGTCGCGGGGCTGTGGCTCAGCGGCGAATACCTGAGCGTTTCGGCGATCGTGGGCTTCATCGCCATTTTCGCCATCGCGATTCTCAACGGCATCGTCCTGGTGAGTTTCATCGACGAACTGCGCGCACGTTTTCCCGACGTGGCGTTGAAAACCGTCGTCAAAGATGCCGCGCTGCTGCGGCTGCGCCCGGTGCTGATGACGGCGTTCACGACGCTGTTCGGTATTTTGCCGCTGCTGTACGCCACGGGAGTGGGCAGCGAGATTCAGTATCCGCTTGCCGCCGTCGTCACCGGCGGCATCGTCAGCTCGACCCTGCTGACGCTGCTGGTGCTGCCGGGGCTGTATCTGCTGTT
>CAZYEW010000039.1:13442-15610 GCA_964646705.1 uncultured Sulfurimonas sp.
CTGTACGACGAGACGCGCGTGACACTGCTCGCACTGATCGACGCACGGGGACCGCTGTGCGTCTGCGAGCTGCAAAACGCCCTTGCAATGACCCAGTCGCGCCTGTCTCGGCACCTGAAAATTCTTAAAGATGCAGGTTTTTTGCGTGTCGAACGCAAAGGCCGATGGGCGTATTACGCGATTCGTGCGCCGATGGACCGCTTTCGCGCCAGCGCCCTCGAAGAGATTCGGACGTTGGGGCTGGAGCTTCCCGAAATCGACAACGACAAAGGATGTACCGTATGAAAAAAGTTTTAGTGCTTTGCACGGGCAACAGCTGCCGCAGTATCATCGCCGAAGCGCTGATCAACGCCGCTTTCGGCGATCGCGGCATTGCGGCGTACAGTGCGGGGTCGCACCCTTCGGGCCGTGTCAACCCCATGGCACGGCGCGTTCTTGAAAAAGCGGGCATCTGGCGCGATGCGTACCGTTCCAAAACGATCGAGGAGGTCGGCGAAAACGGCCCGTTCGATCTGGTCGTCACCGTGTGTGACAATGCCAAAGAAGCCTGCCCCGTTTTCGCCGGCGGCACGCGCACGATTCACATGGGATTCGAAGATCCCGACAACCAACCCTACGCGGCGTTCGAAGCGACCTTCGATGCCGTCAAAACCGGGCTGCTGCCCGTTATCGAAAAGGAACTGCTGTGAAAAAAGAGGTATCGAAAATCGCCGGCGGCGTTAAAATCGCCTTCAGCGGCGAGGTCAAGAAGCAAAACATCGTGACGATGGTTCAAAACTGTGCAACGGGACGCTGCGAGTGCATGAGCGACGAAACGAAAAAGAAAATCGGCGATATGCGGGTCGACGGCGATGACGGGGCGGTCGATCTGACGCTTCGCGGCGACATCGATACCGAGGAGATCGAAGCGGCGCTCAAGCGTTCGAAAGTTCTTAATCCGTGATCCTGGCATCGGCACTTTTTTTTGTCACCTTAGTGTTGGTGATCTGGCAGCCGCGCGGGCTTTCCATCGGCACGACGGCGGTGGCCGGCGCGCTGGCGGCGGTGGCGCTGGGCGTCGTCAGTGTCGATGACGTCTGGACGGTCACGGGGATCGTCTGGGATGCGACGCTGGCGTTTATCGGTATCATTTTGCTTTCGATGGTGCTCGACGAGATCGGCTTTTTCGAGTGGGCGGCGATTAAAATGGCGAAGCTTTCCGGCGGCAGCGGCAACCGGATGTTCGTCTATATTCTGCTGCTGGGTGCACTGGTGGCGGCTTTTTTCGCCAACGACGGCGCGGCGCTGATTCTGACGCCGATTTTGCTGGCGAAGATGAAACATCTCAAAATGAACCCCGTTGCCGTCTTCGCCTTTTTGATGGCGGGCGGCTTTATCGGAGACAGTGCGTCGAATCCGCTGGTGATCTCGAATCTGACCAATATCGTGACCGCGGGCTATTTTGATCTCGGTTTTTGGGAATACGCCAAAACGATGTTCATCCCCAATCTGCTTTCGGTGATCGCTTCGGTAGCGGTGCTTTGGCTCTATTTTCGCAAAGATATTCCGCTTAACGTCGATGTCGCACAGCTGCCCGAACCCGCGTCGGTCATCAAAAACAAGACGATGTTTCGGCTTAGCTGGCTGTTTTTGGTTTTGCTGACGGCGGGATATTTTATCGGCGATTATTACCGTCTGCCGGTATCGCTCTTCGCCCTCGGCGGTGCGGTTGTCTTTTTGCTCGTTGCCGCCCATTACAAAGCGGTCAAACCTGTCATGACGGTCAAAGCCGCGCCCTGGCACGTGGTGTGGTTCTCCATCGGTTTGTACGTTGTGGTCTACGGCCTCAAAAACGCAGGCCTGACGGAACATGTCGCCGCATGGATCGAGGCGATGGCCCGCCACGGCGATGCCGCCGCGGTGATCGGCACGGGTTTTCTCTCGGCTGTTATGAGTTCGGTGATGAACAACATGCCTACGATCATGATCATGGATATCGCCATCGGCGAAACCGGGCATACGTCACTGGCCTACGCCAATATCCTCGGTGCAAATCTGGGCCCGAAAATGACACCCATCGGCTCGCTCGCCACACTGTTGTGGCTGCACGTACTGGCACAAAAAGGGGTGAAGATCGGTTGGGGCGAATACATGAAAGTCGGCCTCGTTATCACCCCGCCGGTACTTTT
>CAZYEW010000040.1:0-10831 GCA_964646705.1 uncultured Sulfurimonas sp.
AGAGAGCGGGTCGTCGGCACGCCAAGGGCGTGCATATGCTCCTGGGCCAGAAACTCCCGCACGCTCGAACGCAGCACCGCGCGCCCGTCCGCACCCCGGCAATAGGGTGTACGACCTGCACCTTTGAGCTGAAACTCCCTCCGTTTGTCTCCGAAGACCCCTTCAAAGATCGAGATCGCCCGTCCGTCGCCGTAGCCGTTTCCCGTCCCGAAAGGACACTGCTCGTAATACTCCCTGCCGTAGATCGAGAGCGCATATCCCGTCGCCCATCCTAACGGGCCCATCTGCTCGGGAGCCGCGGAGAGATCTCCGGAAAAAATCCGCATAAACTTTTCGTCCTTCGCCAGCTCGTCCGATAGGCCGAGCTCTCGAAAGAAGCGCTCGCTGTGAGCGACATAGACCGGACCCTCGATCGGCGTGGGCCGCACCGGCACATAGTGCCCCGAACGCACCTCCCTGGAGCGGTGGTCGTGCCCGTCGCTTCGGGCCTCGGGATCGGCATCGAGCGCCTTTGTGAAGGTAATATCCGCATGGGCGGCGAACGCTTCGACGCTTTGGCACTTGTTTTCGTCACTGAATGTCATGTTTTTCTCCGCATAGACGAGAGCTTATAGCATATTATGTGTGTGGATTCCGGATCGCGTCCGGAATGACGGAGACCCTGAAAGTGGTTTTATATTTTCCGCGGTGCAGGCAGAAACATCAGCTGCATACGGCGAACGAAAAGCACGGCCAGCGAAAGCGCGAGGATTTTAAAATCGAGTTCGCTGGCGGCGTGCAGCGAGGCGAACGCGTCGCTCATCGTCGCCGCCGGGCCCTCGGCCTGAGCGGCCAGAATTTTCGGCACGTAGACCGCCGCGAACATCAGCAGCGTCGCAATGCTGAGCAGCGCACTCATTCCCGCCCATTTGTCGCGGCGGCGGTGCCGGTATTCGAGCGCCTCGAACACCAAAATCACCGTCCCCATGAAATAGGCCCAGTAAGCAAAACGGCGAAAAATCTCACCCATCAAAAATCCCTCTTCGTAGCGCCCCATCAACGCGACGGGAAGAATATCCGACGAGTGAAAAATCACCGGTGCCACGAGAATCCCAAGCACCAATACGCCGCCGAGCGTCATCGCCACCGCAAGAAGATAAAGCGTTACCGCCCACTGTTTTTTCGTCATCGTTGTTCCTTTGTCATGATAAACCCGCGGTCCAAGCCCGCAAGGTCTTTATAGAATTCAACACGATACCCCGCCGGAAGCAGGCGCAAGACGGCCGCACGCTGATCGTAACCCATTTCACAGCAAAACAGCCCGATACCCCGCTGTGCGACGCTTTCGATCAGACGTTCGATCAGCGCCATGCCGTCGTCGCCGCCAAAAAGTGCCAAATCCGGCTCAAACGCCAAATTCGGCTCCAAATCGGCATCTTTCGCAACGTACGGCGGATTCGACACCAATACGTCGATCGGTTCGTCCACCGCGTCGAGCAGGTCGCTCTTTCGCAGCGTGATGCGCTCGCTCAGACCGAAGGCCTCGACGTTCTTGGCTGCAATGCTGAGCGCGTCTTCGCTGATATCGACCGCGACGATCGCGGCTTTGGGCAGATGCTGCGCCAGTACGATGCTCACCGCCCCGCTTCCCACGCCGACCTCGCACAATCGCAGCGGCCGCCCGGCATCGACGCGTTCGAGCACTTTGTCGATCAACAGTTCCGTTTCCGGGCGGGGAATCAATGCGCCTTGCGCAATAAAGAATGTCTGCGAATAGAAGCTGACTTTGTTGAAAATATATTCGAGCGGCTCGTGCGCACGGCGGCGTTCGACCCACGTTCGCAACACCTCGTCGTCGCACTCCACGATCGCATCGGGATGCGTCAGCACCCACAGGCGGTCTTTCCCGAACCGCTCGGCCAGCATGATTTCGGCCTCGCTGCGGGGCCGATCGGCCGCCTGCGCAATCGCCGCCGCGATCACGGCGACACAGTCGCTTACCGTACGGCGTCCCTGCATTACGCCCGGCTGCCGGCTTCTTCGTGCTCGTGTTCGAGCGTATCGGCCTCGCAGGTTTCCTGCATCGCCCTGCTTTCTTGGGAGTTTTCTTCATCGTAACCAAGGGCTTTCAGGCGCTCGATCACGGGCGGATGGGTGTAATAAAAAAAGATGTAAAGCGGATGCGAAAGCGGAAAAGTACGATTTTCCGTCACCAGCTTTCTCAGCGCATTGGCCAGATAGAACCCGCCGCCGAGCTCCTTGCCCGTTTTGTCGGCCTCGTACTCGTTGTGCCGGCTGATCATCCCCATAAACGGCATAATGAAGAAGCTCACGACCGGCATGAAGAGCAAAAACATAATGATGTCGACGGCCGGCGTCTCGGTGATGCCGAGGCTGAGAAACATCGACGAAGGCAGATTCCCGAAAATCGCCAGCATCACGAAAAGCAGTCCGCCGACAATGCCGATATTTTTGTAAATATCGCCGTGCGCGTAGTGGCCGAGTTCGTGTCCGAGCACCGCCAGCAGCTCCTGCGGGGTCAGTTTGTCGAGCAGCGTGTCGAACAAGACGACCCGCTTCGTTTTTCCCAATCCGCCGAAATAAGCATTAAGGCGCGCATCGCGCTTGCTGGCATCGCTGACGAACACTCCGCTGCTGACAAAGCCCGTGCGGCGCATCAGCTTTTCGATCTTTTCGTTCAAATCGGCATCTTCGAGCGGCGTGAGTTTGTCGAAAAAAAGCGCACGAATCGTCGGAAACAGCATATTCAGCGCCACGACCACGATGAAAAGAAACAGAAACGTCCACAGCCACCACAGTTTCGTCGAAGCGATAATCTCCGCGACCCCCCAAATCACCAAACTGCCGAACACGCCGACAAGCGCCATCGTGATCAGCGTATCTTTGACAAAAAGCATGACCGAAGAGCGGTTGAAACCGAATTTCTCGTCGAGCACGAACTTCTCGTAAAGGGTCAGCGGAAGGTTCACCAGGTAGTTGACGAACAAAAAGCCCAGCACCATCGCGATGGTTTTATAAGGCTCCTCGACGTTGAGCGTGATGCGATCGAGCCATTGGATCCCGCCGTCGAGCCAGACGACGAACATGATGTATTCGATGAACATCCCCGCCATCTGGAGTTTTTCTTTGGCGACGGCATAGTTGCCGGCTTTGAGAAACTCGGCGGTCCCCATCAGCACCGCAGGCATTCTTTTGGCACGGTTGATGTAGCCGACCTGCATCACGCTGACGTACAGACGGATCAGAAAATAGACGGTGACGATAGCCATAATCGCAGTAATCATAAACGGAAACCTTCGTCGAAGAAATTGGTGTATTTTATCACCGCGTGCCTAAAAAGGGTGCGGTGTTTCAAAAGCAGTTCAGCGGTCAAAGGGAAGCACGGAAATGCCGTCGTGCACCGGCAGCTCGTCATGGACCTGGCCGACGTAACTGTGCGCGACGATAGTATAGAGCGCTCCGATAAAAAGTCCTGAAACGAGCACCATGGTGACGAAAAAACGCTTCTCGCCTTTGAGCGCGTCGTAATCTCCGATTTGTTCCAGTGTAGGTTCTTGCATATTGTGTCCTTTGTCTTGTTTGGACGCCATCTTAACAAGAAAACCATGCATTGTTCTAAGCTTTTTCAACGTATTTTGACGATTTAAGTATGTTTTTTTATTTATTTCTTCGTCACAATGCGAATAGGTTATAATCGTGCCATGAAAACCGACATTCCTCTGATCGAGCCCACACCCGAACCCGAATCGACACGCTGCAGGCTGTTGGCCGCCCTGCTCGCGTTTTCGCTTTCGTACGGCATCTACCTTCTCGCCGCACTCGCATGGTTCGTCTACGACTGGTTCTACGCCGCGGCGTTCTTGCTGCTGGGCTACGTTCTGGCGGGTATCGCACGGGCCAAGATACGAAACATTTCGATCCCCGCCGCACAGCAGGAATACGCCTACACCGACCAGGCGATCGCCAAATGGTTTGTCGTGCGGCGTATGCTGTGCGACCTGTAACTCAATCGGCCCAGCGAAACTGCCAGGCTATCCCGAAAAGATCGAAATCGGTTCCCGTGCGGGTACTGACCCCCGTGTTGGCATAGAGTTTCAACGCATTTTTCCGATCGATCGGAAACGCCAGTGTCGCTCCCATGCGCGAATCGGCAAGCTTTTTGCCGCTTCCCTGCCCGTCGTTGACGTATTCGCCGCCCCAGAAATAGTTCGCGTCCACCCCGAACCAAACCCCTTGCGCAAAGGTATAGATCAGATGTGCCTGCGTCGAGTAGACGGGATCCTGGCGCAGCGCATGCGTGCCCAGGAAATGCTCGTTCGTCGTGTAGAATTCCGCGTCGGCCGCCGCTTCGAAAATAAAAGCGCCCCACGCTTTGGAAACACCCGCGCCTGCTTTGAGCGCCCAACGGTTCATGCCGACGTTGACCAGCTTTTGCGCATCGTATTGCCCGGTGGGTGCCGTCACCTGAACGCTGATTCCGACCACCGTATCCTGACGATACGAAGCGAACTCCCGGAGCGAAAGCGCTGGCGCACCGTACACGTCGATCGAAAAGCGGGCCTTGACGTCCGCCGGCCCGCAAATACTGCGCGTCACGGTATCCCCCTGATATTCGGCACGACCGTCGATGCACATTGCCGGAACGATCACATCGACTTTCGAACTTTTCCCAAATACGCCAAAAGCGCGCGCGTAGACCGCGACCGCGGTTTCGACACGAAGCGTAGGATCTTTGAGCTCGAAGGCCGGATTGTCGGACAACGCCCCTTGCGAATGCCCGTATCCGACGACCAAAAAATTGAATCCGGTCGGTGCCGGCGCATACAGACGCGGTTCGAGGCTCTGTGCCGCCGCCGAAACGGCGAATATCGCCGTCACCCATGCCGTTTTCATCCCATCAGCCCTGCCAGCCAGAGCCTTATCTTCCATCCCCATTGCGAGGTAAAGCCCGTTTCGCCCCAGACGACTGCGCCCTTTTCGTCGATCAGCAGCGTCGTCGGAAATACGTCGATGCGATAACGCCGGGCGAGCGAACCGTCGCGGTCGTTCACGACGGCAAAGGTGTAGCCGTTGTCTTTCATAAAGGCTTCGAGCTTCGCGTCGTCGCCCGACTTGACCGCGACGGTCACGACGTCATGCGTTTTCGACAGTGCGTCGATGCCCGGTGCTTCGGCGCGGCAGGTCGGGCACCACGTCGCCCAGAAATGCAGCAGGTACGGCCGCTTCGGGTGGCCTGGGATGCGTACCGTTTTTCCGTCGATCGTCACGCCCTCGAACGTCGGAAGCGTGTCGTACGACGGTGCGCGCAGATAGCCCATCAGCGTCGCGGCGGCAAGCGTCACCGCCGCCATCAGCAGCAGCTCTTTGATCCGCCTGCTCCACCGGCGTTTCACCTTGCGCCCCTTCGCTCGATCGCCTCTTTGAATTTCCATTCACGCCGCGCTTCGAGCACGACGGCACGGTCGATTCGGGCGACCATCAGTTCTTCGGTGTCGCCGAGGCTGTTTTCGATCTCGCCGTTCGGATTGGCGATCAGCGAATCGCCGTAGAAACGCCAGACGAAATCTCCGTCCTGGCTTTCGCCGATACGGTTGGCGCGCAGCACATAGACGTTGTGCGTAAACGCCCGCATCGCGATCAGCTCGCGCCAGCGGCGCTGCGATTCGAACGTCGATGCCGTCGGCAGCAGTACGCAGTCGATACGTTTGCTCCATATCCATTCCCACAGCGCATCGAAATGCAGTTCGAACCCGCCAAGCACCCCGAAGCGCACGTTCCCTGCGCGAAACGTCATCGGTTCGTGCAAAGGCTGCACGGGGTTGGCAAAATAGCGCGCCTCGTTCCAGTGCGGATATTCGATCAGTATCTGCTGCTGATAATAACCGACCGAACGAGGCGAAATACGCACGACCTGCTTGTAGGGCCGGCCGCCGCGCACCGTCACCAGCGGCGCGACGATCGTCATTTCGTACGTTGCCGCAAGCTCCCGCAAAATCCGCATTTGATGCTCGGAAAGTTCGCGGATCATCGTCGGCGGCGTATCGACAAGCGACGTGAAAAACGAATTGAGCAGGTATTCGCTCAGCAGCAGCACCTTGACGCCGCGCTTGTGGGCGATCCGAATATAGTGGTAAAGTTTGGTCGTGTTCATGCCGATCGACGGCAGCTGAAGCGCCGCGACATAGACCGAAGACACCACTTAGCCCCGCTCGCCGTCACGCAAGGCCGCGACCTGTGCCTGGGCATCTTCGAGGATTTTCTGCGCTTCTTGAAGCGCCTTCGTCCCCTCTTCGTAGGCTTTGACGCTTTGCGCAAGCGTCAGTTCAGGGTCCATCAGTTTCTCAAGAATCTTCTTCGCCGTTTCCAGACGGCTTTCGAAATCGTTGGTTTCCATCGCTGCTCCTGTCAGTTTTCCAATGCTTCTTTGACATAACGCTCGAATTTCTCCAGTTCGACCAAAAACGCATCGTGCCCGTAGTCGCTGGGGATTTCGACGTATTCCGTCGGTGCCATCTTGTTGTGAACCATCACGTCGGCCATCACCTTCATCTCGTCGGGAATAAACAGCATATCGCTTTCGAAACTGATCAGATAGAGCCGGCTTCGGATGCGCAGCATCGCCTCTTCGAGGCTGTCGAAACCGCGGGAGAGGTCGTAAATGTTGATCGCCTTGGTAATGTACAGGTAGCTCAGCGGATCGAACCACTTGGTAAAATTGTAGCCGTTGTACTCCAGGTACGATTCGACCTGAAACTTTCCGAACAGCTCGTAAAGCCCGTCGGTCCGTTTGTATTCACGCCCGAATTTTCGCGCCATGCTGTGATGCGACAAAAAGCTGATATGCCCCGCCATCCGGCCGATCGCCATGCCCGGCAGTCCGTCGTTTCGAATCGTTTCGGGATCGTAATAGCCGTTTTCGAAAGCCGGATCTTTCAAAATCGCTTCCTGAGCGACCTTGTTGAACGCGATCGCCCACGGCTGCGTGGCGTGCGTCGCCGCCATCGCGATGACGCGCTCGGCAAAAAGCGGGAAATGGACCGCGAACTGCAGCGCCTGCATCCCGCCCATCGAACCGCCGACGACGGCGTGCACCCGGTGAATACCGAGCCGGTCGAACAAAATACGCTGCGCTTTGACCATATCTTTGATCGACACGACGGGAAATTTGTACCGATAAGGCTCCTCGTAGGGGTGCATCTGCGACATCGGTCCGGTCGAACCGAAACAGCTGCCCACGACGTTGGAGCAGACGACGAAAAAACGGTCGGTGTCGATGGCACGTCCGGGGCCGATCAGCCCGTCCCACCATCCCGGCTTGCTCTCACCCTCGTAGAATCCCGCCGCATGGTGCGAACCCGTCAGCGCGTGGGTGACGACAACGACGTTGCTTTTGTCTTCGTTGAGCGTCCCGTAGGTTTCGTAGACAATATCGTAGGGTTCAAGGATTCGCCCGCTCTCCAGATAGAGCGGATTGGTGAAGTGCTCGGTATGCGTCTTGAGGTTGAGCGTCTCTATGATGCCGCCTCGATCGCCTGTTTGAGATCGTCGATCAGATCCTCGGCGTTTTCCAGCCCGATGCTCAGCCGAATCAGCCCCGGCGGCACGCCGCAGGCGTCGAGTTCTTCGGCACTGAGCTGCTGGTGCGTCGTCGACGCGGGATGCGTAATGATCGACTTGGAGTCGCCGATATTGACCACCAGCGAAAAGAGCTGCGTCGCATCGACGAGCTTTTTGGCCGTCTCGAAATCGGATACTTCGAAACTGAGCAGACCGCTGGCCATGCCCCCGTCGAAATAGCGCTGCGCGTTTTTGTGATTGGGATCCGACGCAAGCCCGGGATAGTTGACTTTTTTCACCGCGGGGGCCGTTTCGAGAAATTCCGCGACGGCCAGGGCATTGCGCGAATGCTCCCGCATCCGAAGTGCCAGGGTCTCGAGCCCCTGGATGAACAGCCACGAATTGAACGGCGAAACGACCGCACCGATGTCGCGCAGCAGGCTCAAACGCGCCCGCAGCGTGTAAACCGGCAGCGGCACATCGACGTAGACGAGCCCGTGATAGCTTGCATCGGGTTCGTTGAACTGTGCGTAGCGCGGATTGCCTTTGAGTTTTTCGGCCAGCCCTTTGCGTTCGACCAAAATTCCGCCGATCGCCAGCCCCTGCCCCGTAGTGTATTTGCTCGCACTGTGTACGACGACGTCGACCCCGTGTTCGAACGGACGGCACAGGGCCGGCGTCGCCACCGTGTTGTCGACGATACTTATAATGCCGTAATGATCGGCCAGTGCCGCCAGCGCGGCGATATCGGGGACGTCGATGCTGGGATTGGTCAGGCTTTCGAAAAAGAGCGCTCTCGTTCTGTCGTCGATCAGCTGTTCGGCCGCTTCGGGGGAATGGACGTCGAAAAAGCGCGCTTCGATACCGAACCGCTTGAGCGTATGCGCCGCCAGCGTCAATGAGCCGCCGTAAAGCTGCGAAGCGCAAACGATATTGTCGCCGGCTTCCGCGGCATTGGCGACGGCATAAAAGATCGCCGCCATTCCGCTCGACGTCGCCAGTGCGGCTTCGCCGCCTTCGAGTGCGGCCATGCGCTTTTCGAAAACGTCGGTGGTCGGATTGTTGAGGCGGGTGTAGATATTGCCGAGCTCCTTGAGTGCAAAAAGGTTCGCCGCGTGCTCGACGTCGCGGAACTCGTACGCCGTCGTCTGGTAGATGGGAACCGCCATCGTTCCCTGCGCATCTTTTTCGTAGCCTTCATGAAGGGCTTTGGTCTGAAACTGCATGGGCTCTCCTTCGCGACGTTATCGCTTAAATATGATAGTTCGGGGCTTCGGCCGTAATCTGTACGTCATGCACGTGCGATTCTTTGAGGCCGGCACTCGTAATCTCGACGAACTCCGCCTTTTCCCAGAACGCTTCGATGCTCTCGCTGCCGCAATACCCCATCGACGAACGCAGCCCGCCCATCATCTGATGCACGATGCCCGCCAGCGGACCGCGAAACGGTACCCGGCCTTCGATCCCTTCGGGCACGAGTTTGTCCGCTGCCGTTCCTTCTTGAAAATAGCGGTCGGTGCTGCCTTTGGTCATCGCCCCGATCGAACCCATGCCGCGGTACGATTTGTACTGGCGCCCCTGATAGTTGATCAGGTCGCCCGGTGCCTCTTCGGTGCCTGCGAGCAGCGAACCCGCCATCACGCAGCTCGCACCCACCGCGAGCGCCTTGGCGATGTCGCCGCTGTACTTGATGCCGCCGTCGGCGATAATCGGTACGCCGAGTTTTCGTCCGGCTTCGGCACATTCGTCGATGGCCGAAATCTGGGGCACACCTACGCCCGCGACGATACGGGTCGTACAAATCGACCCGGGGCCGATGCCCACTTTCACGCCGTCGGCCCCCGCTTCGACCAGGGCTTCGACCGCTTCGGCCGTCGCGACATTGCCGGCGATAATGTCGATCTGCATCTCTTTCTTGATCGCTTTGACCGTGTCGATAATCCCCTTGGAATGGCCGTGTGCCGAATCGAGCACCAGCACGTCCGCGCCGGCATCGACGAGTGCCCGTGCGCGATCCATCTGCCCCACCCCGATCGCCGCACCGACGCGCAGGCGGCCGAAATCGTCTTTGTTGGCGTTGGGGTATTCGATCCGCTTCTTGATATCTTTGATGGTGATGAGCCCCTGAAGATGCCCGTCTTCGTCGATGATGGGCAGCTTCTCGATCTTGTTTTTGTGCATGATCTGCTCGGCTTCGTCGAGCGAAATGTTTTTCGTCGCCGTAATCAGCGGCATTTTCGTCATTACCTCGTCGACGCGCTTGTTCATCTCTTTTTCGAACCGCATGTCGCGATTGGTCAGAATACCCAGCAGCTTGTTGTAGATATCGACGACGGGCACACCCGAAATGCGGTATTCGCGCATCAACGCCTCGGCATCGGCGAGCGTCGCGTCGGGATAGACGTAGATCGGGTCGATGATGATGCCCGATTCGCTCTTTTTGACCTTGCGGATCTGCTTGACCTGCGTGTCGATATCCATATTTTTATGAATAATCCCGATCCCGCCCAGACGGGCCATCGCGATGGCCGCACGGTACTCGGTCACGGTATCCATCGCCGCAGACACCATCGGGATGTTCAGCGGGATGTTCCGCGTGAGCCGGGTCGCAAGATCGACCTCTTTGGGCAGGACTTCGGAATAGCGGGGAACCAGCAGGACGTCTTCGAACGTCAGGGCGCGTTTACGGATTTTCATAGGCTTCCTTTCAAGATTGTACGGCACGCTCGAGGCTGAGCGCACCGTCGAAAAGTTTCTGTTCGGCGAACGGTGCGGCGATCAGCTGCAGGCCGACGGGCAAGCCGTTTTCGTCGGTATCGACGGGCAGCGAAATCGCCGGAAGGCCGGCAAGGTTGACGGAAATGGTATAGATATCGCTCAGGTACATCTGCAGCGGATCGGACAGCGCACCGAACTCCGGTGCGACGTCGGGTGCGACGGGGCCGAGAATGAGATCGACCTCCTCGAACAGCGCATCGTACTCGTCTTTGATCAGCCGGCGCACTTTCTGCGCTTTGACGTAGTAGGCATCGTAATAGCCGCTGGAGAGCACGAAGTTGCCCAGCAGAATCCGCCGTTTGACCTCTTCGCCGAAGCCTTCTGAACGGGTTTTGATATAGAGGTCCGAGAGGTTTTCGCCCTCGACGCGGCTGCCGTAACGGATACCGTCGTAGCGTGCAAGGTTGGTCGACGCTTCCGCTGTGGCGGTGATGTAGTAGGCCGAAATGTCGAATTTCGGATCGAGCAGCTCTTTTTCCGCGATCGTATGCCCCGC
>CAZYEW010000040.1:10931-15515 GCA_964646705.1 uncultured Sulfurimonas sp.
TCGCTTCCCAGCGCCGCAACCGCCAGCCCCGCGGCGACCGCCGCCGCCGACCCGCCCGAGCTTCCGCCCGGAACACGGGAACGGTCGCGGGGGTTGAGTGTCTTGCCGTAACAGCTGCTCTCGGTCGTCGACCCCATCGCGAACTCGTCCATGTTGGTACGCCCGAACGGCGAAAGCCCCGCGGCTTCGAGTTTGCCGATCACCGTCGCATCGTAAGGCGCGACATAGCCTTGCAGAATCTTCGATCCCGACGTGACCGACCAGCCTTTGACCTGGATATTGTCTTTGATCGCGATCGGTACGCCGTCGCCGCGTTCGTCGAGGGCCACGTAGGCGTTGAGCTCACCGTCGGCCTCGATGTTGTCGCGCAGCTCGGCGCGCAGTGCCGCAATGTCGGCGGCGGAAAGTTTCAGAGCTTCTTTGAGCGTGATCACATCTCATCCTTTGCGTTTTTTGCCCGGCGCACGGCCAGGATTCCGATCCCGATAACGGCAAAAATGACCAGCACCGTTTCCGTGATGAACGACGTCAGTACGGGTGCCGAAAAATCAGGCATGCCGCACCACCGATTCGCAGCGCGGGCAAAGCGCGTCGGCTTCGTGCGCATGGTATTTCCAGCAGCGCGGACATTTTTCGTGAACCGCCGGAGAAATCACGAACACGTCGCCGTCGACTTCGAAACGTCCCAGCGCTTCACCCGCCTCGCCGTAAGGAAGTATTCCCGACACGACGAACCAGTCTTCGGCCTCGACGCCTCCCACCGCGCGTACCGTCGGCGCATCGGTATGCAGCACCACTTCGAGCGTGCTTTTGATTTTCTTCTCTTTCTTGAGGGCATCGACGATTTCGTAGAATCCTTCGCGCGCTTTGAGCATGTAGGCTTCGTCGAAATCGCTTTGCGGTGCTTCGAGCGCTTCATAGGTCATGTCGAAGATGCTTCGCGCGCCTGCTGTGACGACCGCCGGTGCCGCCTCGACGATCTCGTCGGCCGTATAGGTAAGCATCGGTGCAATCAGCAGCAGCAGCGCGCGGGTGATCGCCGCCATCGCGCTCTGGCTCGCACGGCGGTGCGGATCGTTTTGGGCATCGCAGTAAAGCCGGTCTTTGGTGACGTCGAGGTAGATGCCGCTGAGTTCGTTGACGATGAAGTTGTTCAGTACGCTCATGCCTCCGACGAAATTGTAAGCCGCAAATTCCCGATGCGCCTCCTCGAACACGCGGCTTGCCTTGGCGACGATCCAGCGGTCGAGGATGCCGAGTGCGTCGTACGGCAGCACCGTTTCGAGATCGTCGACGTTGGCCAGCAGAAAGCGGAACGTGTTGCGCAGTTTGCGGTACTGCTCTGCGGTCTGTTTAAGAATGTCGTCGCTGATTTTGAGGTCGCTTTGGTAGTCGCTCATCGCGACCCACAGGCGCAGAATCTCCGAACCGTACTGCTTGAGCACCTTGTCCGGGGCGACGACGTTGCCTTTGGACTTGGACATCTTCTCGCCTTTGGCGTCGACGGTGAAACCGTGGGTGAGAATCGCTTTGTACGGCGCGCGGTGTTCGACGGCGGCACTGAGAAACAGCGAGCTTTGAAACCATCCGCGGTGCTGGTCGCTGCCTTCGAGGTAAAGATCGGCCGGATAGCTTCCCGCGTCGTAGTTGCGCGATTTGAGCACGGCGTTCCACGTCGAACCGCTGTCGAACCAGACGTCGAGAATATCGGTCACTTTTTCGAGTTCTTCGGGCTTGTACCCGCTGCCCGGGTAGAGCAGCTGCTCGATCGGCAGGCTGTACCACGCGTCGCTTCCCTGCATCTCGAAGACCATCGCGACGAAGTTGAGCACCTTTTCGTCGAGCAGGACCTCCCCCGTCGCCTTGACGCGGAAAAACGCAATCGGCACGCCCCAGTCGCGCTGGCGCGAAATACACCAGTCCGGGCGGTTTTCGACCATCGCTTTGATGCGGTTGCGCCCCCACTCGGGATAGAAGGTCGTCTTGCCGATTTCACCCAGCGCGATGTCGCGCAGGCTCTTCGCCTCGCCCTCGGGCGTTTCGTCCACTGCGATAAACCACTGTTTGGTCGCCCGGAAAATCAGCGGCGTGTGCGAACGCCAGCAGTGCGGGTAGGAGTGGGTGAAACGTTCGGTTTTGAGCAGCGCGTCGCCCAGCCGTTGCAGAATCTTTTCGTTGGCCTTGAAAATATGCATGCCCACGAAACTTTCGGCATCGGGGAGCAGCTTTTCGCGCACGACGCTTTCGTCGTAGCAGCCGGTTTCGTCAACGGGCATGATGACATCGAGATTGTACCGCAGGCCGACGCGGTAGTCGTCTTCGCCGTGTCCGGGAGCGGTATGGACACAGCCCGTCCCGTTGTCCATCAACACGTGTTCGCCCAGGACGATCTGCGACCGGCGGCCGTTGAGCGGATTGACCGCGTGCAGGTTTTCCAGCTGCGATGCGGCGAACGTCTGCACGACGTCGCCGGAGACGACACCGTCGGTTTTCAGGGTGTCGTAGCGCTTGGCCGCCACGATATAGCCGTCGGCGGTGCGTACATATTCTTCGTCGGGATTGAGCGAAATCCCCGTATTCGCCGGCAAAGTCCACGGTGTCGTCGTCCAGATGACCGGGGCCGCTTTGCCTTCGATACCGAGGCGCACTTTCGATTCCTCGCTGAGTTCGAACGCGACGTAGATCGAAAAATCTTCTTTGTCTTCGTACTCCACCTCGGCTTCGGCCAGCGCCGTGCGTTCCGCCCAGCTCCAGTACACCGGTTTGCTGCGCTCGACGAGCAGCCCTTTTTTGGCGACGGCACAGAGGGTACGGTAGATGTTCGCTTCGAAACGGAAATCCATCGTCAAATAGGGGTTGTCCCAGTCGGCAAGGATGCCCAGTTTCTTGAACTCCTCGCGCTGAATCCCGACAAACTCGCTCGCATGTTCGCGGCAGAGTTTGCGCACTTCGGCGGTCGAAAGCGTCTCTTTTTTCTGTTTGCCGCCGAGTTTTTTCTCGACTTGCTGTTCGATCGGCAGGCCGTGGCAGTCCCACCCCGGCGTAAACCGCACGGACTCTCCGTTGAAATAGTGCTGTTTGACGATGATGTCTTTGAGAATCTTGTTGAGCGCATGGCCGATGTGCGTATGGCCGTTGGCATACGGGGGGCCGTCGTGAAGCGTAAACGTCGGCGCGCCTTCACGGCGGCGCTTCATAGCCTCGTAGACCCCGTCTTGATACCATTTTGCATAACGCGCGGGTTCGTTGCGAACCAGATTCCCCCGCATCGGAAACGAGGTTTTCGGTAAAAGCAGTGTCTCTTTGTAATCCATTGTCATCTCGGTTGAGTGCCCTTTGAAAAATTGGTGCATTATAGCGCCGAAGCGATTAAAAATCGTTTACGGTGTATACTTCGTTTCCATGAAAACAACCCTTTTTCTTTTCGGCGAAACACTGATCGACGACGAGGCCTTCGCGCGCTACGCCCATCGGCACCTTGCCGCGGCCGGCGTCTTCGTCGAACGCACGGTCCGGCAGGAGCGCCCCGAGCACGGTTTTTTGCGCGAACTCGAACGTGCGCGTACGCTCGGACCCGTTTTTTTGCTGTGCGACCGTGAACGTACCGACCTCGTAGCACGGGAACTGTGCGACGTGTTCGACGACACCGTCGCTGCCCGCGACGAACACGTCGTTCCCGCAAGCGCCGAGATTCTCCGCCCCGGATACTACCGTATAGCCAATGTTCATGTACTGACCGTCTTTCCCGGCTACGACCTGCCGGCCCTCGATCTGCCCGACGACAGCAGCTCGGAAACGCTGCTGCATTTCTTCGGCGACGACCTGCAAAACGTTCGCGAAACGATCGTCTCGGCTTCGGCGACCTTCCGCGTGCGCTGCCGCTGGAGCGAACCGGTCAAAGGATGGGGGCGCTGCCGCGTGTTCGGGGGGCGTTTCGGCGACACGCGTGGCATGGCGCGCTTTTTGTGCGAAACCTTCGCGCTAAGCGTCGAAGCCGACGATATCGGTGCGTGGCTGATCGAAACACTGCAGCGACGCGGCAAAACGCTCACCTTCGCCGAAAGCTGCACGGGAGGCCGGCTCAGTGCTTTTTTGACCGCGGAAAGCGGAGCTTCCGCCGTTTTCGAAGGCAGTCTCGTCACCTATTCGAACCGTCTTAAAAGCGAATGGATCGCCGTGGACGAGCAGACGCTTGAAACCCACGGCGCCGTATCGAAAGAGACCGTGCTCGAAATGAGCGCCGGTGCCCTCGAAGTCGCCGGTGCCTCCTACGCCGTCGCCGTCAGCGGCATCGCCGGCCCTACCGGCGGCGTACCCGGCAAGCCCGTCGGCACCGTTTTCGTTGCCGTACGAAGCGAAAACGCCGTAAACGTCGAACGCCTGCAGCTGCACGGCGACCGCAACTATATACAAGAGCAAACCGTCTTGCATGCCCTCAGAATGCTGCTGCGACTCGATCCGGAGACTTTTTTCGCCGTTTAAGCGCCGATTTATTGACATCGCAGACGCTTTTGCCTATAATTCCGTCCTCAACTTCGTTTGAGTCTTTGTTCGTCTCGTTAGCTCAGTCGGTAGAGCATCTGA
>CAZYEW010000041.1:0-4818 GCA_964646705.1 uncultured Sulfurimonas sp.
ATGGCGCGCCCGGAGCGATTCGAACGCCCGACCGCTGGTACCGCAAACCAGTGCTCTATCCAGCTGAGCTACGAGCGCACACCATGTCTCTCGTTTAAGAGGCTGAAATTATAGCAGTGAAAACTTAGAACTGTTTTAAAAATCCTGTTTTTTCGCCAGTTCGTTCAAAAATGCCTCCATGTCGTATTTGCTTCGGTATTCCGGTGTCATGATGTGAATCAGAATATCGCCCAGGTCGATCACGATCCATTGGTCGCTTTCATCGACATGATTGAAGTGCTCGGCCGGTTTGAGCTCTTTTTTGAGGTGATCGAGCAGGGCCGCGGTGTGGCGTTCGCCGAGCGAAGAAGCGATCACGACGTAATCGACGAAATAATCGCGTTCACGCAGATCGAACAGTTCGATGCTTTCGGCTTTGTGTTTGTCCAGTACGGTCGTGATGGTTTCGAGTCGTTGTTGCAATGGTTATCCTTGATGATAGTAGTTTTGTATCGCTTCGCGAACGGATTCGGGAAGCAGATGGTTTTTTTTCCCTTCGCGCAGTTCGGTCGAGCTGACGTCGACGTCGACGTCGAGCTGGCGAAGCATGCCGCTGCCTTCGTGCCCCCTGCGTGAGGCGACCACCCAGGTGACCAGGGTGTCGAGCGAACGAAAGTCGTGCCACTGGTGAAGGTCGTCGAGGTTGTCGGCACCGACGATCAGGTAGATCATGGGATCGATCGTGCGAAAGTGCCTGACAGTCTCGAGCGTCGGTACCGGCCTGTTTTGCGCGATTTCATAGTCGCTGACTTCGATGCGCGGCTCGTTTTCGAAAATTTTCTTGAGCCATTGCAGGCGAAGATCACCCGGCGCGTGCGTGCCTTCTTTAAAAGGATTGGCATAGGCAGGTACGATATAAAGTTTGTCGATCTTGAGTTCTTTGAGAGCCGCTTCCGCGACGGCGATGTGTCCGACGTGCGGCGGATCGAACGAACCGCCGTAGATTGCGATGGCCATTGGCTGTGCTTTTTTTACCGAAATTATAGCGAAGCTTCGGTAAAATTGCCTACTTTAATAAAGGAATGGCGTCCATGGAACTTTTGAATATCAAAGATCTCGATCTCGCCGATAAAAAGGTCTTTATCCGTTGCGACTTCAACGTGCCGCTCGATGAATTCGGCAATATTTCCGACGACCGCCGGATCCGTTCGGCCATCGCGACGATCAATTACTGCCTCGACCAGGATTGTGCCGTGATTCTCGCCTCGCACATGGGACGGCCCAAAGGAGAGGTCGATCCGCGTTTTTCGCTTGAACCCGTCCGGCTCAGGCTGCAGCAGCTGCTCAAACGCAACGTCACGCTCGCCAAAGACGTGGTCGGCGAAGATGCCATGCAAAAAGCGGCCGATTTGCCGCGCCATGAGGTTTTGCTGCTGGAGAATCTCCGTTTCGAGAAGGGTGAAACCAAAAATGACAAAGCCTTTGCCGAGAAACTGGCGTCGATGGCGGAGTTTTACATCAACGACGCGTTCGGCGTCAGTCACCGCGCCCATGCTTCGGTCGAGGCGATCACGCATTTTTTCGACGACGAGCACAAAGCGGCGGGCTTTTTGCTGCAAAAAGAGATCCGGTTTTTCGGAACGCTGATGAAGCAGCCGGTGCGCCCGTTCGCCGCGATTGTCGGCGGCAGCAAAGTTTCGGGCAAGCTCGAAGCGCTGATCAATCTGCTGCCGCGCGTCGACAAGATCATCATCGGCGGAGGTATGGCGTTTACCTTTCTCAAACAAATGGGCTACGACGTCGGAAACTCGCTCGTCGAAGACGAATTGCTCGGGGAAGCACAGCACATTATGGACGAAGCACGCCGGCTGGGCGTCAAGTTCTATCTTCCCGTCGATGTGGTCGCGGCGCAGACCTTCGCCGCGGATGCGGTGAGCAAGCTCGTCTCGGCACAGGAGATACCGCAAGGATGGATGGGCCTCGATATCGGACCGGCGACGGTACGGCTCTATCGCGAAGTGCTCAACGACGTGCAGACGATTTTATGGAACGGGCCGATGGGCGTCTATGAAATGGAGCGCTTCGCGCGGGGTTCGAACAAAATTGCGCATTTCGTCGCCGACTCGTACGCGACGACGGTCGTCGGCGGCGGCGATACGGCCGATTTGGTGCAGCGCGTCGGAGTCGATGAAGAAATGACCTTCATCTCCACCGGCGGCGGGGCGTCGCTGGAGCTTCTCGAAGGCAAAGTACTGCCCGGCGTCAAGCCGCTGATTGTCCATGAGGAGCTCGATTGATTCTCGCAGCCAATTTCAAAACCAACAAGACGCGTGCGGCGACCGCAAAGTACATCGAGCATCTTTCGAAATTTCTTGCCGATCGGGCGATCGGCGACGAGGTGATGATTTTTCCGCCCGCTTCGGCTTTTGCCGACGTGCCCGCACCGATCGTTCAGGGGGCGCAAAACGCCTGGCCGACGCACAACGGCGCGTTCACCGGCGAAATCGGTACCGAACAGCTCGAAGAATTCGGCATCGAAACGGTGCTTGTCGGCCATTCGGAGCGGCGGCACATTTTGGGTGAGACGCAAGACCGCATCGTCGATAAATTCAATTTCTTCAAAGCCGAGGGCTATCGGATTGTCTACTGCATCGGCGAACCGCTGGAAGTGCGCGAAGACGGCAACGATGCGCTGATGGCGTATCTGGCCGACCAGTGCGAAGGCATCGACCTTGGGTACGAGAAACTGGTGATCGCCTATGAACCGGTTTGGGCCATCGGAACGGGCCGGGTGCCCAAAGTGAACGAGATCGAAAGAATTCACGGGGCCCTGGCACAGATGACGGATGCGCCGCTGCTTTACGGCGGCAGCGTCAAAAAGAGCAACGCGTCGGAGATTCTGGCGATCGAGCATGTCGACGGTGCTTTGATCGGAAGCGGTGCGCTGGCGGTCGAAGACTTTTGCGCGATGATCGAAAGTGCGCAACACATCAACAAGGGAGTGTGACGGATGATTATGAAGGGAAAAAGAGGGCTGATCGTCGGATTGGCCAACGACAAATCGATTGCGTACGGCATCGCCAAAGCGTGTCACGGGCAAGGGGCCGAGCTGGCGTTCACCTATTTGAACGATGCGCTGAAAAAACGGGTGCTCCCGATTGCCGAGTCGTTCGGATCGAACGCCGTCTACGAGTTGGACGTTTCCAACCCCGAGCATATGGATGCGTTGGCCGAAAAGGTCGCTAAGGACTTTGGAACAATCGATTTTCTTGTTCACTCCGTGGCATTCGCCCCAAAAGAGGCGCTTAGCGGCGATTTTATGAAAACGTCGAAAGAAGCGTTCAATATCGCGATGGAGATTTCGGTCTATTCGCTGATCGACTTGGCCAACAAACTCGAACCCGTGCTGAGCGACGATGCTTCGATTGTGACCTTGAGTTACCTCGGCGGGCCGAAATACATTCCGAACTACAATGTGATGGGCGTTGCCAAGGCCGCTTTGGAAGCGACGGTGCGCTATATGGCCGTGGAGCTTGGGCGCAAAGGTCAGCGTGTCAACGCCATCAGTGCCGGCCCGATTCGTACGTTGGCAGCGGCCGGAATCGGCGATTTCAAGCAGATTCTCAACTGGAACGAGCGCAACGCACCGCTGAAAAAGAACGTCACGATCGAAGAGGTCGGCAACTCGGCGATGTATCTGCTCAGTGATCTTTCTTCCGGCGTGACGGGCGAGGTGCATTACGTCGATGCGGGCTACAACATTATGGGCATGGCCGCCGTCGAAAGAAATGCCGAGGGCAAAACGATTTTCTGCTGGGACCGGTAAAGGCGGCGAAGCGGTTTATTTCCCGATCGCCGGCATCGTGTCGAGCCGCTCGACGTGCGAGGGCGTAGGGTCTCTTTCTTTTTCTTCTTTTTCGAGATAGCGGTTCCATTTGTCATAAAAATGTTGCAGCGTGAAGTTATTATCGTCTTTTTGTACCGAAGATTCCGGCGTCGTTACCGGGACGGTTTCGGGTGTTTTCTCGACGGGAGCAGGTGTGCTTGGGTGATGTTCGTCGGCCATGGCCGGTTCCCATTCCTCTTTTTCCCATCGGTCGTAGCTGTTTTGAAGGTATCCGTGTTTATGGGTATTGGGGGAAACGGCATCGAGCGCAGTGTTGTCTGAAGGAGACGGGGAAGGGTTTGATGGGCTAACATTATAATGGGTATGTTCTTGCGAAGCCTTTTCGGGCTGTTTGCTGCATCCGAAAAAGAAAAGCAAAAGCAGTGTAACCGATAAATATTTCAAATGCGACACTTGTATCCTTTTTGTTTCTTTAACAATTGTGTTTAATGGCCTTCAATGCCGGCACAACTGGATAAAGATTATATCACATAACTATCAAAGCCCCTGTTTTCCGAAGTTTCACATACCAAAGTGATGATTGATTATACAGAAATGTTTAAGAAAAGTATGTTAAAATTGCCGAGACGAAACTTACACATAGGTCAAGCTTAACTTGAAGGAGAATGAATGAAGTTAGTGAAAATGAGCCTTGCGGCAGCAGTGTTGATGGGTGCGAGCGCGTTTGCGGTCGACAACGTAAAAGTATCGGGTGATGCGAAAGTCTATTATGGAACGACGGATGCAAACGACAATGACCTGCTCAGCAAAGAAGGTGCATACGGTCAGGCGGCACTCGGTCTCGGAATGACTGCAGATCTGACGACAGGCGTTTCCGCCGGTGCACACCTGACGGCACTGAGCACACTCGGTCTGCAGGGGCAGCTTGTCAACAACATCTGGGAAAGCACGAACGGTCTGGATGATTACTACTGGTTCGACGAAGCATGGGT
>CAZYEW010000041.1:4918-6596 GCA_964646705.1 uncultured Sulfurimonas sp.
GGTGCTTACGCATTCGGTATCGTGAACAACTCGTGGAAGCCGCTGACGCTTCAAGGCTGGTACTACGATGCAACACGTGTCGTTCAGGCTTACTGGCTGCAAGCTGACCTGAACTTTGAAGGTGTTCTCTTCGGTGCACAGTACACGGGTCAGGAAGTTCAGGACGCTACCGTACCGGGTGCCGATTCTCAAGATGCATTCGCTGTTAAGCTCGGTTATGAAATGAAAAACCTGATGACGATCTCGGGTGCTTATTCTTCGACGGGTGACAAAGGTCCGATCAATGTCGGTGCCAACCTGATCGCCGGCGGCCAGTCGAAACTCTACACTGAAGCATGGTGGAACTACGGCTACATTACGCAAGTCGATACGACGGCTTTCAACATCGCTTTGAACGCTGATCTGGCAGGTTGGGGCCTGGGTGCATACTACACTTCGGCTGATCAGTCCAGTGATGCAGGCGACAACGATATGACGGAATTCACGTTGACTGTCGACAAGTCTTTCGGACCGCTCGATGCGACGCTGGCATACATCATGACGGATGCTGAAGATCAGAATCAAGGTGACTCGTATAACACCGTTCAGGCATACCTGACGCTCAACTTCTAATTTCTTAGAAGCCTTCTTTCGCCTTCGGGCGAAATCCCCTTTTTCTTTTTATTCCGATATAATTTTCCATCTTGTTGCACAAAGTAGAGACGTTGAGGCTATTTCTTCGTAAACTTACCTATATGCTTTTGATGCTGCTTCTGATTTCGATGCTCTCGTTTGTGGCGATTCATCTGGCTCCGAACAGTTTTTTGAGCGCGGGAGAGCTTAACCCGAACATGACGCCAGAATCGATTGCGAAACTCAAATCGGTGTACGGTTTGGACAAACCGCTATTGATGCAGTATGCGGACTGGGTCGTCAATATGACACGGATGAATTTCGGTGTTTCGTTTGTCAGCGGCCAAAACGTCGCCGATGAAATTTTCAAGCGTCTGCCGATCACGCTGACGATTAACATCGTGTCGATGGTGTTGGTTTTCGTGCTGTCGATTGGCTTGGGCATTCGGGCCGCGATGCGTTTTGAGAAACGTACCGATCAGGTGATCAGGCAGTTCTCGCTCGTCTCTTTCGCCATGCCGTCGTTTTATCTTGCGCTGTTGCTGATTTTGCTCTTTTCCGTCAAGCTTGGCTGGTTTCCCATTACCGGCGTGCATGCGTTGGAAGCGCCGAAAGAGGGCGTCGGCTATTACCTGGATATGGCCTGGCACCTTGTGCTGCCGGTATCGGTGATGGTATTCGTTTCGCTGGGCTCGATGATCGTCTACGTGCGTTCGCTGACGCTGGAGATTCTCAAAAGCGACTACTACTTTTTTGCCCGTACCCGCAACCTCGATGAGAAAACCCTGCTTCGTCGTTACATCCTTCCGAACCTGATGCCGCCCGTGGTGACGCTGCTGGGGCTTTCCTTGCCGGGCCTGATCGGCGGCAGCGTGATTTTGGAGCAGATTTTCGGTATCGAGGGCATGGGTCAGCTGTTCTATCTTAGCGCCCTGAGCCGCGACTATCCGGTGATTATGGGCATCTTGATGATCACGGCGTTTTTGACGCTGCTTGGTAATATTTTGGCGGATTTGGCGCTGCTGAAACTCAATCCGTATGCGAGAAAATGAGCTGAATGAATGGA
>CAZYEW010000041.1:6696-15132 GCA_964646705.1 uncultured Sulfurimonas sp.
AGCGCTTCGAGCGAGGAAAGGTCTTCTTTTTTCTCTTCGGCCGGTGTAATGCTTTCACCTTCGCCGCCGCCTTGTTCGACCAGTTCGATGGTGTAGCCCGTGAGCATCGAAGCAAGGCGGATATTGATGCCGCTTTTGCCGATGGCTTTGCTCTTTTGGTCGGCGGGCAGGGTGACGACGGCTTTGGCCTCGCCTTCTTCGTCGTCGGGATTGCCTTCGATGGTCACGGCATTGATGATCGCCGGGCTCATGGCTCGGGCGACGAAAAGTTCGGGGACGGTCGTATATTCGATACAGTCGATATTTTCGCCCAGCAGTTCATCGCTGACGGCATTGATACGCACGCCTTTGACCCCGACGGTGGCACCGACGGGATCGACCTGCGGATGGGTGGAAAGCAGGGCGATTTTGGCACGTTCGCCCGGAATGCGCGCGGCTTTTTCGACGATGACCAGGCCGTCGTTGATTTCGGGCACTTCGAGGCGAAGCAGTTCTTCGAGGAATTTCGGCGAAGTGCGTGAAAGTTCGATCGAAATGCCGTTCGTTTTGTCGATATTGACGCGGCGAACGACGGCGCGCACGACGTCGCCTACGGCGAAGTGCTCACCCTTGATGCGGCTTTTCATCGGCAAGACGGCACGGACCTCGTCCATCTCGATATACGTATTTTGCTTTCCGTCCACGCGGGTGACGCGGCCCGAGACGATGGTGCCGATTTTTTCTTTGTATTTGTTGTACAAATCGTTTTCGACCAGGCGCTGGATATGGTATTCGATTTCACGGTAGAGCGTCGCCGCTGCCGTGCGTCCGTGCGACTCGATGTCGTGTTCGATCTGAAATTCGTCACCCACGTCGACGTCGGGATCGACCTCCTCGCGTGCACGCGAAAGGCCGATGTAGGCCTGCGCCTCTTCGCCTTCGAGGCGTTCGTCGTCATCTTCGACGACGGTGATGGTCTGATAGACGCGAATGCTTTTGGTCGTTTCGTCGATTTCCGCATCGTAGGCGAATTCGGGGTTGATGAGCCGTTTGGCGGTCTGGATAAAAGCCGTTTTGACGCCTTCTTTGACGTTGTCGGGCGTCAGCCCTTTTTCATGGGCGATCGAATCGATGATATCGAGAATATTTTCCATAGGTGTCCCTGTGTGTGCTCGGTTTCGGTCGTTCTATAAAAAGTTTTCGGATTGTTTTTACAGAAAGAGGCACAATTATATCCAAAGTCCGTTAGAAAATCAACTTAATGCACCCTTAACCAAAGGCGGGCTATAATCGCGCCAAAATACTCGCAGGACGAAAAGGAAACGCATGGAGCTGAAGACCGCCCGCAGCAATACCAACAAGAAGCCCAAAAAGATCGAACTCAAAAAGATCGAGGAGATGGTCGCCAAAGAGGGGTCGGTGATTCTCTATTTTGACCGTGAGAACTCTCACAAAGACCTTCTGGCACTTCAGGAACATTTCGAAAACGAAGGCAAAAGCGTCTATCTGCGTGAGGTACGCTACGGCCTGGCGGACAACGAATACATGTACGAAGTACACATTCTCTAAGCCGTACGATGAAAAAACTTTTCATCGAGACGCTCGGGTGTGCGATGAACGTCCGCGACAGCGAGCACATGATCGCGGAACTTTCGGCGAAGGAGTCGTACGAACTGACCGACCGTGCCGACGATGCCGATCTTATCATCATCAACACCTGCTCCGTGCGCGAAAAACCGGTGCACAAACTTTTTTCGGAACTCGGTGCGTTCAACAAAAAGAAAAAAGCGGGAGCGAAAATCGGCGTCAGCGGCTGTACGGCTTCGCATCTTGGCGAAGAGATCATCAAAAAAGCGCCGTACGTCGATTTCGTGCTCGGTGCGCGCAACGTCTCGAAAATCACCGAGGTACTGCACAAACCCAAGGCGGTCGCGACGGATATCGACTACGACGAGTCACAGTACGCGTTCGGCGATTTTCGGACGTCGCCGTGGAAGGCCTATATCAATATTTCGATCGGTTGCGACAAGCAGTGCACCTTCTGTATCGTTCCGAAAACCCGCGGCGAAGAGATTTCGATTCCGGCGGATCTGATCGTACAAGAGGTTCGAAAAGCTGCGTCAACGGGAGCGAAAGAGATCTTTTTGCTCGGACAGAACGTCAACAACTACGGCCGCCGTTTTTCAGGATCGCACGAAAAGACGAATTTTACGCAGCTGCTTCGCCGCGTCAGCGAAATCGAGGGGGTCGAGCGTATCCGTTTTACGTCGCCGCACCCGTTTCATATGGACGATGCGTTCATCGAGGAGTTCGCCTCGAATCCGAAAATCTGCAAATCCATTCACGTACCGCTGCAAAGCGGCTCGACGCGCATTCTCAAAGCGATGAAGCGCGGTTACACGAAAGCATGGTTTTTGAATCGCATCGAAAAGATTCGGACCATGGTGCCCGGCGTGAGTATCAGTACCGACGTCATTGTCGCGTTTCCGGGTGAAAGCGAAGAGGATTTCGAAGAGACGCTCGACGTTGTGCGCAAAGCGGCATTCGAACAGATGTTCAGCTTCAAGTACTCGCCCCGTCCGCTGACGGAAGCTGCGGAATACACCGACACGGTCGATCCCGAGGTAGCGAGCGAGCGGCTGACACGGCTGCAGAAAATGCACGAGGCGATGCTCGACGAACAGTGCAAGCGCCACCTCGGCAAGGTTTACACCGTCTATTTCGAAGAGCTGCGCAACGACGGTTACGTTGCCGGGCGCAGTGACAACAATACGCTGATCAAGGTCAAGGGGAGCGAAGAGCTGCTGGGGCGATTCATCGATGTTCGGGTGACGCAGACGCACCGGATGGTGCAGATCGGGGAACCGGTCTAGATTCGCAAGGAGCAGCGGTGCCGACGAAAAAAGCGATTTTGCAGAAACTGGCACTGTGGCTCGTTCCGCCGAGCGGTACGCTGCTGATCCGATTGATCTACCATACCTCCCGCAAACGATTCCATCTGCCTTCGACGGTTCCCGAAGAGCCGGTCGTGTTCGCTTTCTGGCACGGTGATTTGCTGCTGATGCCCTATCTTTACTACCGTTTTCGCGACGTTCCGCATGCCAATGTACTGATTTCGGATCATTTCGACGGGCGTATCATCGCCGCGATCATGCGCTATTTCAAACTGGGAACGATCCACGGTTCGACCAACCGCAACGCGGCGAAGGTGCTGATTGCCGCGATGCGTTCGCTCAAAGAAGGCTACGATATCGGTATTACGCCCGACGGCCCGCGCGGTCCGCGTCACGAGGTCGCCGACGGCATCGTCGTGATGGCGCAGAAAACGGGTGCGCGTGTGATCGCCTACGGTTGCGTACCTTCGCGTTATTGGCGGCTGGGCAGCTGGGACCGTTTTACGATTCCCAAACCGTTTTGCACGCTCGATTTCTACGCTTCCGAACCGATCGATCTTTCCGGGCTGAGTATGGACGAGGCCAAAGCGCGGATTCAGTCGAAACTGATGGAACATACCCTGCCGTGACACGCGAAACGCTCAAACGCTACCGGCTCGACTTTCTCGATTACCTGCTCGATATTCGCGGTTATTCCGATCTGACGGTCAAAAGCTACGACGAAGCGATCAGAGAAGGGGCCTCTTTGATCGAAATATACGAGGAAGCGGGCACGTATGTCGTCGATTTGATGCCGTATCGCGTAAAAATCGCATCGCAGCGCCCGAAAACGGTTTCGAAAAAAGTCAGTGCCTGGCGCAGTTTCGTCGCCTTCATGAACCAGCGTGGAGAAAAGGTCGTTTTGCGTGCGGACGAAAGTGTCAAAGTCCCCAAGACTCTTCCCAAACCGGTGGCGCACGAGCATATTGTCGAGGCCCTTGCGGGAGCCGACGTACGGGAACGCTTTGTCATCGTGATGCTCTACACGCTGGGACTGCGGATTTCGGAATTGCACGCGCTTCGCATCGAAGCGATCGGGGATGCCTGGGTGCGCGTGGAGGGAAAAGGCGGGAAAACCCGGGACGTTCCGTTGATCGCACCGGCGAGAGAAGCCCTGGACGAGTTCGTCCGTTCATGCATGCCGCGGGGATTTTTATGTATGTGCGGGGGAAGGCGTTTAAGCGAAAATAGTTTAAGATACCTCGTTAGCCGAGCGTTCGCCCGAATCGGCATCAAGGTGACGCCGCACCAGCTGCGTCATGCTTACGCGACGGAACTGCTCAATCATCGTGCCCGTATCGCCGATGTAAGCGAACTGCTCGGCCATGCGTCGATGGCGACGACGCAGATCTATACGAAGCTGGGAAATGCACTGAAGCTCGACAATTATCGAAGTGCCCACCCGTTGTGCAAGGAGTCCGATGTTTGACATGCTCAGACGGTTTTATCGCAAAGTGTTCGTCGGTATTTACATGCAAGAACATATTGTGCATGTCGGTGTGCTGTCGGTCGGTTCGGACGGCCGGGAGCGTGCTTACGAGCAGCGTTCGTTCGGGTCGGACGGATTGAGCGAAGAGGTGCTGCGCTACCTTCAAGACGCGATGAGCGCAACCCCGTGTGCCTATGTCGCCGTGACGACGGATACGGAAGCGTGCGGCGCGGTGGCGACGTGTTCACTTTCGAAAGCCAAAGAACTGGTGCCGCAGATTGAAACGGCGAAAACGGTCTGTATCGACGAGGAGTGGATGAACTATCTCGACGAAGGAGCCCTTCATGCCGTTTTGTCGCGCTTCGAGACGATCGAACCCGATGCCGTCTATACCCCTTTTGTGCCGCTGCATGCCTGTTTTTTGGAAAAAATGCGCCGAAAGACCCATGCGCTTTACGTTTTGCTGACGCCCGAAGCGATGAGCCTGGCGGCGGTGAAAGAAGGGCATTTGCGTTTCGCCGAGCAGGTGCGATGTTCTCAAGGCCCTATGATTCCGGCAATGGTCGATAGAATCGTCGCGATTTTGGAAGCTTATTACGGTAAACCGTGCTGTCGGGGCGAGTTTGTCGAGGCGGTACACATTGCCGACGCTGCAGGGACGGGAGCCTTGCTGTCACAGGCGATCGACGAGCGTTTGCTGATCGAGGCGGAGGTCGAAGCCGTGGATCTGTGCCGACTTACGGCGTCGGCGTGCATGCAGGAGGTTGCTGATGGCTTATAGTTTTATCGAACTGCGAAAAAAACCTCTGTGGCCGAAAGGGCTGGAGCGTTTGTGGATCGGTACGGCGGTTGTACTGGTGCTCATGGGCGTATCGGTGCTGTTTTTTCGTTTCGATGCGCAGACGGTTGCCGCACAGATCGAGCGACGTCAGGCCGAAAAAGCGACGCTGGCGGCACAGCTCGAACAGTTGCGTGCTTCGATCGCCTCGATGAAAGACGTGGCGTCGTTTGCCCGGAAGGTCGCGACCGGTAACGAGCTGTCGGCCGATCGGTGGGGCGATCTGCTCGATCTCGTTCCCGACGACACAGTGCTCGAACGCTTCGAATGGCGCAAGGACGGATTCGTCATGCAAGGAACGACTTCCGATGTCAAGCAGCTTGAACAAAAGTTCGCGACGGCACTGTCGGGCAGGTACCGCCTTGCGTCGTCACGGGCATCGCACGGCCGTTTCACGATGACGTTTCGGACAGTCAAGGAACGATCGTGAAAGCCTACCGCTATCGTGCTGCGACGGAAACGACGCTGTCGCTTTTTTTGGTGCTCGTACTGCTGGGGGGCGCTGCGGTATGGGGAGTGCTGCCCGCGTGGGAGCAGTGGTCGCAGCGGCAGGTGCGGTCGCAGCAGCTGGCGATCGACATCAATCGGCTGCAGCAGCGTTACGATGCGCTGTACGAGACGAAAGCCGCGCTGGAAAATCGAACCGGAATGCTTGCGGAACGGCTGGACAATCCGTTCGACGAAACGACGCTTGCGCAGTGGATGCGATCGGCGGGTGCCGAAGAACCGCGAATCGTGCGGGAAGGAGCGGGCCGTTTCGAGATCGAAGCCGTCTTTAAAAGTCCGGCCGATTTTTTCAAATTGATCACGGCGCTCGACGACGCTCCGTGGTTTTTGTCGCTTGAGCCGTTCGTCGAGATGCACGCCGTCGCACCGCAGCAGCTCAAAATCCGTTTCCGTCTTGCAGTGCTTCAAGCAGTCGGCCGAACTGATCGGGACGAGTGAAAAGATAAGGGCGCACGCGAATACCGATGCCGGCACGCCGGCAGGTGTCGCGAAACGGTTTGGGTACGGTGATGTCGATGAGGGGGGCGAGGAGGGTGGCCTTTTTCCCGATACTCAATGCGTAGCGGCGTCCGATGATGATTTCGTTCTCTTTGATTATCCGTTCTTTTTCTCCGCGGCGCATGACGTAGCCTTCTTGTTTGAGCAGGCGGTCGACGGCACGCATCAGGGCCGTGCGTGAAAGCGCCGATTCGAACAACACGACGGCACCGAAACGGCGGATTTTCACTTTGCTGAAATCGGCGGTATCTTCTTGCAGGTAGCGAAACGTGCGGGCGATCCCCTCGGCGTACTCTTCGATCATCGGGGCGGCGAAGCGGTGACGAAAACGGTTGCGCAGATGGCGTTCGTCGGCATTGCTTTCGTCTTCGGACCAGGCGATAGCTTGTTGTTCGAGCCAGGATTTCAACGCTTTTTTCGGGGTGAAGAGCAGCGGTCGTACCAAACGGTAGCGGCCTCGGTCTTCGACGGGAACCATCCCTAGCAGTTCGGCTGTCCCCGCGCCTTTGCACAGCTGCATCAGCAGCCATTCGAGCCGGTCGTCGAGCTGGTGGGCGGTGACGAGATTCCGGTAGCCGTGCGTTTCGATCAGCGATTCGAAAAAGTCGTAACGGATGCGGCGGGCCTGGGCTTCGAAATTGCGCGCAATCTGGGGCGCATCGAAAAGAAAACAGCGTTTGCCGTACCGTCGGGCAAGTGCCTGCGCACGCTCCGCTTCGATGCCGCTTTGTTCACGGGTATGGTAATTGACGTGGGCAAGGTCGAAACCGATGCCGTGTTCAAGCAGCAAAAAGAACAGGGCGGTCGAGTCGCTGCCTCCGGAAAAGGCGAGCAGATTCTTCGTGTCACGCAGCGGTTCGAGGCTTTGAGGGTCAAGCATGCCCGGTGACGGTGGCGGTAAGGACCTCGCCGACGCATTCGGTAACGCGGGCACGGTAGGGAATGCCCATACGCAGTGCTTCGTCGAGCGTGTTGTCGTTGACGTAGATTTCTCCGTCGATCTCGGGTGCCCAGCGAAGATCGCGGGCGCTTAGAAGGTATTCGTGCTCTTCGCTCGGCCCGTCGATGACGAGGGTGATCTCCTTGCCGATCTGATCGTGCAGTGAGCGGAGTTTGGCCGCTTTGGCGATTTTCCCGAGAATCTCTGCACGCTGTTCAATGATTTTGGGGTCGATTTTGTCGTCGCGTTCGTAGGCGGCGGTCCCTTCTTCGTCGGAATAGGCGAAGACATTGATACGGTCGAAACCGAACGATGCGGCAAAATCGCAAAGGGTTTCGAACATCGCCTCCGTTTCACCGGGATGGCCGACGATAAAGCTGGTGCGCACGAAACTATCAGGAAGCGCACGCATGTATCGCAGCAGTTTGAGTGTTTGTTCTCGGCCGGCGCCGCGTTTCATGATGTGCAGCATCGTGTCGTCGATATGCTGGATCGGCATGTCGAAGTAGTTGTGAAAAACCTTCGATGCCGCGATCGTTTCAAGCAGCTGCATCGATGCGGTCGTCGGATAGAGGTAGAGGATGCGTGCGCTGCGGACGCCTTCGATCGATTCGATGCGTTCGATCAGGCGAATCAAGCCGTCGCGAACGTTTCGGTCCCACAGGTAGGAGCTGGAGTCCTGCGAAACGAAACTGAAATCGTAATAGCCTTGTGCTGTGAGCCGTTCGACCTCGGCGGCGACGCTTTCGACGGTGCGTGAACGGAGCTTGCCTTTGAACGAGGGGATGGCGCAGAACGAGCAGGTCTGGTTGCAGCCTTCGGAGAGTTTGACGTAGGCGTGATAGGTCGAGCCCGTGACGACGCGCTCGGCGCCGTCGATGAGGTAGACTTCTTCGCTGAATCGGCTCTGTTTGGCGGCGAGCAGTTCGTCGATGCGTTCGTAATCGCCGACGCCGGTGAAGATATCGACCTCTTTGAGCTCTTTTTTCAGCTCGTCTTTGTAGCGTTCGCTCAGGCAGCCCGCCATCACCAGCAGCGAATCGTCGCGCCGGGCGGCGTCGAGATCGAGGACGGTATTGATCGACTCGGCTTTGGCCGCGTCGATGAAGCCGCAGGTGTTGACGATGATGACGTCGGCTTCTTCGCTGTTGTCGGTCAGTTCGAACGATTTGAGCCGACCGAGCATGACTTCGGTATCGACGAGGTTTTTCGTGCAGCCCAGCGATACGATATGGAGTTTTTTGTTTTGCATTGCCTACCCGTTACATTATAATGGCGCAATTATAGCACGGTGGGGGAGTGAGAGGTGAGA
>CAZYEW010000042.1:0-13319 GCA_964646705.1 uncultured Sulfurimonas sp.
GGCATCGGTTCGATTGAGAACGGATGTGAGGCTCGCTTCATCGGCGCTATAGATGGCTTCGAATGTGCCGAAATGGCTGAGCAGTTTTTTGACTTTTGCCGCCGATATGCCTTTGAGTTCGAGCAGGCGGGTCTGTGAGGCAGCCTTGTCGCGGCTTTTTTTGTGAAAGGTGATCGCGAACCGGTGCGCTTCGTCGCGCAGGCGCTGCACCCACTGCAGCCGTTTGTCCGACGAAGCGAGTTCGAACGTTCCCGCGGCCGTGTGCAGGCGATCGGATGCTTTGCCTTTCGCCCGGTGGGCCTTGGCGTCGATTTTTTCCTTGCTGACGGCGATGACGTCGAGATTGACGCCGGCCGAGGCAAGCAGATCGCGTGCGAGTGCCAGCAAGGTGCTGCCGCCGTCGATGATCCACAGGTCGGGCGGGGGATTGGTTGCGAAACTTTCGATGCGGCGTGTCAATGTTTCTCTCATTTGCGCATATTCGTCCCTGGCGTCGAGGTGATAGTGACGGTAGCTTTTTTTGTCGAAAGCGCCTTCGTCGAAGACGACCATGGCACCGACCGGTGCTTCGCCCGCAAGGTGGGAGTTGTCGAAGATCTCGATGCGCACTGGCAGGCGCGAGAGCGTACAGAGTTTTTGAAGCGCCGCGGCGGTTGCTTCCCAGGGTGACGGATCGCCATGCCGGGTGAGGAGCTCGGCGGCGTTGAGTCTGGCGGTATCGACGAGGCGCCGTTTTTCGCCCCGTTTTGGCACAAGGATGTGTGCTTTTTTCCCAAATAGTTTGCCGAGGCTCCGTTCGACCCATTCGCGGCTTTCGAACGCGTCGGCGAGCAGTATCGGCACGACGAGCGGGGGCGGGGTGTTGCCGTAGAATTCGAGCAGGGTACGCTCGTAGAGTTCGTCACGGTCGAAGGCGGCATCGATGCGCAGGGTGTCGAAAGCCGAAGAGACGATTTTTCCCTGCCGCACGAAAAGCCGCACGATCGCCGCTTTTTTGTCGTCGTGGGCCACGGCGAAGACGTCGAAATCGTCGCGGTTGGCGAGGTCGATATTCGAAAGCGCTTCGCTGCGCCCGATACGTTCGATACGGTCGCGCAGGGCGGCGGCTTCTTCGAAACGCATCTGTTCGGCATACGCGTGCATTTTTTCTTCGAGCTTTTTCGTCAGCTTTTTTTTGTCGGCGACGAGGGCTTTGGCCGCGTCGACGAGGGCGGCGTAGGCTTCGGGCGAGACCAGGCCTTCGCACGGCCCGAGGCACTGTTTCATCTGGTAGAAGAGGCAGGTCTTTCCGCCGCGCAGGCAGGACGCTTTTTGTACCAGGGGAAAAAGTTCGTAGATCGCGTCGAGGATATCGCGCGCACCGACCGAAAAAGGGCCGAAATACTCGATTTTTTTGCCTTCGACGACTTTGCGGGTGATTTCGAATCGGGGAAACGCTGCGGCACGGTCGATATAGATGTACGGATAGGTCTTGTCGTCGCGCAATAGAATATTGTATTTGGGTTTGAGCTGTTTGATCAGGGAGTTTTCCAGAATCAGCGCGTCATGTTCCGTTTCGACGACGATGTAGTTCATCGAAACGGTGGCTTCGAGCATGTTTCGGATACGCGGACCGGTCTGGGGGCTGGGGCCGAAGGCGGGAGTGAAACGAAAATAGCTTTTGACGCGTTTGATCAGGCTTTTTGCCTTGCCGATGTACAGCAGCCTGCCTTCGGCGTCGAAATACTGATAGACGCCGGGCGTATCGGGAAGGCTTTTAACCGTGTTTTCCAGCGACATGCCGGCGGATCCTTTCGATGAGTTCGTGAAGCTGCGGGTGTTCAACCGGGTTGTCGAACGTGCCGTGCGCCCGTTCGCGGTAATAGACTTCGCTGCGGCGCTGCTCGGAAGCTTCGTGGCGTTGTTGCGGCCGGTGTACGGCGAAGGCGCGGATGTCGTCAAAAGGGGTGTCCGCGCATTCGGGGGGCATGTAATGTTTTAAAGGCCCTTTAATCGAAGCGGTGATAATATCGAACTCCTGTTTGGCGCCCGGATGATTCAGCACGAAAAAGAGCTTGCCGTGATGAAAATAGCCATAGCGGATCATTTTTTGGAGTCGTGGCGGAAAAAGCGCACGGATGCGCTCGATGCACGATAGCCGCGCCAGTTTGGAAAATTGCGGTTTTTTCCGCAGCGAAGCGAGAATATGCGAAGCTTTTTTCATGTCTTTATTATAGCGGTTTGCCTGTTAAGCCTTTCTGGCTGCGGATACAAGGGCGACCCTTATTACGAACCGCCGCAAAAGGAGCGTTGATGCATTACGATACGGTGATCGTCGGCGCGGGGGTCGCCGGACTGTACACGGCGCTCAATCTTCCCAAAGACCGCAAGGTCCTCATCGTCAATAAAACCCGTCCTTGGGAGTGCAACACCTATTACGCCCAGGGCGGCGTCACCACGGCCCGCGACGCCCAAGATATTCCCGCGCATATTGCCGATACGCTCGAAGCGGGGGCGGGCATGTGCAACGAAGCGGCGGTTCGGGTGCTTAGCGAAACGTCGAGAGAGGTGATCGACGACCTGATCGCCAAAGGCTTCGCTTTCGACACCGATGCCGAAGGCAAATTGCTTTACACCAAAGAAGCCGCGCATTCGGCAAACCGTATTCTGCATGCCGGAGGCGATGCGACGGGGCGCTATCTGCACCATTTTTTATTGGCTCGCAACCCCCACCCGATGCTCGCCAACGCCACCGTCGTCGATCTGCTGATCGAAGAAGGGCGTGTTTGCGGGGTCGAAGTGTTCTACAAAGGTGAGCGCAGAGAGATTCTGGCCGATCAGGTTATCCTTGCCAGCGGCGGGGTAGGATCGCTGTATCAGTTTCATACCAACGCCTACAGTATCAGCGGCGATATTCAGGGCATCTGCGTCGAAAAAGGCATCGAACTGGAATTTATGGAGATGATGCAGTTTCATCCGACGGTTTACATCGGCAACGATTCGGTGAGAAAACAGCTGCTCAGCGAAGCGCTTCGCGGCGAGGGTGCGAAAATCGAAGACGAAGCGGGACGGCGTTTTTTGTTCGATTACGATCCGCGCGGCGAACTTGCACCGCGCGATATCGTCAGCCGGGCACTTTTCGATTACCGCGAAAAAACGCAGCAGCAGATCTACCTGTCGTTTCGCGATTTCGATCCCGAATATTTTCGCAAGCGGTTTCCCAACATCAGTGCCAACCTCAAAGACATGGGGTACGATATCCCGCAGGATCGGGTGCCGATTTCACCGGCGTTTCACTATGCCATCGGCGGTATCAAGACCGATCTGGACGGGAAAGTTCCCGGTGTCGAGGGCCTTTACGCCATCGGCGAAGCGGCTTCGACGGGGGTGCATGGCGCGAACCGTCTGGCAAGCAATTCACTGCTCGAAGGGCTTGTCTTCGCTCGCCGCGCCGCCGAAACGATTTTGGGCGAACGTTCCCGGCGGTGTCACGGAACGTACAAGCGCAACGACGAGCCCCTTTTTCTCGACGGTGACAAAGAAAAAAAGGAGCGATTGCGCCGTATAATGTGGCAGTATGTTTCCATCGTGCGCACGACCGAAGGGCTGGAGCGGGCGCGCGATGAAATCGCGTCGATGCTTGCGTCGCCGATTGGCCGGTTGCTGAAGCTGCGGCTATTGACGGCGCGGGAAATCGTGCGATCGGCGCTGGCACGGCGTGAATCGGTCGGTGTGCATTACCGCGAGTAAGCATGTGCACGGAGGTGTGCCATCTATTTCAACTGGGAGTTCTACATGCATGAAACCATGCTCGACTTGACCACGACGTGGGTCGGAATCGCCGTTGCCATCGTTTTTTTGATCGGCTACTACTTTATCGCGACGGAAGAGAAGTACGAAATCAACAAATCCAAACCGGCGCTTTTCATCGGGACGTTCTCGTTTATGCTCATCGGTATCTACTATGCGCTCAACGGAATCGATTCCGAGGGGCTGCACCATGAGATGCAGAGCCTGATCGAAGAGATCGCCGAGATTTTCTTCTTTCTTTTCGTCGCGATGACCTACATCGAAACGCTGATCGAACGGGGGGTTTTTGATGCGCTCAAATTTCGCCTCGTATCCCGCGGATACAGCTACAAGAAGCTTTTCTGGCTGACGGGACTGCTGGCGTTTTTCATCTCGCCCGTCGCCGACAACCTGACGACGGCGCTGATTCTCTCGACGGTGCTTTTCACCATCGACAAAGAAAACCGCAGTTTCCTTGTCCCCGGAGCCATCAATATCGTCGTGGCCGCCAATGCCGGCGGTGCATGGAGCCCATTTGGGGATATCACGACCTTGATGGCGTGGACGGCGCAAAAAGGCGAGTTCGTCGATTTTCTCTTTTTGTTCGTTCCCGCGTTTGCGGGCTGGCTGCTGACGGCATGGCTGCTGTCGATGGCGGTGCCCAAGGGCGAGCCGCATTTCGATGCCGCCTCCGAGAAACGGCCGGAAATTCTTCCCGGCGGGATGACGGTCGTCTACCTCGGTGCCGCCACCATTGTTGTCGCAGTACTGGGGCATCAGCTTTTCGATTTCCCCGCGATGTGGGGCATGATGTTCGGCCTGGCCGTGCTCAAGCTCTATTCGTATCGGCTTAAAAGGCATACGGAAGACGGTGCGTTCGATGTCTATGTCAACATGCAAAAAGTCGAAAACGATACCTTGCTCTTCTTTTTCGGCATTCTTTCGGCCGTCGGGGCGCTGCATTTCGTAGGCTTTCTCAATTACGTTCACGACCTCTACGGCATCGTGGGCCCGACCGCGGCCAATGTCGGGGTCGGGTTTCTCTCTGCCGTCGTCGACAACGTGCCGGTGATGAGTGCGATCCTCAAAGCAAGTCCCGAAATGGGGGCTGATCAGTGGATGCTCGTGACGATGACCGCCGGCATCGGCGGCAGCCTGATCAGTTTCGGCTCGGCCGCCGGCGTGGGCGTCATGGGCCGCATGCGCGGGATCTACACCTTTGGCTCGCACATGAAGTACGCTTGGACGATTCTTGCAGGCTACGCCCTCTCGATCGCCCTGTGGTACGTGCAATTCGAGATTCTCGGTCTGTACTGAGGCTTCCCGTCATTCCGGACGCGATCCGGAATCTACAAGCCCATCGTGACGAACAATCATTCTCCATCATACATTTTCCATCCTCCATTCACTTCAGCCCGCGGCCTACCGAAAAATCCGTTTCTAACCCGCTTTTCGCTATCCTTTTACGAAAACAATCCAAAGGCCATTATCGTGAAAGACGTCAGCATTATCGTACTGGATTTCGGTTCGCAATACACACAGCTTATCGCCCGCAGACTGCGTGAAGAGCGTGTATACTGCGAAATCGTTCCTTATTTCACTCCCGTCGAAGAGATCGCGGCCAAGCACCCCAAAGGGATCATTCTCAGCGGCGGTCCCGCATCGGTCTACGATGAGAACGCTTATGAAATCGACAAGAAAATCTACGATCTGGGCCTGCCGGTGCTCGGGATCTGTTACGGCATGCAGCGCATCGCCGTCGATTTCGGCGGTTCGGTCGTGCGTTCGGACCATCACGAGTACGGCAAAGCCGAACTCTACCTCAACAAAGAACACGGGCACGTTTCGCCGCTTTTCGAAGATTGCGAAGACGGCCGTACGGTCTGGATGAGCCACAGTGACCGCGTCGAGACACTGCCCGAAGGTTTCGTGCCGATCGCCCATTCGGACAATTCGCCCTATGCCGCTATCGCCGACGAAACGCGCCGTGTGTACGCCATGCAGTTTCACCCCGAGGTACAGCACAGCGAAGAGGGCTATCTGATGCTGCGCAATTTCGCGCGAAAGATCTGCGGTGTGAGCGAAAAATGGGATATGGGCCATTTCCTCAAAGAGCAGATCGACAAAATCCGCAAACAGGTCGGCGACGCAAAAGTGCTCTGCGGGCTCAGCGGCGGGGTCGATTCGTCGGTAGTCGCGGCGCTGCTTTACGAAGCGATCGGCGATCAGCTCGTTCCCGTTTTCGTCGACAACGGACTGCTTCGCAAAGGTGAGCGCGAGCAGGTCGAGCAGGTGTTCAAAATCAATCTGCACGTGCCGCTGGTCGTCGCCGATGCGTCGGAGCTCTTTTTGGAACGTCTTGCCGGCGTGACCGACCCGGAGAAAAAGCGCAAGATCATCGGGCACACCTTTATCGAAGTGTTCGAGGCCGAAGCGAAAAAGCACGACGGCATTAAGTTTCTGGCACAGGGTACGCTCTACCCCGACGTCATCGAGTCGGTTTCGGTCAAAGGGCCCAGCGAAACGATCAAGTCGCACCATAATGTGGGCGGCTTGCCCGATTGGATGGATTTCGAGCTGATCGAGCCGCTGCGCGAACTCTTTAAAGACGAAGTGCGCAAACTCGGCCGTGAGCTGGGGCTGCCCGAATCGATGATCAACCGCCATCCGTTTCCGGGGCCGGGACTGGCGATACGCATCATGGGCGACGTCAACAAAGACGACCTCGACCTGCTGCGCGAGGCCGACGTCATCTTGCTCGACGAACTCAAAGCGAGCGGCTATTACACGAAAACATGGCAGGCGTTCACGGTGCTGCTCAACGTCAAGAGCGTCGGCGTCATGGGCGATAACCGAACCTACGACAATACGGTCTGTGTGCGGGTCGTCGAGGCCGTCGACGGGATGACCGCGACGTTCGCACATCTGCCGCACGATCTGCTCGAACGTATCAGCCGGCGTATCATCAACGAGGTCGACGGGATCAACCGCGTCGTCTACGACATCAGCTCCAAGCCGCCCGCGACGATCGAGTGGGAGTAGTTTAAACGGGGCTGTGGTAAAATCATAATCACAAGCCTGGGAGGTGCGAGCTCTCGCATATCAGGGGGTTCTACAGATTCACTCTGCGGACGGGGGTAGACGTTTCGGTGTGCCGGTGATCTCGTTTGAGAAGGTCTTTGCCTTCGAGAGACTGCCGCCTGAAGAAACGCTCAGTCTGCATCATTTTGGCTTTGAGAACCAAAGCTATCATTGCGGAACGGCCTCCCGGGTTTGTGTTCTGGTCCGTTTCGACGGGGTCGCGACGGACAAGAACACAGGGTCGACCTCAGCTCTCTTTCATAAGGAATTCACGCATGAACATTCTCATTCTCGGCAGCGGCGGACGCGAATACGCCATCGGACTGGCACTTTCAAAAGACGACGCGGTCGAAAAGCTCTATTTCGCGCCGGGCAACGGCGCTACCCCGCGTTTGGGGACGAACGTTACCGGCAAAGATTACGAAACGTTGGCGGATTTCGCCCTTGAAAACGGCATCGACCTGACAATCGTCGGCCCCGAAGCGCCGCTTGTCGACGGTGTCGTCGATATTTTCAAGGCAAAAGGGCTGACGATTTTCGGTCCGTCCAAAGAGGCGGCACGGCTGGAAGGCTCGAAAGTCTATATGAAAAACTTTTTGGCCAAATACGGCATCCCGACGGCGCGCTACATCGAAACCGATCACATCGACACGGCGTTCAAGTTCATCGATACGCTGCCCGTTCCCGTCGTCGTCAAGGCCGACGGACTGTGTGCGGGCAAAGGCGTCATCATCGCACCGACGCACGACGAGGCGAAAAAGGCCGTTTCCGAGATGCTCAGCGGCAAAGCGTTCGGCGAAGCCGGAAAAAAGGTGATCGTCGAGGAGTTTCTCGACGGCTACGAGCTGTCGATGTTCGCCATCTGCGACGGCGAAGATTTCATCTTGCTGCCCGCGGCGCAGGACCACAAGCGCCTGCTCGACGGCGACGAAGGCCCCAATACCGGCGGGATGGGGGCCTATGCGCCGACGCCGCTGGTCAACGACGAGATTTACGAAAAAGTCAAAACGCGCATCATCCGCCCGACGCTCGACGGTATGCGGCAAGAAGGCGCACCCTTTGAAGGGGTATTGTTCATCGGATTGATGATCGTCGGCGGCGAGCCGCTGACGCTGGAATTCAACGTGCGTTTCGGGGATCCCGAATGCGAGATTCTGATGCCGCTGCTCGAAACGCCCGCGAGCGAACTGTTCTACAAAGCCGCGACGAAACGGCTCGACGACCTCGACGTGCGGTTCAAAGACGAATATGCCGTCGGCGTGGTGATGGCCAGCCGCGACTACCCGTACAAAAGCAGCGAACCGGCCGAGATTATCGTCGATGAGGTCGTGCACGACGAATTGGCGGGGCACGCGCATATCGCCTACGCCGGGGTGAGCGAAATCGACGGAAAACTGTTCGCCACGGGCGGGCGTGTACTGGTCTGTGTGGGCATGGGAGAGAGCATCGCACAGGCGCGCGAACGTGCCTACCTGTTGTGCGGGCAGGTTCATTTCGCCGGCAAGAAGCTCCGGACCGATATCGCTTACCAGGCCCTTTGAGGTCGCGATGAACGAGACGGTCGAAGAGGTACTCGCGCGCTACGACTTCACTTTGGCTTCGATCACGAAGCGCGGCGTGGCGTTTTTCATCGACGAAGTGCTGCTGACGACATTGTTCATGATCGTCTTGTGGGACATCGTATCCCAGGCCCAGGACATGCAGCAAATGATCATGATCACCAATGCCTACGTGTTTGAATACATGGGCATCAAAATTCTCTATCAGACGGTGTTCGTCGCGCTGTATGGTGCGTCGCTTGGAAAAATGGCCGTGAAAATACGGGTCGTTTCACTGGCTGACGGAGGCATCCCTTCGTGGGGTGCGTCGTTCAACCGCGCCCTGGTGCGGATACTCAGTGAGATGATCTTCTATCTCGGATTCATCTGGGCGATGTTCGATTCTGGCAATCAGGCATGGCACGACCGAAGCGCGGGGACGATCGTCGTCGATGCGTAAGGCCGCGGTCCTTTGGTTGGTGCTTGTGACGGCCCTGTGGGCGGAGCGCATCGAGTTTTTCGCCACGCGCCTCGATTCGAATCTCAGCGGCATCCACGCCTACGGCGACGTGCTCGTACTCTACGGCGACTACTATCTCAGCGCCGACGAAGCCGTCTACGACCGCAACACTTCGACCCTCGAACTCTTCGGCGATATCACGGCGATGCAGGGGGCGGAATATTTCGCTATGGGCGATTACGCCAAGCTCGATGCGGCGACGAAAACCCGGGAATTCTCGCCGTTTTTCATGCTCGACCGCCACACCGACGTGTGGATGAGTTCCCTGCGTTCGGGTGCCGTCGACAAAGATTTCACGGTCGAAGACGGAATGGTATCGGGCTGCGATCCGAACCACCCGCTTTGGACGCTCGATTTTTCCAAAGCCGATTTCAACAGTAAAACGCGCTGGATGAACGTTTACAACGCACGGCTGCGCATTTACGGGATTCCCGTGTTCTATTTTCCCTATTTCGGCTATTCCCTCGACAACCGCCGCCGTTCGGGGCTTTTGGTGCCTTCGTTCGGTATCTCGGGGACAGAGGGTGTCTTTTTCGAACAGCCGATGTACCTGGCGATCGACAACAGCTGGGACCTTGAACTGCGGCCGCAGGTGCGGACGTATCGCGGCTCCGGCGTGTACGGGACGTTTCGTTTCGTCGATTCGAACGTTTCCAAAGGCAAGTTCCGTGCCGGCTATTTCAAAGAAAAAGGCAGCTACGCCAACCGTTACAATCTTGCGAACGACAGGCATTATGGATTCGATTTCGATTACGTCAACTACGCCTTTTTGCAGCGCTGGTTCGGGCTGAGCGAATTGAAAGGCCAATCGGGGCTTTACAGCAAGGTCAGCTGGATGAACGATATCGACTACATCAACCTGTCGTCCAACGATACGGTCAAATTCGCCACTTCCAATCAGGTGCTTTCGCGGGTCAACCTCTTTTACAACGCAGAAGACGTCTATTACGGCATGAACTTCCGCTACTATCTCGATTTGAACAAGCAGAGCAATACCGATACGCTTCAGAACCTGCCGACGATGCGCTACCACCGTTATATGGACACGTATTTCAATGAGCATCTTTACTACACCTTCGATGCACGGGCGAACCACCTGTTTCGCGAAAAAGGCATCAACGGCGTCGAGGGCACGGTCGATCTGCCCGTGACGCTGCAGACCTCGGTTCTCGACGACTATCTGGCGCTTTCGTACAGTGCGCGGCTCAACGGCCGCTATATCACGTTCAGGGGTCAGGCGCCGCGTTCGAACGTGATTTCCAAAGGCATCTACAACACCGGGCTTTTCGGACGTTTCTACAATGTCTTGAGCGCCGCGACGCAGGTGACGAAAAAGTACGACAGCTTCGACCATACGATGGGGTTCGAAGCCGCCTACACCAAGGCCGGCGTCGATTACAGCTCCGGCTATTACAAAGACAAACGCGAAATCTGCAGCCGCCCCGATGCCGGGGAGAATTACGAATGCGATTTCTATACCGTCAACGAGATCGAAGAGTCGCTCGATATGCGTTTTACGCAGTTTTTCAACGCCGACGACGGTTCGCAGATCGTCTACCACCGTGTGACTCAGCGCCTTTCGTTCGATCGCCTCAAAGAGAAACTGAGCGAACTCGAAAACGAGCTCGACTGGCAAATGACCCCTGCGCTCTCGTTGTATTCGGACGTTTTTTACAATTACGACCGGCATCTCGTTTCTCGGGCACTCAACGCCGTGCGCTACAAAGACGCGCAGTTCGATGTCGGGCTGAGCGATCTGTTCGAAAACCGGCTTACCGACGAAGGCTCCTATTTCGTCAATTATGTCACTTTCGATGCCGCCTACCGCTACGGAAAACATTACCGCTATTTCGGCCGCTACGCCTACGACGTCGAACAGAGCCGCAAAAAACTTTCGGAAATCGGCTTTTTGTATGCGAAACGCTGCTGGGAGTTCGGGATGCGCTATGTCGAGAACAACCGCCCCATTCTGACGTACGACGAGGCTTCTTCGGTATTCGACCGCTACGTCTATTTCACGATTATGTTCAAACCCATCGGCGGCACCGAAGTCAACTACAAAATCAGCGACGCCCTGGAGGGATCATGAAACGCATTTACAACGACCGAATCGACGCCGCCGAGGCACTGTCGGCACTTTTGCCCGAAGCACGCATGCAAAAAGAGGCGTGGATCGTTACGGCGGTCGAAAAGGGCGGGGTCGTCATCGCCGACGCGCTGGCGCGCCGCTTGAACCTGGAAGTCGAGTGGCTGATGGGCGAATCGATCGTCGCGCCGGCGAACGAGGCGTGTGAACTCGGCCGCGTCAGCGAGACCGAAGAGATCGTTATCAACGATGCGCTGGTACGCTCGTTCGACATTCAGTACGACTACATTTACGGCGAAGCGCATCGCCGTCACGAAGAGAAGATTCTTGCCGCGATCTACCATTTTCGCAAAGGGCGGCCGCTTCGCGATTTTGGCGGCCGCAACGTGCTGCTCGTCGACGAAGGGACCGAAAGCGGGCTGAAACTGATGTGTGCGGTCAAAAGCGTGCTGAAAATGAACCCCAACGCGCTTTACGTGGGTACCCCGGTAATGCCGACGGAGGTGCACGAAGCCCTCGAACCGCTGTGCGATGCGGTCTTTTGCCCGAACGTGCTGGACGACTATATAGAAACATCGTGCTATTATTCAACATTGGATAAGGTCTCGGATGAGACGATCATAACTATTTTAGGGGATTGAATGAATTACGACGTATTGGTGGCACTGGAAAACAGAACGGAAGAGTACGCTTTCGAATCGATCGCGCGGCAGGCCAACGGCAGCGCGTGGCTCAAAGCGGGCAAGACGGTCATTTTGGCCACGGTCGTCATCGACGAGACCGAATTCGTCGAAGAAGGCTTTTTGCCGCTGACGGTGCAGTACATCGAAAAGGCCTACGCCGCGGGCAAGATTCCGGGCGGTTTCATCAAACGCGAGAGCAAGCCCAGCGATTTCGAAACGCTCACGTCGCGCATCGTGGACCGTTCGCTGCGCCCGCTGTTTCCCAAAGGCTTCGCCAATCCGGTCCAGGTGACGATCATGGTGCTCAGCGTCGACGACGAAGCCGATTTGCAGGTGCTCGCGCTCAACGCGGCCTCGGCGGCGCTGTACGTGTCGGATATCGATATCAACACCTGTGTCAGCGCTTTGCGGGTGGCGAAAATCGACGACAAAATCGTCTACAACCCCACGCATTCCGAGCTTGCACAAAGCACGCTCGATCTCTATCTCGCCGGCACGCGCGACGATCTGCTGATGATCGAAATGCGCGTGCAGGGTTCCGTCGATATGGAACTCGTCGATACGATGATGATCGATCCGCTGATCGACCCCACGCTCGATGCCGAAACGATCGAACGCTATCGCAGCAACGCGCTTGAAGAAGACGCATTCGTGCGTATTCTCGCCGAAGCGAAGCCTTACCTCGAAAGCATGAACGACGCCTACGCCAAAGCCTTCGAGCCGTTTCGAAAACCGACGACCAAGCTCATCTGTACGGCGGGCGAGCCGGACGAGACGCTGATGGCCTACGTGCGCGAGCACCATATGGACGACGTGCGCGAAGCGATTGCGCACATGGCGCGGACCGAACGTTCGACGGCGCTTCGCAATCTGCGCAAGAAAATTCTCGACGCGCAGCCCGAATTCGACGAACATGCGCTCAAAAAGGCGATCGAACAGGTCAAACGCGAGACGGTGCGCACGCAGATTCTCGCCGAGGGCGTCCGTGCCGACGGGCGCAGGCTCGATGAGGTGCGTCCTATCTCCATCGCGACGAACGTGCTGCCTTCGGCACACGCTTCGTGCCTTTTTACGCGGGGGCAGACGCAGGCGCTGGTGACACTCACGCTCGGCGGCAGCAAAGACGCCCAGATGTACGAAGAGCTCACCGACCGCGGGGCGCAGTACGAGACGTTCATGGTGCATTACAATTTTCCGGGCTTCAGCGTCGGCGAAGCGACCCCGGTGCAGCCGCCGCGGCGCCGCGAGCTGGGGCACGGAAACCTGGCCAAGCGGGCGCTCGAACCGGTGCTTGAAAATCCGTCTCAAACCATCCGTCTGGTCAGTGAGATTCTCGAATCCAACGGTTCGTCGTCGATGGCGACGGTCTGCGGCGGCTACATGGCACTGCGCGCCGCCGATATCGAAACGACCGAACCGGTCGCCGGCGTGGCGATGGGGCTGGTGAGCGAAGGCGACCGTCAGGCGATTCTGACCGACATCATGGGGCTCGAAGACCACGACGGCGACATGGATTTCAAGGTAGCCGGTTCCAAAGAAGGCATCACGGCGCTGCAGATGGACATCAAGCTCGGCGGCATTTCGCTCGAACTGCTTTCCGCAGCGCTCGACCAGGCCAAACGCGCACGCGCACACATCATCGA
>CAZYEW010000042.1:13419-14733 GCA_964646705.1 uncultured Sulfurimonas sp.
GCTTCGCCAAAAGCGCAAAAACCCGAATACAAAGTGGGTGAAATTGTCAAAGGACGGGTGAAGAAAATCGTCGATTTCGGAGCCTTTATCGAGCTGCCCGGCGGCGTCGACGGCCTGCTGCACATTTCGAAAATTTCCGATTCGCACGTCTCGAACGTCGCCGACGTCCTGAGCGAAGGCGACGAAATCACGGTAGAGATTTTGGAGTTCAAAGGCAACAAAATCAGCCTGGGACGGCCGCGAACGTAATCCTGTTGTGACGACCGACGGTAAAAGCATCGATCTTGAAGCGGTCCTTTCGCTTTTAGAGGCGGGGCGCAACGTTTTTTTGACCGGCGGGGCCGGAACGGGCAAAACGACGATGACGCGGCAAGTGATCGCGTCGTTTCTTTCACGCAGCAAAAAAGTCGCCAAACTGGCGTCGACGGGGATGGCGGCGACGCTGCTCGGCGGGCAGACCCTGCACAGTTTTTTCGACCTGGGCATCGCCGAGAACGAAAGTGATCTCGAACGTCGCGGCAAACTTGTGCCGAAAAAAAAGATCGTGCGTCTGGTACGGGCGATGGACTTGATCGTCATCGACGAAATCTCGATGGTCAGTGCCGAGGTACTCGACATGGTGCGGCTTCGGCTGTTGCAGTGCGGTTTCAAAGGCGCGGTGCTGGCCGTGGGCGACTTTTTGCAGCTGCCGCCGGTTTCGCGCCGCGAGGTGCGTTTCGCTTTCGAAGCGCCGAGCTGGAAGGCGCTGGATTTTCATATTGTCACCTTGACGCACAACTGGCGCAGCGAAGACGCCGCATTCAACGCCGTGCTCGACGCGGTACGCCACGCTCGCATCGGCGAGCACGAACACCGCTATTTGCATGAATTGATTCGCCCAATCGGCGAAGACGACCTTTCCCGCTATACCTTTCTTTACGGCACGAACCGTTCGGCGCACACTCACAACCGGCGTCAGCTCGAACGGGTCGAAGGGGATGTGTTCGCTTACGAAACGCAGGCCGTCGTTCACGACGAAAGCCTTTCGCCGCGCCAAATCGAGCGTTTTTACGACGAAGCGCGGATTCCGAAAGTGCTTGAGCTCAAAGTAGGGGTTCCCGTACTTTTTACCCGAAACAGCTGGAATTACGTCAACGGCGAACGTGCCGTCGTTACCGCGCTCGAAGAAGACGCGGTTTTCGTGCGCAAAAACGACGGTGTCGTCGTCAAACTCGAACGTGCCGATACGGAAAAGACGCAGTGGGAAGAAAGAGAGGTCGAGGGCGAAAAAGAGCAGGTCGAGGTGCCCAAACTGACGTTGAGCCAATTTCCGCT
>CAZYEW010000043.1:0-14428 GCA_964646705.1 uncultured Sulfurimonas sp.
CGTCGATTTCGATCCTAAAAAACTGCTGCTCAATACTGTCGAACTCTATCAGATCAAAGCCCGTGAAAAAGGTGTTTCGCTCGATGTCGATGCCTCCAAATTCGATGCCCTGCCCGTCCTGCGTTCGGACACCCTGCGGATCCGTCAGGTGCTTAACAATCTCTTATCCAACGCCGTGAAGTTCACCCCAAAGGGCGGTCACATCGCTTTTCATGCCCGTTACGCAGACGGAAAACTGACGCTTCAGGTCGCCGACGAAGGTATCGGCATCGCGCCCGAAAACATCGAATCGATTTTCGATCCGTTCAGACAGACGCACGACCGGCAGCGGCACAACGTCGGCGGTACCGGGCTGGGCCTCGCCATCTGCCGGCAGATCGCACGTTTGATGGGCGGAGAAATCACGGTAGAAAGCGTACCCGGAAAAGGAAGCACTTTTTCGTTCACCATTCCTGTCGAACCGGGCAATTTGCAACCGGTATCCGAGGAGACGCCCGTCGTACTGCCCGACGATTTCAACGCCCATATCCTTATCGTCGAAGACATCCGCGCCAATCAGATGTTCATCGAAATGGTGTTGCAGCAATACGGCCTGAGCTTCGATGTCGCGAACAACGGCCAAGAAGCCGTCACGCTGTTTCAGCAAAACCGTTACGACCTGATACTGATGGACGAGAACATGCCCGTGATGAACGGCACGGAAGCCACGAAAGAGATTCGACGCCTCGAACGGGAAGAAAACCGCAAGCACACACCGATCGTCGCACTGACGGCCAACGCCATTCAGGGCGACAGAGAACGCCTGCTTCAAGCCGGGATGGACGACTATCTGAGCAAACCCGTCACGCCCCAAAAACTGATACGGACCATCGCCGTCTTCCTCGCACCGCAAGAAAACTCGGCATAAAACGGCTTCAACGCACCCGATACACCACCGCGTACAACAACGGCACATAGAACAGATTGAGCACCGTCGCCCAGATCAGGCCGAAGCCGAGCGAAACCGCCATAGGCTGCAAAATCATCGCCTGACCCGACGGAAAGAACATCAGTGTCATCAATCCGAGGACGGTGGTGATCGACGTCATCAGAATCGGACGCAGCCGGGTGCGTGCCAAACGCATCAATTCCTCGCTATCGGCGGCTTTCTTGATGAAACTGACCATAATCAGTCCGTCGTTGACGACGACGCCCGCAAGCCCGACGATGCCGATCAGACTCGTCATCGTCATATTGAGCCCCATCACCGCGTGCCCCGCGTAGACGCCGACGATGACCAGCGGAATCGTACTGAGCACGATCAGCGAAAGCCCCAGCGAATCGAACAGCCATACCAGCGTGATAAAAATCAGAAAAATCGCTACCGCCGCCGCCTGCGCCATTTCGCGCTGGGTTTTGGCGTTTTCCTGTTCCTCGCCTTTGATCTCGATGAAAAACCCCTGTGCACGCAGCGCATCGAGCGCCGGAGCGATCGCATGCATGACCTCCGACGACGTCCGCACCCGTTTGTCGAGCGAAGCGAAAACACTGCGTATGCGTTTTCCGTTCTCTTTTTTGATACTCACGTAGCCGCGGGTATAGACAAAATCGCATACCTCGGCAAGCGCCACCGTCTTGTTGTTGCGCAGATGCAGACGAAAACGCTTCAGTGCTTCGGGATCGTCGCGGGTGAGACTTTCGATGCGAATACGGACCAGGCCTTCGTCGTTGAACATTTTCCCGTATTCGCCCTTGAGATAATACGCCCGCAGTTCATCCGAGATGCCCGCTTCGTCCAATCCCAGCCTATGCCCGTAGGCGTTGACGCGCAGCTTGAGCTCCTTTTCGCCCAAATCAGCATCGTCCTCGATGTTCGACACGCCTTCGACCTTTGCGAGGGCTGCTTCAACTGCCGCAACCGCGCCGCGCAGTTTCGTTTCGTCGCCGCTTATGGCGATTTCGATATCGTGTGCGACGATTCCCGTGCCGGGCACCGTGACGTTGAGGGCTTCGAACGGTTGGCCTCCGTTTCCGTTCGGCCGACGCATCGGAGCGAGCCAACGTTCCACATCCTCGGCAATCGCTTTGGCGGCACGGCGGCGCGTCATTGCCGAAGCGTTGTAATCGATCGAAAAAAGCGGATTGATCCAGCGGTTGTACCAGTCTTCGGGCGCACGCTCGTGCAAATCGATGAAAATCTGAAACAGATTGTCGCCGAGTTCCGCACGGTTTTTGGCATCGAGCCGCATCCCCGTCACCGATGTTACCGAAGAAAACTCCGCAGGATCGAGCCGTTCGAGCAGCACTTTTTCGATCTGCCCGACAAGCGCTTCGGTATCTTCGAGATCGTTGTCGATACCGACCTTTCCGGTGACGTAAACCTGCGTGACGTCGAAATCCGGGAACAACTGAAACCGCGTCTGCGACACCATCCATGCCGTCAGGAGAAGAATCGAGCCCACCATCAATGCCAGCGACGTCTTTTTGCGACGAAAAAAGAAATGCAGTACGGCATCGTAGCCGCGATAGAGCCGCTGCCAGATACCGTGGCTCAAATGCCCCTCCTTGCGCAGCCGCAGCAAATCGTAGGCATGCAGCGGCAAAAAGTAAAACGCCTCGAACAGCGAACTGAGCAGCAGTACCGTGATCATCACCGGCAGAATCTTGATGAACGTCCCCATCTCGCCGCTGATCATCAGCATCGGCAAAAAAGCCGCCACCGTCGTCAGCGTCGCCGCCGCCACCGCCGGGAACATTTCGGCGGCGCCCGTAATCGCCGCTTCGCGGCGCGGCATGCCCTCTTCCATGTGGCGGTAGATATTTTCGGCGACGACGATCGCCTCGTCGACGAGCATGCCCAGCGCGATCAGGGCACCGAGCAGTGAAAGCATGTTGAGCGAATAGCCGATCATCTCGGTGACGATCAGACCGATCATGAAACTCAGCGGAATGCCCATCGCCACCACGAGGGCGATCCCGCGGTTGACGAACACCAGCATCGCGGCGAACACGAGCATCAGCCCGAACACAATGTTGGCAAAAACCGTGTTGAGGCGGTTGCGGATCCAAATCGACGTATCGGTGTAAACTTCGAAGGCGAGTTGCGGATAGCGCTTGCGAAACGTATCGAGCGTTTGGCGAATTTGCTTGACCAGAGCGATGGCGTTGCCCGATTTGGATTTGGTGATGTTGATAGAGACGTTGCGCTTGGCGTTGAAGTGCGACAGTTCCGCCGCATCGCCGAGCTCGAAGCTCACCTTCGCGATTTCACCGATGCGTACCGTCTTCGTGCCCACGCGCAGCATCGTCGCCGCAATGGTATCGGCATCCTTCTCGCCGTTGTAGGTACTGATATACAGATGCTCGCCGTGCGCTTCGATGGTGCCGACGGGAAAAATCGAGCTCAAATTCCGCAACGCTGCCGTCACTTCGCGCGTCGTGATGCCGTACGCCTCCATGCGTTCGGGATCGAGCCGAAACACCAGTTCTTCGTCCGCATCGCCGCGGATACTGATTTCGCTCAGATCTTTATATGCACCGAGCGCACGCTTGAGTTCGTCGGCCCGCTCAAGCAGCTCGCGCATCGGCACGTCGCCTGCGATGGCGATCAACGCAAGCGGAATGGTCTCTTCGTGAATCTGCGCGACGGGCTCGTTCATATCCGCAGGCAGGTCACGGCGGGTACGGTCGAGCACGTCTTTGACCTTGCTCAATACATTGAGATTCTGCGAACCGGGCTTGATATCGGCCATGATCGAAAAGGCCCCGTTTCGAATGGTCGTGCGGACCGTGTCGAGTTCATTGATGTTTTTGATATCGTCCTCGATCGTCTTGACGACCATCTTGTCGAGCACGTCGGCACTCGCACCCGCATAGGTGCCGGTGATCGAAATTTTATCCATTTGCACCGGCGGAAAGATCTCTTTGGGAATATTGATGTAGGCGAATACGGAAAGCAGCAGAATGAAAAACAGAAGCAGATGGTTGAGCAGCGGCTTGTCGAGGGAAAATTCGATAAAGCGGCGGATCACGGCAGATCCTCGTCGAAGAGCGTATCGAGCACCTGGTTTTTGAAGCGCAGTTCTTCGAGCCGGCGTTTGATCTGGCGATTTTCCTCTTTGAGCGTTGCGTATTCGCGTTGAAGCGTCGCGATTTTTCGGCTTTTGTAATAGATGGCGTTTTGCAGGTAGATTTTCGGAAAGAGCAGCAGCCATGCCGTCGCGAAGACGGCGAGCATCGTCAGCAAAAACCGAAGGTCAAGTCCCTTGCGCGTGACGATTTCGCTTTCGGTCGCTTCGAGCAGTGCTTCTTTATCGTGCATGGCAGGCCATTTCGAACAATCTCAGTTTCGCGCTTCGGCTGCGGGGGTTCGCCCGGAGTTCTTCCGCCGAAGCGACGATGGGTTTTTTCGGCCGCGCGCGCCCCAGCGCGTGATCGCCGCCGCAGGTGCAGCGCATCGCCTCGGGCGGGCAGATACACGCACGGCTCCAGTGCGCGAAGCGCTGTTTGACGATGCGGTCTTCGAGGGAATGAAACGAAATGATGCCCACCGTCGCATGGGGCAGACAGGCCGTTTCGATCACGTCGAGCAATCGGCGCAGTTCGCCCAGTTCGTCGTTCACCTCGATCCGGATCGCCTGCATCACGAGCGTCGCAGGATGAATTTTTTTGCCGCGCATCGCGAAAGGCCGCACCGTCTCGGCAAGCGCTTTGGCCGAAACGAAAGGCCGGGCGGCAACGATCGCCCCGGCAATTTTCGCCGCGTGCGGCAATTCGCCGTACTCGCGCAGCAGCCGTTCGAGATCACGCTGCGCATAGGTGTTCACCACCGTCGCCGCATCGAGCGGAGCCGTCGGGTCCATCCGCATATCGAGGGTGTCGCTCTCAAAAGAGAACCCCCGCTCTTTTTCGTCCAGCTGAAGCGACGAGACGCCGATATCGGCCAAGATACCCCGAATGTTTTCCGCGCCGTATGCATCGACGACCTCGGCGAGCATTTTCGAAAACCGCCCTTTGCGAATATCGACCCGGTCGCCGTAGGGCGCCAGCCGCCTGCGCGAAAACGAAATCGCCGTTTCGTCCCGGTCGATTCCGACGAGGCGAACGTTCGGGCAGGCTTCGAGCAGCAGCTCGCTGTGGCCGCCGTAGCCCATCGTACAGTCGACGACGACCCCGGGTTCGTCGGTGGCGAAAGCCTCGACGACTTCTTTGTAAAGTACCGGGATATGCGGGGACTTTTCCATCGCGCTATTTCACTCCGATCGAATTGAGAAGGTATTCGCGAAAATGCGCCAAAAGGCGCGAATCGAACTGTTTCGTGCGGCTGATCATGATAAAATCGCGTTCGAACTCGTGCGCGCGGATCGAGACTTCGAAGAGCCGGCCTTCTTCGAGCTCCCGTCTGACGCAGATACGCGGCAGCGCACTGATGCATTCGCTGCGGCACAGCAGAAAGTTTTTGATCGATTCGGTCTGCTCCAGTTCCATCCAGACGTTCAGTTCCCGATCGACCGGAGCGATCGCGCTGAGAAAGACCGAGCGCGTTCCCGACCCTTTTTCGCGCAAAATCCATTTGCGATCCGCCAGCTGATCGATGAACCACGGCCCCTCGTCGCGCAGTCTCCTGTCCGACGTCACGACGACGAGTTCGTCGCGCATCAGGGTTTCGCAGACAAAGCCGTCTTCGTCGCATACTCCTTCGATGAACCCCAAATCAACTTCGCCGCTGCGCACCATTTCGTTCACGTCGTGGGTATTGGCGCTTGCCAAGGAAACCGACACCTCCTCGTTGACATTCATGTATTCGCTGATCAACGTCGGCATCAGATATTCCGCAATCGTCACACTGGCCGCCAGCCGAAGTTCACCCTGCAGCGAATCGGAACTCATCTGGGTATAGATCCGCTTGAGCGCATCGACATGCGGCTTGACTTCACGCATCAGCAGTGCCCCGCGAGAATTGAGTACCAGCCGCTTGCCGATACGCTCGTAGAGCGGTTCTTTGAGCAGCCGTTCCAGTTCCTTGATGGCCATCGACACCGCCGACTGGCTCAGGCCGAAACGGCGTGCCGTTTCGATGATTTTTTCGCTTTGCGCCAAATCGATAAAGAGTTCGAGCTGTTTCAGTGTATACATCGGTTACTTCCAGTAATTTTCTTGCATATTATATCGTTTTTATTTTATTTTTCTTAACGAAAAGGGTATGGTAGAATACTTTTTTATACGTCAATTTGCTCCGAAACTCGCAAAATACGGAGCATTGTTAAGGATAATTAGATGAACAGACGCAATTTTCTCAAAACCGCCGCCGTCACCGCCGGCGTCTCGGCCGTGGGCACCGACGCCTTCGGTGCGGGCCAGCCGGTAGACAACCGACCGATCTCTTCGATCAACTTTCCGCAAAAGCGCCCGATGATTACCTATTCGGACCGCCCGCCGCTGCTCGAATCGCCGCGCTACGTTTTCGCGCAGCCCGTCACGCCCAACGACCTGTTCTTCGTGCGCTGGCATATGCCCGACATTCCGACGCATATCGACCTGGACACCTTCCGTATCAAGGTCAACGGCCTTGTAGAACGTGAGCTCTCCATCTCCGTCGCGGAGCTCAAAAACGATTACGAACCGGTCGAAGTCTATGCCGTGCTTCAATGCGGCGGCAACAGCCGCTCGGCCTTCAAGCCGACGCCCGGCGGCATTCAGTGGGGCAGCGGCGCCATGGGCTGTGCCCGCTGGAAAGGCGTACGCCTGCGCGACATTCTCGATCGTGCCGGACTGAAAAAAGAAGCACAGTGGGTCGGCTTCAACGGCAGCGAAACCGCGGCCTATTATGAAACACCCAACTTCGTGCGCGAACTCAACCTCGACGAGATCGGCGACCATGTCATCATCGCCTACGAAATGAACGGCGAGGACCTGCCGTATCTCAACGGCTACCCTGTACGTCTCTGCCTGCCCGGCTACTATTCGGACAGCTGGGTCAAGATGCTCAGCAACCTGACCGTCACCAGCGACTATCAGCACCTTTTCTTCATGGACAAGGCCTACCGCGTTCCCGACAATGCCTGTGAATGCCAGAAACCCGGCGAGAAGGTACCGACCAAGCCCATTACAAAAATGAACGTCAAATCGCTGATCGGCTACCCGCTCAACAACCAAAAGCTCTACCACAACTCCTACGTCACCATCCGCGGCGTCGCCTTCGACCACGGTGCGGGAATCAAGGCCGTCAAACTCTCTTTCGACGGCGGAAAAACCTGGAAAGACGCCACGCTCGGCGACGATCTCGGCCGTTATGCCTACCGGCCTTTCACCTACGACTTCAAGCCCAAAGTCTACGGCAAGCAGACCATCATGGCCAAGGCGATCAACCGTATGGGCGAAGAACAGCCCTTCGCCGAGGACATCGGCTGGAATCACGGGGGTTACAAATTCAACGGAATCGACGTCGTTACCGTCGAAGTGGTCTAAGGAGGATGAACATGATCAAAAACATTGCCGCAGCCGCACTGCTTGCCTGTGCCGCCGTCCAGCTCGATGCGACGCTGACCGAAGACGTCGAAGTCCCTTACGTGCCGTTTGAAATCAAAATGGGCAAACATTTCGACGTCGTGCAGGCCAACTGCCTCACCTGCCATTCGTTCGGCTACATTCTCAACCAGGGCAAACAGCCCCGCCACTTCTGGAAAGAAAAAGTCGAAAAAATGGTTCATGCCTTCAAAGCACCGATCAGCAAAGAAGACCGGGCCCTGATCGTCGACTACCTTTTCGAACAGTACGGCAACGGTCAGCCCTGATAGACACCCAAGCAGCCGCTTAGCGGCGCGGAGAAACGAAACCGTGAACAAACAGGATCTAAAACGGCAGCTCGCGTCTTTCGCACTGTCGATGTTCCGCAAGGAATTCTTCACCATCTACCACGGCAGCCTTTCGGCCAAATCCGACGGCAGCCGTTTCATCATCAATACCAAAGAAGCCATTTTCGACCATCTTTCGACCGACCAGCTTATCGAGCTTTATTTTCGAAAAGACTACCGCTGGAACGACGCGAGCACCGATGCGGCGATCCATCAGCACATCTACGAAACCGTCAGCGATGCCAAATTCGTCACCTTTTCGATGCCGCCCTATACGACGGCCTATGCGATGGCGCACAACGTCATCGAAGCGCAAGACTATTTCGGCCATCAGCTCTTTTCGTCCATCGAAGTGCACGACCCCGGTTCGTTCGACCGCTGGGACCAGCGGGCCGCCACCGAGATCGGTCACGCACTCACCCATGCTCCCCATGAATTCGTCGTCGTCCGCGGCATCGGTATCTATGCCTACAACCGCGACCTGCACGAAATGGCCAAACAGCTCGCCGTCTTGGAACAGAGCTGCCGGCTGCTGATGCTCAAAACCTCTTAGCCAAGCACTCTTTCGATTGCATCGAACGCCGTTTTCATCATCGTTTCGATCTCTTTCTCTTTTATTATGTATGGCGGCATAAAATAGACGACGTTCCCCAGCGGGCGAAGCAAAACGCCGTTGGCCAATCCATATTCGTAAACTTTCAGCCCGATACGCTCCGCCGGATCGTACCCTTGCAGTTCGACCGCCGCGATCATACCCGTCTGCCGGACTTCCTGCACATTCGGCAATGCCGAAAACCGTTCGAGCTCCTGCGCCATTTTTCGCGAAAGCTTTCGGTTGTTTTCGATAACGTTTTCACGTTCGAAAATATCGAGCGTCGCATTCGCCGCCGCACAGGCCAGGGCATTGCCCGTATAACTGTGCGAATGCAAGAATGCCTTGTAAAGATTGTAGTCACAGTAAAACGCGCGGTAAATACGCTCGGTCGTCAGCGTCACCGACAGCGGCAGATAGCCGCCCGTCAGCCCTTTTGAAAGCGTCATGAAATCGGGCGCGATACCGGCCTGTTCGCAGGCGAACATCGTCCCGGTCCGTCCGAATCCCGTCATGATTTCATCGGCGATCAGCAACACGCCGTATCGGTCGCACAGCGCACGCGCCTCTTTGAGATAACGCGGATGGTACATGTGCATCGATCCTGCTCCCTGCACCAGCGGCTCGACGATCAGTGCGGAAATTTCGTCGCCGCTTTCGGCCAGTACCGCTTCGAGTGCGCCTGCGGCTTCGATCGCGGCCGCTTCGCTCGTATCGGCGGGAACGGGGGTCTGATCGCAGCGAATCAGCAGCGGCTCGTAGGTTTCTTTGTAAAGTTTCACGTCGCCCACCGACAGTGCTCCCAGCGTTTCACCGTGATAGCTGTTTGTCAGTGAAAGAAAACGCGGCCGTTCACGACCACTGTTTTTATGAAAATGGTAGGCCATTTTCAGCGCCACCTCGACCGCACTCGAACCGTTGTCGGCGTAAAAACATTTTGTTAGTCCGTCGGGAGCCATGGCGCATAGACGTTCCGAAAGCCGCACGATCGGTTCATGGGTGAATCCGGCGAGAATAACATGTTCTAACGTCTTGGCCTGTTCGGCGACCGCCGCCGAAATTTCGGCGTTCGCATGCCCGAAAAGGTTGACCCACCAGCTGCTGATCGCGTCGATATAACGGCGGCCGTCGAAATCTTCGAGGTACACGCCTTCGCCTTTACGGATCGGAATCATCGGCAAAAATTCGTGGTCTTTCATCTGTGTGCACGGGTGCCAGATATGCGCCAAATCGCGCTGCGCCATTTCCGAATTGTTCATGCGAACGTCTCCCAGTCGAGCTGTTTTTCATATCATAACAGAAGATTGTGCAAAACTTAGAAATTAACTGCCCGAAAACAGGTGATTTAAGGCACTTTTTAAGCATTAAACCTTAAAATATTCCATTACGACGCACAAAGGCTAACATACACGATGATCACATGGATGCAACGTCACCGAAAATATCTCGTCATCACGATCTGGGTCTCTACGATCGCATTCATCGGCGCGGGATTCGTCGGTTGGGGACAGTACAGTTACGGAGAAAAAGCCGCCGCCGTGGCGAAAGTCGGAGACGTCAGTATCTCCAGCAAGGAGCTGCAGCAGACCTACAGCCGCCTTTTTCAGCGCTACAGCAAAATGTTCGGCGGCCAGTTCGACCAGGAACAGGCCAAACGGCTCGGTTTGGACAAGCAGGCCCTGCGCCAGCTTATCAACGAAGCGCTTCTGCTGAACCTGGCCGCCGACTACCGGCTCGAAGCGACCGATGCCGAAGTGGCCGCCATTTTGCAGTCGCAGCCCGGCTTTCTTCAAAACGGCAGATTCGACAAATCACTCTACCTGCGCGTGCTCAAACAAAACCGCATGACGAGCGTCGAATACGAAGACCAGCTGCGCAAAGACATTCTCATTCAAAAAGTCCTCTCTTTGTTCACGCCCAAGGCCGAACCGATCGAAAAAGAGGCCTTCACTACCGCCCTGGGCATTGCCGATAAAATCGCCTATAAAATCATCGACGAAAGCATGGTCGACGTCAATCTGTCCGACGCGGCGCTCAAGCGTTTCTGGGAAGCGCATAAAAACGATTACCTCACGCCGCGCAAATTCGACATCGAATACGTCGAGCAAGCTCCCGTCGACAGCGGCGCCGACGAAAAAGCGCTTCGCGCCTATTACAATGCGCACAAAACCTCTTTCGTCGGCCCCGACGGCAAGCTGCTGGCGTTCGATACCGCCAAAAGCGCCGTCAAAGCCGCCCTCGACGACAAAGCCACCAACAAGGCCGCGCTCAAAACCTACATCGCCTTCAAAAAAGGACGCCTGAACGACGGCACCGAGGTGAAAAAGGCGACCGTTACGGAAAACGACGACCGTTTTTCGGCCGAAACGCTCAAGGCGATCGCCGGCGCAAGCGCTCTGCAGCCCTATATCAAACCCAAAAAAGAAGGCAGCCGCTACGTGATCGTCAAACTGGTCAAAGTCCTTCAGCCCGAACCGATGACTTTCGAGCAGGCCAAAGCACGCGTCAAAAAAGACTATGTCAAATCGGCATCGAGCGACAAGATGCTGCAGATGGCCAAGCAAGAGATCAAAACCTTCACCCCCGACGCGACTACCGACTACCTCAAGCGCGACGCGACCGAAGGCATTGCGGGACTTTCCGCCGACGAAATGCGTGAACTGCTCGGCGCCGTGTTTCAGAGCAAGCGCGACCGCGGGATGGCCGGGCTCAAAAGTCACAAGATGGTGCTCTACCATATCGTCGACCAGAACATCACGACGCCGACGCAAGCAGACGGCCTCGACGGCGCCGTCGTACAGACGAAAACGGCACTGCTCAACAGAGGCCTGATCGAAAAACTCAATCGCCGCTACGAAACGAAAGTCTTCATGGAAGGTTTCGCGCAGTGAAAAAAAACGTTCTCGCCATCGACATCGGATCGACCAAGGTCTGTGCCGTTATCGCCGAAATCGGCGACGACGGTCAGATTCAGATTTCGGGGGCGGGCATCGTCCGTTCGCAGGGTATCAAACGCGGCTCCATCACCAACATCGAACAGGCATCCAAAGCGATCAAATCGGCCGTCAACGATGCCAAGCGCGTTGCCGGGACCGAGATCAAACGGGCGATCGTGTCGATTTCGGGTTCGTATACCAAAAGCCTCAATTCAAGCGGCATCGTCAACATTCCCAATCGCGAAATCACGATCAAGGAAATCAGCCGCGTCATGCACACGTCGCTGTACAACGCGAACATCCCTAACGAATACGAAGTACTGCACACCCTGCCCTACAACTTTATCGTCGACGACCAGGAGCTCATCGAAGACCCCCGGGGCATGAACGCTTCGCGGCTCGAGGTCGAAACGCACATCATCACGACGCAGAAATCGAACCTGAGCAATCTGAAAAAAGCGGTCCGCGGTGCCGGGGTCGAAGTCGATACCGTCGTACTCAGCGGCTACGCCTCGGCGATCGCCGTCCTCAACGACGACGAAAAAGAGCTCGGTGCCGCCGTCATCGATATGGGCGGGCACACCTGCGACACGGTGATTCATTCGGGCAACACCATCCGCTACAACGATTTTCTCGGTGTCGGTTCGCACCATATCACCAACGACCTTTCCATGGCGCTGCATACGCCGCTCGGTGTCGCCGAGACCGTCAAAATCCGGCACGGGTCACTCGAACCCCCCGAAGAAGGCGTGATCGAGCTGCCGATGATCGGCGACGAAGAAACGACCCACGAGGTGTCGCTCGGCGTGGTGCACAACGTCATCTACGCCCGGGTCGAAGAAACGCTGATGATTCTGGCGCAGTCGCTCGAAAAGAGCGGCCTGAAAGATCAGCTCGGTGCGGGCATCGTACTGACGGGAGGCTATACCAAGCTCGACGGCATTCGCGAACTGGCTTCGGCGATTTTCGACAACCTTCCCGTTCGGCTTGCCAAACCGACAGCGATCGAGGGGCTTTTCGACGCTTTGAAAGACCCGTCGACCGCGACCGCTATCGGCCTTGTTCGCTATGCGGCCGGCCACTACGCGCCTTACGAAATCGACGTCAACCGTCAGGTGCGCTACCGCGAAGAGTACGACGAAACGGAGTCCGAGTATCACGAGCAAAAAACCTCGGAACCGGTCGAAGAACCGTTGCCTCAAGTCGAGGCGAACGAACCGAACGAAGAAATCCAACTGAACGTCAGAACCTTTCCGCCCGAAGACGAAGCCAAGCGCGCCGGTGTAGGAAAGCGATTTTGGCAGTGGGTCACACATCTATTTTAAGAAGGGGGAAAGCATGGGAGCGGAATCAATGTTTACGATTGAAGAGAGCACATTGAACAACGGAGCACGTATCGTTGCCGTCGGTATCGGCGGCGGCGGCGGCAATATGATCGGGCATATGATCAACGAGGGGGTCGAAGGCATCGAGATGGTCGTCGCGAATACCGATGCGCAGGTTTTGCAAACATCGTCGGCACAGACCAAAATCCAACTGGGAAGCCGTCTGACCAAAGGACTGGGTGCCGGCATGAAACCGAGCGTCGGCAAAGATTCGGCAATCGAAAACTACGATGAAATCCGCAATACGCTTGAAGGTGCCGACATCGTGTTTATCGCAGCCGGCCTCGGCGGCGGAACCGGAACGGGAGCGGCCCCCGTCGTGGCACAGATCGCCAAAGACGTCGGCGCCTTGACGATCGCCGTCGTGACCAAGCCTTTCTCCTTCGAAGGCAAACGCCGTATGAAACTGGCCGAAGAAGGCCTCAAGGAGCTGAAGAAAGAGAGCGATTCTATCGTCGTGATCCCCAACGACAAACTGTTGAGCATCATCGACAAAAAACTCGGCCTCAAAGATTCGTTCAAAATCGTCGATGCGGTCCTGGCACAGGCCGTCAGCGGCACGTCGGGCGTCATTCTTTCGTCGGGCGACAACGACATCAACCTCGACTTCGCCGACCTGAAAACCGTCATGTGCCACCAGGGCATGGCACTGATGGGCGTGGGCGAATACCAGGGCGAAAACGCAGCCTACGAAGCGATAAAAACCGCGATCGAATCGCCGCTGCTCGACAACATGTCGATCAACGGCGCCATGGGTGTGCTCGTGCATTTCACCATGCACCCCGATTTTCCGATGATCGAAATCAGCGAGGCGATGAACGTCGTTTTCGAAAGTGCCGACGAAGACGCCGACGTCATCTGGGGAACCACGACCGACGCCACCTTGCCGATCGACTACATCAAAATCACGCTCGTCGCCACCGGTTTCGACCATGCCGACGCGCCCAAAGCGAAAGGCGCCAACACCGACACCTTCGAGCCCGATACGCCCGCTCCGAATGTCCGCCCCGAAAAACCGCGCATCAGAGTCGTCGGCAGCGACGTCAACGAAGACTACCTCGATATTCCGACGTACATGCGCCAGCAAAAAGACTGACGCCTGCCGTGCCCTCCTCTTTCGAAGCCCTGCTGAAGGCAAAGACGCTTCTGGGCCTTCACGACAAGGCCACCCTTTCCGAAATCAAAACGCGCTACAAAAACCTGATGCACAAATGGCACCCCGACAAACATCCCGACGACCCGGAAACCGCCAATGCGATGAGTGCCAAAATCAACGAGGCCTACAAAACCGTCCTCGACTACGTCAAACACTACGAATACCGTTTCGACGAAGAGTTTTTAAAAGAGAAGACCCTTTCGCCCCATGAATGGTGGGAGAAAAAGTTCGGAGGGCGCTAAGTCCGTCACTTCTGCCTCGCAATATCTTTTGTTCCATTAATCTCACAACATACCGCACATTTCTGCCGGCGGTTCCCTCGACTTGTTCGATGAGCTTTTTTGCGACCGGATCTGCTATATCTCTCTTGGCTGTGGTCATAGATGTTTTGGAATATGTATTGACAACACATCTACAGTTAGCTACAATGTACCCATGAAGCCAATTCGATGGAATGAAGAGAAAAACCAGTTTCTTTTGATGCAAAGAGGTGTCAGTTTCGAGATGGTGGTGGATCTACTTGAAAA
>CAZYEW010000044.1:0-6606 GCA_964646705.1 uncultured Sulfurimonas sp.
CCTACCGTGAAATGTCGCTGATTCTGCGCCGTCCTCCGGGCCGCGAAGCGTATCCTGGCGACGTTTTCTATCTGCACTCCCGTCTGCTGGAGCGTGCGGCGAAGCTCAACGACGAGCTCGGCGCGGGCTCGCTGACGGCACTGCCGATCATCGAAACGCAGGCCGGGGACGTTTCGGCGTATATCCCGACCAACGTCATTTCGATCACCGACGGTCAGATCTTTCTTGAAACCGACCTGTTCAACTCGGGCATTCGCCCTGCGATCAACGTCGGTCTTTCGGTTTCGCGCGTCGGCGGTGCGGCTCAGATCAAAGCGACCAAGCAGGTCGCCGGTACCCTGCGCCTCGACCTGGCACAGTACCGTGAACTTCAGGCGTTCGCCCAGTTCGCGTCGGATCTCGACGAAGTCAGCCGCCATCAGCTCGAGCGCGGCCAGCGGATGGTCGAAGTGCTCAAGCAGCCGCCGTACTCGCCGCTGCCGGCCGAAAAACAGGCGTTGATCATTTTCGCAGGAAACGAGGGCTATCTCGACGACCTCGCGGTCGAAGACGTCGTTCGCTTCGAAGCCGAACTCTATCCGTTCGTCGAAGCGTCCTATCCTCAGATTTTTGAGAACATTCGTACGACATCGAAAATCGATGACGATACGAAAGCACTGATGAAAAAAGCGATCGAAGAGTTCAAAGCGTCTTTCGTCGCTGCCTAAGGACCGTCAATGGCCAACTTGAAAGATATTCAACGAAAGATCAAGAGCGTATCGAGCACGCAAAAGACGACGCGTGCGATGAAGCTCGTCTCGACGGCGAAACTTCGCCGTGCCGAGGAGCTCGCGAAGCGCTCGCGTCTTTTCGCACAGAAAACCAATGAGATGATCACCGAGATCGCCGGCCAGATCGAATGCCTCAAAGTCGGAGGCATCGAAAACCGGAGCTTCGAGGAGATCGAGAACCCGCAGATGGTCGACATTATTTTCGTCACGGCCGACAAGGGACTCTGCGGCGGCTTCAATATGCAGACCATCAAAGCGGTCAAGAAGCTGATGGCCGAAATGAAAGAGAACAAGGTCAAGGTACGGCTGCGCGGCGTCGGCAAGAAAGGCATCGAGTTCTTCAACTACAACGAAATCGAGATGCTCGACGAGGTTGTGGGACTCAGTTCTGCGCCCGACATGGCGAGAGCCGCCGAATTTATTCAGTCGTCGATCCGTGATTTTAAAGAAGGAAAAACGGACGGCGTCTACATCGTCTACAACGGCTACAAGAACGTCATCACGCAAGAACTGCACGTGATGAAGATTTTCCCGGTCGATACGGCCGAGTACGAGTGTGCGGAGACCTCGAAAGGTTCGCTGCTCGAGATCGAAGCCGAAGACAGCGAAAAAATGCTCGATTCGCTGGTGACGAAATACGCCGAATACAATATGTATTATGCGCTGATCGATTCGGTCGCGGCCGAACATTCGGCACGGATGCAGGCGATGGACGCGGCGACCAACAATGCCAAAGAGATGGTCAAAAGCCTGAATATCGCGTACAACAAGGCGCGGCAGGAAGCAATTACAACGGAGCTGATCGAAATTATCAGCGGCGTTGAGTCGATGAAATAACTATGGAGGAAATGATGGTTGGAAAAATTATCCAGGTAATGGGTCCGGTTGTCGACGTTGATTTCGAAGGGAAACTCCCCGCGATCAACGAAGCGATCGAAGTAAAAGGCAACGTCGAAGGCAACGAGTACCGGCTGGTACTCGAAGTCGCCGCGCACCTCGGTGACGGTCGTGTCCGTACGATCGCGATGGACATGAGCGAAGGACTCGTCCGCGGCATGGACGCCGTGGCGACCGGTGCCCCGATTAAAGTTCCCGTCGGCGAAAAAGTCCTCGGGCGTATCTTCAACGTCATCGGCGAGACGATCGACGACGGCGAGCAGGTGACCGATGCCGAGATGTGGTCGATCCACCGCGATCCTCCGCCGCTGGTCGAGCAAAGCACGAAAACCGAGATGTTCGAAACGGGTATCAAGGTCGTCGACCTGCTCGCACCGTATGCCAAGGGCGGTAAAGTCGGCCTCTTCGGCGGTGCCGGGGTCGGCAAAACCGTCATTATCATGGAACTGATCCATAACGTGGCGCACGCACACAGCGGTTATTCGGTTTTCGCCGGCGTCGGTGAGCGTACCCGTGAAGGGAACGACCTCTACCACGAAATGAAAGATTCCAACGTTTTGGATAAAGTCGCCCTGTGCTACGGCCAGATGAGCGAGCCTCCCGGAGCACGTAACCGTATCGCGATGACCGGTCTGACGATGGCGGAATATTTCCGTGACGAGATGGGTCTTGACGTTCTGATGTTCATCGACAACATCTTCCGTTTCGCTCAGTCGGGTTCGGAAATGTCGGCGCTGCTCGGACGTATTCCTTCGGCGGTCGGTTACCAGCCGACGCTTGCGCGTGAAATGGGTGCGCTGCAAGACCGTATCACGTCGACGACGAAAGGTTCGATCACGTCGGTTCAGGCCGTTTACGTTCCGGCGGACGACCTCACCGACCCGGCACCGGCTTCGGTTTTCGCCCACCTCGACGCGACGACGGTTCTTAACCGTAAAATCGCCGAGAAAGGGATCTACCCGGCCGTCGATCCGCTCGACTCGACATCGCGGCTGCTCGACCCTGCGATCATCGGTGAAGAACACTACAAAGTCGCACGCGGCGTTCAGCAGACCCTGCAAAAATACAAAGACCTGCAGGACATCATCGCCATCCTCGGGATGGACGAACTTTCCGAAGAAGACAAAGCGACCGTCGAACGTGCGCGCAAGATCGAGAAGTTCCTTTCGCAGCCGTTCTTCGTTGCCGAAGTCTTCACCGGTTCTCCGGGTAAATACGTCACGCTCGAAGACACGATCAAGGGCTTCAAAGGTATTCTTGAAGGCGAATACGATCATCTGCCCGAAAATGCGTTCTACATGGTGGGCGATATCAACGAGGCGATCGAAAAAGCCGAGAAGGCCAAATAGGTCCACTAAAGGATAGGTATGGATACTTTTAAACTCGAAGTGATCACGCCAAACGGTGTGATCTACGACGGTGAGGCCGTGGAGGTGACGTTGCCGGGCGAAGAGGGCGAGTTCGGGGTACTTCCCCAGCACGCCTCGCTGACGACGCTGCTCAAAGCCGGTGTCATCGATATCGTCACCAGTGAGAAGACAACCGAATCGATCGTCGTGAACTGGGGTGTGGTTCAGGTCGACGAAAAGAAGGTGACCGTTCTCGTCGACGGTGCCGTCGCCATTCGCGGAACGGGTGAAGGTGAAATCGCCAAGGCGCTTTCGGATGCGAAAAAGCTGCTCGAAGACGTCGCCGACTCGAACATGGCGCTCGCCTCGGTTTCGGCAAAACTCGACGCTGCGGCACACAAGCTGATCTGACGGTATGCTGCAGGCGATCAGCGACTACTATCTCAAGAGCAACGCCGTCACCCTCGGGGTGCTTGCGCTGCTCGCTTTTTATTTTCTCGTCATCAACTGGGTCTTCTTTTACCGCTACCTTTCGCTCAACCGATGGATCGACAAAGAGACCGATTCGCTCGAATCGCTTCTGATGGGGGCTTCCGGTGTGGCCGCGAACTCCTATCTGAAGCATTTCATCAAAAGTGCGCGCACGCTGTCGGCGGAACTGTTCGACCTGGGACTGTATGCCGGCACGAAAGAGGCGACGAAAGGGCTGGCGACACTGTCGGTCGTGGCTTCGACGGCACCTTTTATCGGGCTGTTCGGTACCGTCGTTTCGATTCTCGACACCTTTGGCAATATCGGAAGTTCGAGCGGCACGATGGCGATCATCGCCGCAGGTGTTTCCGATGCGCTCGTGGCGACTGCGGCGGGCATCTTCGTGGCGATTTTCGCTTACACATACCACCAGATTCTCAAACGCCGGGCTTACGAACTCAGCGGACTGCTGCGCATGCAGCGTGATGCGCTGCTGGCGAAGAAGGCGAGTTCGGCGTGAACCTTTTCGACTGGGACGAAGACCCGGAACTGAACATTACGCCGCTCGTCGACGTGATGCTGGTACTGCTGGCTATTTTGATGGTCATTACGCCCAATATCGTTTACGAAGAGCTGATCAATCTCCCGCAGGGCTCGGCCCAAAAACAGATCGAAAAGAAACCGCCGGTCCATATTCTGATTACCAAAGAGGGCGAGATCGTCGTGAACAAGGAAAAGTTTGATCTTTTGGGCTTTACCGACAATTTCTACCGCTACGCGCAGCGCAATCTCGATGCGAAAACGTCGGTGATGATCAGTGCGGACCGTTCGCTGGATTACGGTATGGTCATGCGCGTGCTCGGTGCCGTCAAGCAGGCAGGGTTCCGTGAAGTCTCTCTCGCTACCAACGGTTGAGCGTCCTTCGGATTTTTATCTGGGGGGTCTTTTCGCCTTGGTGCTTTTTGCGCTGATCGTGATGGTGTTTTACATGATGCTGACGGGATTGCAGCGTATCCATTCGTATGCGATGAAAAAAAGCGCGTCGGTCACGGTGTCGCTGGTCGATATGAACGTTCCGACGTCCAAAGTACGCAATACGCCCCGGGTCAAGCCCGTCCCCAAGGTCGAGCAGCCCAAAAGCAAACCCGTTCCCAAAACGCCGCCGGCACCGGCTCCCGATATTTCTTCGCTCTTTTCGGAAGTCAAAACGGAACGCATCGTCCATAAGAAACGGGTCAAACCAACGCCCAAAACGATCGATACCAAACGGATCGCTTCGCTGCAGACGCGGCTGAAAACCTCGAAAAAACGCAAGATTTCGGCGACGGCGAAAAAGGTCGAAAACCTTTCGCTCATCAAGCCGGTCCGCCGCAGCGGAGGCAAAGCCGCTTCTGGCGGCGATAAGGTCAATGCCTATTACGCTAAAATACAGGCGACGATCTACGCACATTTTTATCCGCCGGCCAACAGCGCCGGTGCGGTGGCACGTATCAGAATTACGGTGGACGCGTCGGGAACCATGCGTGATTACAGGGTACTGCAATACAGCGGCGAACCGTTTTTCGACCAGGAGGTCGACCGGTTGAAAGATCGTCTGCGTCAGGTGGCGTTCGAACGCAATCCCGACGGCAGGCAGGTCGTGCTCGACGTGAGCCTGATTTCAAAGGAGTAGTATGCGATTTTTTCTGGCTATGGTGATGTTTGCGGTGATGCTGATGGCCGCCGATGCGACGATCGAGGTCGTCAAAGAAGCCGATGCGCTGCCCTCTATCGCGGTCGAAGACGCCTCGGTGGATTACACGGGAACGGCATCGAAGCGTTTCTATCGGCTGCTCAGCAGCGATTTGAAGGTTTTGACGCTTTTCAACGTCGACCGTCACTATGTTTCGACCCATTACGACAATCCCGAGGTGCTCAACCGGGCGATAGACTACACGCTGCGTTATCGCCTCAGAAGCGACGACAACGGGGCTTTCGTCGCCGATGTCAAACTGATGCGCCAGGGCGAAGTGCTTTTGCAAAAGAGCTACCGTGTCTCGAAGGAGAAGATGAGTCCCTTCGTCGCACACGCCGTCGCCTACGACGTGAACGCCTATTTCGGCCAGCCTCCGGTCGAGTGGATGAAACGCAAGATTATTTTCGCCCGGCTCAAAGGCCGAATGGAAAGCGAGATCGTGATTGCCGACTATACCCTGTCGTATCAGCACGTCATGATCAAAGGCGGCCTCAACGTCTTTCCAAAATGGGCCGACGAAGCGCACAGCGCATTTTATTACACGGCGCTCAGCGGCAAACGTCCCACGCTCTACCGCATCGACGTGCGCACGGGCAAGCGCAAGGCACTGATCGGTTCGGACGGTATGCTGGTCTGTTCCGACGTCAGCCGTGACGGCAAGCGGCTGCTGCTGACGATGGCCCCCGGCGGCCAGCCCGACGTCTACCTCTACGACCTTCCGACGCGCAAATATATGCGTATCACGACCTACGAAGGCATCGACGTCAACGGGCAGTTCATGAACGACGGCCGGATCGTTTTCGTTTCGAACCGCACGGGGCATCCCAACGTGTTCGCCAAGCGTCCGGGCGAAAAGAGCGTCGAGCAGCTGGTCTACTACGGGACGAACAATTCCGCGTGCAGCGTGCACAACGAATATATCGTCTACAAAGCGCGCGAGAGCAACAATGCGTTCGGGCCCAACACCTTCAACCTGCATCTGATTTCAATGAAAACCGACTTTATCCGCAGACTTACGGCGACGGGCGTCAACGAGTTCCCGCGCTTTTCGGACGACGGCAACGCGATCATCTATATCAAGAACTACAAACAGCAAAGTGCGATCGGGATTATCCGGCTCGAGCAGAACAAGAACTTTCTCTTCCCGCTTGCGAGCGGAAAAATCCAGTCGCTCGACTGGTGATCACGCTGTCGGTGAGAGATTATTAGCAATTTTTCGCTAAAATCGACCTGTAAAATTCAAGGCGGCCCGGGCCGCCCAATCTGTGAAGGAATGGATATGAAAAAAGCTCTGCTTTTTGGCGCTGCGGCGCTGATGATCTTGGCGGGATGTAGTTCGAAAACACCGACGGCAGAAGCCCCCGAAACGGAAGGCGCGTCGCAG
>CAZYEW010000044.1:6706-14195 GCA_964646705.1 uncultured Sulfurimonas sp.
ATCAAAATCGAAGGCAACTGCGACGAGTGGGGAAGCGACGAATACAATTTCGCCCTGGGGCTCAAACGTGCCAAAGCCGCCAAAGACGCACTGGTCGCCGACGGCGTCGCCGCCGACCGGATCACGATGGTCAGCTACGGCGAGAGCAATCCCGTCTGTTTCGACAAAACGCCGGAGTGCTGGGCGAAAAACCGCCGCGACGACTTCAAACTCCTTCCGTAACCGCCGGGTATGAGAGCGGTTCTCTTTTTTTCGGCAGCCGTGCTGTGCGGCATCACGGCACTCCAGGCGGCCGAACCTTCGGCGTTTGGAGCGGGTAATCTCGATGCCGACAAGCCGTACGGCTTGACCGAAACCGAAAAGTCCATTTACGAAAACAAAAAAGCGCTCAAAGCACTTCGTATGCGAAACCGTGAGAACGGTGCGCAGCTGCAGAGCCTTCGCGAACGCATCGACGGACTGCAGACGATTGTCGAGGGCCTGAACGAAAAAGCGCAGCAAAACCGTCGGACGCTGAGCGAAATCAAACAGGGTGCGGATGCCAAAGCACAGGAGCGCGACGAGAAAATCGCCGCGCTCGAAGCGGCGGTGAAAGCCGACGAAGCCAATGTCGCCGCACTCAAGACGCTGCTCGAAACGGTGGCGGAGCAGGTCGATACGATGCGTGCCGATTATGTTTCCAAAGAAGAATACAACGTCTTGGTCCGCGACCTTAACGCCTTCAAGCGCGAAATGGCCGGCGTGCTTAAACACGTCAAGGCTCCGGCCGCTTCGAAGGCGGCGGATCCGTACGCGAAGTATGCGAGCAAGACGCTGGCGGCGAAGGCGAAGCAGAACTACGATCGGCTTTTTTTCAAAAAAGCGATCCCGATGTACGAGGAACTGATCCGCCGCAACTACAAGCCGGCTTACGCCCACTTCATGATCGGCGAGATGTGGCATTACCGCAAGCAATGGACCAAAGCGCTGTCGTACTACAAAGCCAGTGCGAAGCTTTACGACAAGGCGCCGTACATGCCCAAACTGATGCTGCACAGCGCCGAGTGCATGATGCATACCGGCGACAAAGCCCATGCGAGGCGTTTCTTGCAGGCGCTGCGCTCGAAGTACCCCTCAAGCCCCGAGGCCCGCGAGGCTAAGAAGCTGCTAGCAAACCTGTAAGCACGCAGGGTAGGCGGCCAGCTTCAGCCGCATAATAGATAGTTGCGGCTACAATCATCCAATTTTTCTACAAAGGCAGTTTTATGGCAATCGAAACCAATCAGGTTGTTTCTATCGAGTACGAAGTCCGTGACGGCGACAAAGTCGTCGATTCCAACGTCGGCGGCCAGCCGCTGGTATTCATGTTCGGCAAAGGCCAGATCATTCCGGGCCTCGAAGAAGGCATCAAAAATATGGCCGTCGGCGAAAAAGGCGACGTCTTGGTCAAAGCGGCCGACGCGTACGGCGAGTACAATCCCGAAGCGACACAGGCGATTCCCAAAGAGCAGTTCGCGGGTATCGATCTGCAAGAAGGCATGACACTCTACGGTCAGGGCGAAGACGGCGGTACCGTTCAGGTCGTCGTCAAAGAGATCCGCGACGACGAGGTCGTCGTCGATTTCAACCATCCGATGGCCGGCAAAGACCTGATGTTTTCGGTCACCGTCAACAGCGTCCGCGACGCTTCCCCCGAAGAGATCGCCAGCGGTATTCCGGCCGAGAACAAGGTCGAAGACGAATGCTGCAGCACCGGCGGCGGATGTGGATGCCACTGAGTTTCTGACCGCTTCGCGCGCTTCGGTCGAAGCGCTGCGCACGGCGACGCTGCTCAAGACCCTGAATGTCAACGCGCTGATCGTCGGCGAACGGGGAACGGGCAAACGGACCCTTGCGAACGTGGTATTGCCTTCGGCCGTCGAGGTCGAGGCTTCCGATTTCGACAACCTTCTCCATACGCTTGAACACAACAGCGACGTTGTGTTGACGCATATCGAGAAATGTCCCAACGATACGCTGCTGCTCGAGCGGCTCGAACAGAGCCGGTGCCGGGTGGTGGCGACCGCATCGAACGCACATCTCGCCCCCGAAATCACCGAATTTTTCAGCGTGCAGATCACACTGCCCCCGCTTAAAGAGCGCCCCGAGGATGTCGCGCTGCTCAGTGCACGGTTCACGCAAGAAGCTTCGGAACTTTTCGGTGCGGATGCGGACCGTATTCAGACGCCGTCGCAGCCCGATTTGCGCGAAAACGCCGTTTCGCTGCGCCGACAGATCTATTTTTCGCTCCTGCTCGACAGTGTCGACGAAACGGGCGTGATGCAGGTGCTCGAACGCTATCTCGGCCCGCGTCTGGGGTCGAACAACGACTACCGCAAATTCCTGCACCTGTACGAAGCGCCGCTGATTCGCGTGGGTTTGGCGCGTTTCAAGTCGCAATTGCAGCTGGCCGAGCGGCTGGGCCTCAACCGCAACACGCTGCGCAAAAAAATCGCCGAGAATGAATCTTATCTCAAAGGAGTCTGAATGAGTCAACGAAAAATCGCCATGGTATTTCCGGGGCAGGGAAGCCAGAGCACGGGTATGGGAAAAGCGTTTTACGAGGCCTCGGAGAGCGCCAAAGAGATGGTCGAAAAAGCCTCGGAGCGCATCGGCGTCGATTTCAAACAGCTGCTTTTCGAAGCAAACGACCGCATCGACCAGACGGCCTATACGCAGCCGGCGATTTTGCTGGTTTCGATGATCGCGTATCGGCTTTTTCAAGAAGCGCGTCCGACCAAGCCCGAAGTACTGCTCGGCCATTCGCTGGGTGAAATCAGTGCCGTGTGTGCTGCCGGGGCGATCGATTATCTCGACGCGGTCGAACTGGTGCATCGCCGCGGCGAGCTGATGCAGGGTGCTTGCGAGGGGGTGGATGCCGGGATGATGGTCATTGTCGGGCTCGACGACGAAAGCGTCGAGAGCATCTGCCGCGACGCGCGCAATCGTGAGGGCCGCAGTGTCTGGCCGGCGAACTACAACCAAGACGGCCAGCTCGTCGTCGCCGGTCTCAAACCCGATCTTTCGGCGATGGAGGCAACCTTCAAAGAAGCCGGTGCCAAACGGGCGCTCTTGCTGAACATGTCGGTGGCAAGCCACTGCCCGCTGCTCGCTTCGGCCCAGGAGCCGCTGCGTGAAGCGCTGGAGCGGATGCTGCACGATCCGTTCGCCGCACCGGTGGTTTCGAACGTGACGGCCAAGCCTTACCATACCAAGCAGCAGGCGGTCGAACTGCTCTCCGAACAGCTGGTGCGTCCGGTGCTTTACAAACAGTCGATCCAAGCGATCGCACCGCAGGTCGATGCGGCGATCGAGTTCGGCAACGGCAAAGTACTCGCGGGCCTCAACCGCCGTATCGCCAAAGAGATGAAGACCTTCAACGTCTTCGATCCCGATTCGCTGCAGGCGACGCTCGACGCGCTTTCATGACGTTCACCCTCGTTCAGAACGCGCCGCGGCTCAGCCGCGCCAACTTGGAATCGGTCGTTTCGACGGCGACGGAATATGCCGAGACCTCGGACGTCGTCGTTTTTCCCGAATTGGCGCTCAACGGATATTTGCTTCAGGACAAACTTTTCGAAGATGCCTGGCGAATCGAGGAACTTTCGGCACTGGCCGAGGCGTCGCAACAGTGCGATATCGTGGTCGGGGCCGCCATCGAAGAGGGCGGGCACACCTACAACGCCGCACTTTACTGGTCGTGCGGCGGGCTGCTCGCGGTGCATCGGAAAATGCATTTGCCCAATTACGGTATGTTCGAAGAAGCACGCTATTTTTTCCGGGGAGAAACGCTCGACGCCTTCGATACCGCTGCAGGCAAGACCGTGATGCTGGTGTGCGAAGACCTCTGGCGGGCGCAGACGTTTTCGGATGTGGCGAAACTGCAGCCCGATACCGTGTACGTGATCGCCAACTCGCCCGCGCGCGGGTTCGAAACCGACGGCCTGGCGATCGAAGGCCAGTGGGACGCACTGCTTAAATCACTGGCGCTGCTGGGAAGCTGCTACGTGGTTTTCGTCAATCGTGTCGGGTTCGAAGACGGCCTGGGGTTCTGGGGCGGAAGCCGGATCGTTTCGCCGACCGGTGAAGCGGAATTCAGCCTCCCGCTCTTCGAAGAGCGGGTTGCGACGTTTCACCCCGACCGCCGGCTGCACCGCGTGCAAAAATGGTTGGCGAAAACCGACTGAAAGGATCGAAAATGTACAAAACGGCACTCTTGTCCGCATGTCTCGTTTCGGGGCTGTTCGCTTCGCATTTGGACTACTTCAGCGATGAGGCGCATTATTTTCCGGACCGTTACGACGGCTTTGCCGGATTCGGCACGCAGATCAAGGCGCGCTGTGAAGGCGGCGACGTGCTGCTGGTGCCGAAAGAAAAAGCACCCGAAGACGCTTCGCTGGCCGATGCCTATGGGCGTTTCGAAGCGGTACGGATGCAGAAAAAACAGCTGGGCTTCGAGCGCAAGATGCTCGAGCAGGCCGTATCCTCCATGGAATACAAAAATGCCGAGGCGCAGCAGATCATCGACAACGCCAAGGCCCTTGCCGCCCGTACGGCCGAACTTGAAGCGCGTGAAGCGATTGTCGGCCCGGCGTACGATGCGGCGAAACGTACGCTCGAACACGCCGGCCTCCAGGCATCGTCGATGCCGATGTACCTGAGCGAACCGTGCAAGGCTCCGGAACTGGTCATACCGTCGTACACGCTCTCGATCCGGCCGGGATACCGGGCGGCGGTCGATGAGAACGAGCGCAAAATCACCGTGGAAGAAACGCTGAAAATCCGCAACAAAAGCGGGGTGGATATCAAGGCCGAAACCGGCACGTTCTATACCTATGCCCTGCATCAGCCGCTGCGCAAGCTGACCTTTTCGCCGTGGGTGATCAACCGGACGCCCCGGCCGGTGCTTTACAAAGCGCGTACGCGTGCCATCGAAGCGGACGCCGTGCAGCCCGTCGCAGCCGCGGCGGCACCGAGCGCCGAACGGGTGAATACCAAGAAATACGTGCTGAAAAATCTCGATCTGCCCGCGAACGGGCGTGACGTCGAGGTGCCCGTTTCCAAAACGGCGCTGCCGGTCGAGACCGAGCGGATCGTCTACCCGTTTCTCGATGCCCGCGTTTTCGAAACCTACGTGTTCGAGCCGCTTTTCAAGATTCAAAACGGGGCGTGGAAAGTGACGGCGGGCGATACGGTTTCCGAGCGGGCCTTCGGTGTCTACGAAGGCAAGCGCTACCGCCTTTACGCGGCGGTAGACCGCGACGTGAGCGTCAAGCGGCAGCGTGATATCCATTCGGACTCGCACGGCTTTTTCAGCGGCGCGAAAATCGAAGACGGTTACACCATCGAGCTCGCCAATCTTTCCGATACCCTCAAGCGGCTTCAAATCGTCGACCGCATTCCGGTGTCGACGACGGACAAAATCGAGGTGACCGACGTGCATATTTCACCCTCGGATATTCCGCACAAACGCGAAAAGCGCGGCAAACTCGTATTCAACGTAACGCTGCTGCCGCATGCGACGCGCACGATCCACGTCGGTTTTACCGTCAAACACGATACGGACGTTCCGGTTCGCTACTAAAGGAGAGCAATGAAAATCGCGATTATGGGGGCGATGGTCGAGGAGGTCGAGCCCTTTTTGGAGCTTGGCGACCATGAGCCGCTGCTGAAATATTTCAAAAAACACAACGATGTCGTCTATGCCGGCAATACCTACCACGAAGCGAAATACAAAGGCCTCGATATCGTGCTCGGCTACAGCAAAATCGGCAAGGTCAACGCCGCGCTGACGGCGGCGACGATGCTGGAGCGTTTCGGCTGCGAGATGCTGCTGTTCACCGGGGTCGCAGGTGCGGTCAATCCCGACCTCAAGATCGGCGATCTTATCGCTGCGACGCAGCTGTGCCAGCACGATCTGGACATTACGGCGTTCGGGCATCCGCACGGATACGTGCCCGAGGGCAAGGTGTACGTGGAACCGTCACGGCATCTGCTGGCACTGGCCAAGAAGGTCGCCGACGAAAAAGGGATCGAGCTCAAAGGCGGGATCGTCGCCACGGGTGATCAGTTCATCGCCGACGCCGAGCGCAAGGCATGGATCGCCGAAACGTTCGATGCCGACGCTATCGAGATGGAAGGTGCGGCCGTCGCCGTGGTCTGCGATGCGATGGAGGTGCCGTTTTTCGTGCTGCGTGCCATCAGCGACGCCGCCGATATGGACGCCGCGTTCGATTTCGACGAGTTTCTCAAACATTCGTCGCAGGTCAGCAGCAGTTTCATCGTCGCGATGCTCGACAAACTCGATCGGGAATATGCTCAGTAAAAAAATCATGCGCCAGGTCGGGCGCACCAATGCGGCGTTCAATCTGATCGAAGCAGGCGACCGTGTGCTTGCCGCACTCTCGGGCGGGAAAGATTCGCTGACGATGGTGCATGCCATGCAGGCGCAGCGCCGCCGTGCACCCTTCGATTTCGAGTTCGTCGCCGTGACGGTCGATTACGGCATGGGCGAGGATTTTTCGCAGCTTGTCGCGCATTGCCGCGAACACGGCATCGAACACCATATCTACGAAACCAACATTTACGACACCGCCAAAGAAAAAATTCGAAAGAACTCGTCGTACTGCAGCTTCTTTTCACGGATGCGCCGCGGTTCGCTTTACAGTGCGGCGCAGCAGTTCGGTTGCAACAAAGTGGCGCTGGGGCATCATCTCGACGATGCAGCGGAGAGCTTTTTCATGAACCTGATCTACAACGGCCACCTGCGGGCACTTGCGCCAAAATACCGTGCGGGCAACGGGCTGGTCGTGATTCGTCCGCTGATTCAGGTGCGCGAACGCCAGCTTGCCGCCGCGGCTGCGGACAACGGCTGGCCGACGATCGGCGACGAGGCCTGCCCGTCGATGCGTTTCGACGTCAAAATGCCCTATGCGCGTGCCGAAATGAAACAGATGCTTGCGGAAATGGAGGGGAAATATCCGGATCTGTTCACGTCGATCAACGCCGCTTTCGGGCATATTTCCGACGATGCGTTTTTCGATCCGGAGCGTTTTTCGCTCTAAGCGGGTGCTCAGGCTTTTTTGACGAATTCCTGCTTGAGTTTGATGGCGCCGACACCGGGGACTTTGCAGTCGATGTTGTGGCCGTCGCTGCCTTCGACGAGGCGGATATTCTTGATCTTCGTACCGGCTTTGATACCGCTGGAGCTTCCTTTGACTTTGAGGTCTTTGATGACCGTGACCGCATCGCCGTCTTGCAGCACGTTGCCGTTGGCGTCTTTGACGACGAGCGCGTCGCTCGCTGCTTCATCCTGCGCGGTTTCGGGGTTCCATTCGTAGCCGCATTCGGGGCAGATCAGCAGCGAGCCGTCTTCGTAGGTGTATTCGCTGCCGCATTTGGGGCAGTTGGGGAGATTTTCCATCATCGTATCCTTTGGGGTTTTCGTGGCGACATTATAGTCGATTGCAGG
>CAZYEW010000045.1:0-2372 GCA_964646705.1 uncultured Sulfurimonas sp.
TTTACCGGTGATTATTAAGCACGCATAGGTCAAGAGAGCGGACAGATTTTCGTCCGAGAAGAAGGATAATCGTGCAAAAATGGTTAGGGTTTGTATTGCTTGCTTGCCTATCGGCCGATGCAGATAAAATCACGATGCAGACGCTTGCCTGCAAGCATCTCAAAGATATGCATGCGTTGCCGAAAGAGAGTATGACGGATTATACGGCATTGAACCGTTATGTTCAAACGCATGACTGCATCGTCGTTTCCGAATCCGACGATGTTCAGGTGGTGCGTGAAAACGGAACGAGCCTTAAAGGCCTTTTTTATCGTATTGTTGTTGCTCGGACAGGAGAGCGATATTATGTTCAAAAAAGTGCCGTGCAGCTTGAGCAGCCCGGCAAGAAGAATACATTTAGTTTCTAATTCCGCCGTGGCGGCGCTCCCACTCTTTCACTCTTTTTTTCTTCCATAGTTCATAGATGGCTTGATGACGATCGTTTCGATACAGCTGCCTGGCTTTTTTGACGCCCGGTCGGTACATCGTACCGTCGGGCCGCAGGTCGTCTGCCGTGATTTGAGCGCTTTCGTAACGTTTCGTTTTTTTGTTGTAAAGCACGATGTCTCCGTCTTTCGTTTCAATCCAGTGAAGGTATTCATCCCCGCGGACTTTGCCGATAAAGGTACTGCCGTCGGGTTGTACGAACGTGCGTTCACGCGAAAAAGCCGGAGCGGCATCAAGCGATAGCGCAACGCTTAAACACAAGGCGATCAAACGTTTCATGGTGTATCCTTTGCGATAAGACTCATGACGGAACCCGGGTCGGAAATATCGGTGACGGTGATGCCGCTCGGACGGCCGTCGTTGAGTGCAGACGACGGATGCGTCAGCGGCCCGAACGCCGTTTTGTTGCCCCTGAAAAAAAGGTTGCGTGCATCGCCGGCAAAACGGGGATCGTCGTCGAGCCCGGCTTTTGCCGCTTCTTCCAGATCGATACCTTTATGCGTTTCATCCGCATTGACGGTGTTCGCAGCGTAGCGCGCATCGATGACGTTTTGATCGATATGCCAGACGGCAAGGCCGCCCCGATAGAATCCCGGCAGCATATGAAGACTGGCATCGTAACCTTGCGTACTTCGGTTTTCGAGCAAAAAGCATTGCCCGTCTTCCATCGGCAACAAGGCGATATTGTAATCGGGGGCGTCGGTGTCATGCAGGATGACGGTTTCCGTACTCCCTTTCGGGACGATGTGCGGTGCAATCCAGCCGTTATGCATTCGGCTCCATGCGATCATCGGGGTTGGCGTGTTTCCGTAGGGGTCGTTGATGGTTTCCTGCCCCCATATCCCCGATGCCATCAGGCCGAAATAGCCGATGCCCGCCGACGAGCCGTCGGTATCGTAAAGATCGGGAAGATCGAAAGCCGCGTGGCCAAGCTCGTGGGCGATAATGCCGATGGTCGCACGGTGGTTGTAGTTAATGGTATCGTCGATATGCCGCTCTCCGAAAACCGCATAGTTTCCACCTTTTGCACATCCCATCAGCGAAACTCCGTCGAGTACCGGGGTATCGGTACTGCCGGTGCAAGATTGGTGGGCCCAGATGCCCGGTACGTCGCTGACACCGGAAAACGCGTCCTCGTTGCCGGCAACGATGAAGACGATGAGCAGTTCATCGGGGGTGACGGCGCCGTCGCCGTTGCGATCGTAAGCATGAAAATCGACGAACGGATCGGCTTGTTCGAGGGCGGCGGCAAGATCGGGATGGATTTGCGTTCCGTAGCCTGAATCGGGATGGTTTTTAGGCAGCGAAACCGTCACGATGCCGTCATGCTTTCCGTCGGTTTCATCGGCAGGTTCGAATGAAAAGCGTCCGCCGGAAATCGTTCGGTAGTAATGATTGAGCTCATGGGGTTCGTTACCGAACAGCAGGGCGGACCAGGCATCGGCATCGTCGACAAGCTGCACGTTCTTGTAGCTGATCCGCACGACGAGCATCGGGCGCACCTCGGGTTTCGAGAGTTTCGGGACACGGCATCCGGTCGACGTCTCGATAGGGGGCGGTGTCGCATTTGCCCCGTTGTTGCCGGCCGACGTTTCGCCGCAGCCCGACAGCATCAGCAGTACCGAGAAAGAAAGAAGAAAAAATGTTTTCATAGTATCTCGCATTTTTCTATGATTATATGGCAAAAAAAGAAACGGAATGTGCTTATAGCGAAGGATAACCGGGAAAAATGTACGGAAAATGGGAGCTTGGAGAAAGAGTGCTATAATTGCGTACTTTTTTCAAGAGGCGACCCGAATCATGCTGACATTCAGTGATCTGCTGCTCAAACTGCAGCAATTTTGGAAAGACCAAGGATGCAATATCGTCCAACCCTACGACATTCC
>CAZYEW010000045.1:2472-14157 GCA_964646705.1 uncultured Sulfurimonas sp.
TGCAGCAATTTTGGAAAGACCAAGGATGCAATATCGTCCAACCCTACGACATTCCTGCGGGTGCGGGAACGTTTCACCCCGCGACCTTTCTGCGCTCGCTCGATGCGACACCGTGGTCGGTGGCCTACGTCGCTCCGAGCCGTCGCCCTACGGACGGACGCTACGGAGAAAACCCCAACCGGCTCGGAAGCTACTATCAGTTTCAGGTACTGATCAAGCCGAGTCCCGACAATATTCAGGAGCTTTACCTTAAAAGTCTGGAATATCTGGGACTGCATCTTCAAGACCACGATATCCGATTCGTCGAAGACAACTGGGAATCTCCGACGCTCGGAGCGTGGGGACTTGGCTGGGAAGTCTGGCTCAACGGGATGGAAGTGACGCAGTTTACCTATTTTCAGCAAGTCGGCGGCATCGCCTGCGATCCCGTAGCCGTGGAAATCACCTACGGAACGGAGCGGCTGGCGATGTACCTTCAGGGAGTCGATTCGGTGTTCGACATCGTCTGGAACGAGAACGAACACGGCCGAACCCTCTACCGCGACATTCATAAAGAGAGTGAAATCGAATTTTCGACATACAATTTCGAAGTGGCCGACACCGCGATGCTGTTTGCCGATTTCGAAGCGAAAGCCGCCGAATGCAAACGCACGCTCGAAGCGGGGCTGCCGCTGCCGGCATATGATCTGTGCATGGCTGCCAGCCATACGTTCAATACGCTTGACGCGCGCAAAGCGATTTCACAGACCGAACGCGCGAACTACATTTTGAAAATTCGAGAGCTCGCCAAAGGATGTGCCGAACTCTATAAAGCGCAAGAAGCGGAACGCATCGAGAGGGTCAGAAGCTAAATATAAGTGATAAAAATATTATATTCAGCGGTTTTTCAAGTGACGGGTATTATAATTTTTGATAAAAAAGTGAGAGCCCGCGCATCGTGCAATATCATCCGCCGAAACCGCTTTACGTCAAGTGGAACCGCCTTGCCAACAGTATATTGATGATTACGGCGGTTTTCGCGGAACGCATCGAACTGCTTTACCTTTTTCTCGCACTCAACATTTTCACCTTCGTCGTCACGATTCGCTACGATCTGTTCACCGCCTTGTTGTGGCCGTTTGAAAAACTTTCTTTGGTACGCTTTCTCGATGTTCCAGAGGCTTACGTACGTTCGTACCGGATGCGTGCTTCGACGGAGCGGTTCGAAGTGCTATTGCGGATTCTCGCGGTTTCTGCGGCAATCGCCTTGCACGGCTGCTGCCCCGTCGTTACCTGGCTGATGGCGATTGCCATGGGGATTTTTATGCTCATCAGTGCTTTTTTCGGCTTCTGCCTTTCGGCATTGGGATACATCGGCATCAAATCGCTCAAAAGGCGTTGCGGTGGCTGCTGAAAGGTGCCGGAGCTGCGGCACCGCAGGACCGCAGGAGGGCGGCATCAACGCCAACTGTATCCTGGCGCGCAACGGTTTTCGTCCTTATGCCCGCTGTGACCATTGCAACCTCAAGGCGACCGAATGCATGGGAATGCAGTCGACGGGGCTGATTTTCGCCATCAGTTTTCTGGCGTCGCTGTTTTTGTTTATCGACGATCCGCTCTGGATTCGCGTCAATATCGTCGTTTTGGTGGGATTGCTTTTCTGGCTGGGGTACCGCATTACGCTCAATACCGACGAGCTGGCCAATACCAGCGAGCAGAACCGTTTGCTCAGCGAACAGCTGGGGCAATACAATCAGACGCTTGAATCCGAAGTGACCAGACGGACCGAGCAGCTGCACAAAATGGCGACCGAAGACACGCTGACGGGGCTGATGAACCGGCACGCTTTCGAACGCCGTCTCGCCAAAGTGATGAAGCAGGCCAAAGACGAGACGGTGGAACATGTGCTGTGCTATCTGGACCTCGACCAGTTCAAGGTCGTCAACGACACCTGCGGGCATGTTGCCGGAGACGAGCTGCTCAGGCAGCTGGCCCTGGTGCTTCGCCGCAGTTTGCGCCAGGTCGACGTGGTTGCCCGCCTCGGGGGCGACGAGTTCGGTATCATCTATACCGGCGTCGATATCGACGAGGCTCGCAAGATGGCGGAAAAGCTGCTGCACAATATCGGCGAGTTCCGTTTCTTTTGGGAAGGCAAGACTTTCGGTGTCGGCGCCAGTTTGGGGATGGTCGCCATCCGGCACGACTGCTGTTCGCTGACGACGATTCTTTCGCGCGCCGATACTGCCTGCTATGCCGCCAAAGACAACGGGCGAAACCAGATTCACGTCGCCAACGACGACGACGAGGTCGTTCAGCTGCGCCACGAACAGATGCAGTGGGTCGGCCGGATCGAAAAAGCGCTGGTCGAGGACCGTTTCGAACTGTACGCGCAGCCGATCGTCGACCTGATCGACACGACGTCGGTTCAGCATTATGAACTGCTGATTCGGATGCGCGCTCCCGGCGGCGGCATCGTGATGCCGATGGCATTTATCCCGGCCGCGGAACGTTACGGCAAAATGATCGAAATCGACCGCTGGGTCGTCGAACGGATGATGGCGTCGTACGGCGATATTCAAAAACGGCATGAAGCACCGCTGAGTTTCAACGTCAATCTTTCGGGCATGTCGCTCAACGACGATTCGCTGACGCCTTTTATCGAAGAGTGTTTTGAACGTTACAAGGTCCCTCACGAAGCGATTACGTTCGAAATCACCGAAACCGCGGCAATTTCCAATGTGCAGAGCGCACGAAAATTTATCGACCGCTTCCGCGAGCGCGGATGCCGGTTCGCACTTGATGATTTCGGCTGCGGGCTTTCATCGTTTTCGTACCTGCAGAATCTCCCGGTCGACTATCTGAAAATCGACGGGTCGTTCGTCGTCGATATCGACGTCAACGACATCAACCGCGCCATGGTCGACGCGATCAACCAGATCGGCCATGTGATGGGCATCGAGACGGTTTGCGAGTTCGTCGAAAACGAGGCGATCGTCGATGTGCTGCGCGATATCGGCGTCGATTATGCGCAGGGGTTCTATATCGGCCGTCCCGTCCCGTTATCGCGCGTGTAGCTTTCCGTAAGCGTTTTCGATGTCGGGTAGCGCCCGGGCAGGGATTTGAATGAGCAGCGGTTTTTTCGCGGGATCGAGCCATTGCAGTATGTGTCGAAGATTGTTTTGGCTCATGGCGGTGCATCCCGCCGTCGGTATACCGGGAGCGCGCCAGATATGCAAAAAGATACACGATCCCCGGCCGGGAACGTGTTCGTCGTTATGGTGTACGAATGCACCGAAACGGTAGAGCCCGTCGTCGCGCCGCATCCATTCGAAACTCTTGACGGCCGTCGCTGCGTCGATATGCCGCAGTGTGTTGTAATACGGCGATTGTGCGTCGTCGATGCAAATCAAGTCGGTATCGGCCCGGACGTAAGGCATGATGCTTTTGAATACGGAGGCATAGCCAAAGAGCGGCCCGAGTTCGAAAATCCCCGCGGGTGCCCGACCGTCGCCTTCACGTTTTTCCGGGTCGCCGGGCGGGTGTGCCGGCAGGCCGATACCCGATCCCCACGCCAGACCGTTACGGCCGAGGCTCACCGGTACAGGCGTTCCGACCCGTTTCCATACCGCTTTCGATTTCTCGAAACGCTGCAGCGTGCCCTGCGAGCTGTTCATATCGTCGGCGACGACAAGCAGCATTTGTTCGTGTGCGACGGCGGCGACGGTTAGCGTTATTGAAAGAAAAATGGTGCGAAAATAATTTGCGATTAGTTTCATCTGTGCTACACTTGCTTCATATCGTTAGCCGGTATCATATCACAACAGCAGGAAAGGCGATGGAAATTGCGGTCGAAAAAGCATCGGAAGCGGACAGAGAACTGATAGCGTGGGCGATGCTCGAAAGTTCAAGAGCAGGCAAGAAGATCGGTATCTTCGATCTTATTTTCGAAACGAACGACGATGCGGTGCTGCTTGAACGGCTTGCCGCATTGAGTACGACGCAAACCAAAAGCTATTGCCACCTTTCCAATTTTCTCGTAGCTTCGGGCATGCAGAAACATGCGGGTGTGTTGTGCGGTTACGAACCGCGGATCGCGACGCAGGAGATTTTTTCCAAAGCACTGGCCGAACTTGGGGTCGGGGCCGACTACACCGAGCGTATCGCGACCTATCTGCTGGTGGAGCCCGCCATCGACCGCCAGACATGGATGCTCGATTTTATGATGGTGAAACCGGGGTGCGAGCCGCTGCCGGTCTTTGCCGCCTTATTGAAAAAAAGCCTGCTGACGGCGCGTCTGAAAGGGTACCGCAAAGCCCAGACGATGGTCGAGATCGGTTCGGTCGATACCGAGCTGCTTTACGAAAAGCTCGGTTTTGAGGTGATCGACGAAAAACGCAGCGAGCTTTATGCCGAACAGTTCGGACGGCCGGGAATCAAACGGCTGCAGATGGTGCTGTGACGGCAGAATACGGGTGGCTGTCGCTGCTTCCGCCGTTGACGGCGGTCGTGCTGGCATTGTGGATGCGCCATGTGTTCGCAGCGCTTGCAGCCGCGATAACGGTCGCGGCACTCGTGCTTTCGCACGGGTCGATAGCCGAGTCGGCAGAACGCATCGCGGCACTGTTTTTTGACTTGCTGACGACGCCGTGGATTCTCAAAACGCTCGTGTTCGTCGTGCTGGTCGGGTCGGTGATGGAGCTGATGCGCCGCAGCGGCGGGGTCGAAGGGTTCGTGCATTTGCTGCAGGAACGTCTGGCATTGGTCCGTTCGCGGCGCAGTGCGTTGCTGCTGGTTTACGTCACGGGACTGGTCATTTTTATCGAGTCGTCGATTACGTCGCTGGTGGCCGGGGCGGTCGGCCGGCCTTTGGCATCGCGTTTTCGTTTCAGCCGCGAGAAACTCGCCTACGTGTGCGATTCGACGTCGGCGCCGGTCTGCTCGTTGCTGCTGCTCAACGGCTGGGGCGCGCTGCTGCTGGGACTGATCGCGGTGCAGGTGAGTGCGGGGCATCTTGAAGGTGATGCCGTGGCGCTGCTGATCGGAAGTGTGGCTTACAATTTCTATGCGATGATCGCCCTGGTCGTCACCTTCGTCGTGATCTGGTTCGACTGGGACATCGGCGCGATGAAAACGGCGCCGATTGTCGCCGAGCGGATCGACACGGCCTCGGGAGACGGGCAGGCCGCCGATATGCTGGTGCCGCTGGCGCTGATGGTCGGCGGCGTGTTTTTCTTTTTATGGTTGACGGGTGAGGGGAACCTTCTCAAAGGCAGCGGCAGCAGCTCGGTGTGCTACGCCATGCTGCTGACGCTTGCGGCAACGGCCGTGCAATACGTCGTAGCGGGAAAGATGACGTTTTCGGCATGGCGGCACGGCGCGGCGGACGGTGCGAGGGCGCTGTTGCCGATGGCGGCGATCTTGCTGCTCGCATTCGCGATCGGACGGATGATCGGGGAGGTGGGCACGGGTGCGTATCTGGCATCGTTTCTCGACGGTGCGACCCAGGTGGCGTGGCTGGCGGCGGCAGTTTTTGCGGTGGCGGCGGTGATGGCTTTTTCGACGGGGACGAGCTGGGGCACCTTCAGTGTCATGCTTCCCGTGGCGGTGACGATGGGCGCCGCGGTGGACGCGAACGCGGCCTTGCTGATCGGGGCGGTGGTTTCAGGCGGGGTCTTCGGTGATCACTGTTCCCCGATTTCGGACACGACGATTATCGCTTCGCTAGCGGCAGGGTGCGACCATACGTCGCATGTGCGAACGCAGCTGCCGTATGCGCTGCTCTCAGGCGGTATCGCGTTGGCGATGTTCGCGCTGGCCGGATGGCGGCTATCGGGATAAGCTTAGAACTTTGTAGCCCTGCGAGCGTTTGTTCGCCGCAAGATTCAGCGAAAAAAGCAAAGCTTCTTTTTTCGTGCCGAAATAGCTTTTCTTGGCATGCGGCGAATTTAGGTCTCCGTAATGCCGAACGAGCAGAAAATCATTAAAAAGCGTCGGATAGAGCGCTATGCTGTAGTAACGAGTCCTTTTTCCGCTTTCTCGAACGAGTTTCATAGGCATCCTGATTTAATCGTTCACCGATTGTAACAAAAAAAACGCCGAATTCAAAAAATAGGAATCAATACAAGGCGTTGATCGCCTTCGTGATGTCAAGTTTGTCGCAAAATGCACCGATGTCGTCGCCGTTTTCGACAAGCACCCGACGGATTTCGTCGGGTGTGAGCGCAGGGGCGGCCGATTTGAGCAGTGCCGCGGCACCGGTGACGATGGGGGCCGCAGCGGACGTGCCGACAAAGAAGGTATGGTTGTCGTCGAGCCATTCGGCGGCTTTGGGATCTTCTTTCGGGCTGGAGCCGGCAAGGCCCGTCAGGTCCGTACTGACGATACTGATGCCGTAACGCGATCCGCCCGGTGCGAGCAGATCGAGGGCCGAGCCCCGGTTGGCGTAGCTTGCAAGGGCATTGGATGCGTCGCTGGCGCTGACGCCGATGACCCACGGCAGTTCGGATTCGTCGTCGTAGCCCGGGCTGTCCAGATCGACGGCGTCGTTGCCTGCGGCGAACACGACGGTAATACCGGCGTCGTGAACGTCTTTGATAACATCCGATACGGCTTTCGAGACGTGGTAGCTTCCCCAGCTGCAGTTGATGACGTCTGCCCCGTGTTCTTTGGCGTAGGTGAAGGCTTTGATCATATCGGCATCGGTGTCGTAGGCACTGCCTATAAGCATCAGTTTGACCTCGGGTGCGACACCGACGGAGCCTTGGCCGTCGGCTGCGGCGGCGATAATACCCGCGCACATGAGACCGTGTGCTTTTGCTTTGCCCGGAGGAAAGACGTCGGTTCCGCCGGTTTTGACGTTGTACGTCGCGACGACGTTCGCGGCGATGTCGGGATGATCGGCCTGAAAATAGTCGTCGATCACGGCGACGGTGACGCCGCGGCCGCGTGTTTTTCGCCATACATCGCCTAGATGGACATGGGCGGTGTTCGCAATGCCGTAGCGGGATGCAAAGCCCGCATCGGCGGGACGGAGATGCCATTCGTAGGCGAAAAACGGGTCGGTGATATTGATGTCGGGAGGCGGGGTGTCGTTGCGGTCCGGACCGCTTCCGCTCGAACCGCATCCGATGAAAAATACCGTTGCCAACAGCCCCAATGCGAAGCGCATCATCGTGCGCGCTTTTTCGTGCGGAGATTGGGTTGAGCGAAGGCCACGCCGTTTTCTCGCTCGAGCGCACGGCACAGTGCGAGGATATCGCTTTGTGCAGGAAAGCGAAGCAGATAGAGCCGAGACGAGAGGCGCTGTACCGAGGTGAACCTGTAACGCGCTTTGAGTGCGCCAAGCCGCTGCGGGTCGTCGAGTTTCACGATGACGGTGTCGTCGAAAGTCACCGTGCGACCGTCGGAGAGACGATAATGATGCAGCGACGCATTGTCGTCGATCTTTTCGGCAGCAAGCGGACGGCCGAAAGCTTTAAGTACGGAAGGGTCGGCCAGGGCGATGCCGATCAGTGCCGCAAGAAGAAACAGGATTTTCATATCAAATCTCGTCAGGTATACCGAGCGGTTTTTCGCGGATCGCGTTTTTGCGTTCGATGAGCATCAGCAACGCCATAAAGAACGCGGTAATGGCGGGGCCGAGAATCATCCCCCAGAATCCGAAGCTCGTCAAGCCTGCGATAATGGCGAAGAAGATGATCAGCTCGTTGCGCTTGGTTTCGGTTTTGGACAGTTTGTCGTCGATGCTTTTGATGATCATCGGCTTGACGAAGGTGTCGGCGAAAACGGAGATGACGATCACGGTGTAGAGCATGATGAAGAGTGCGGCACCGACGTTGCCGTAGGCCAGTTCGTAAAGGGTGAAAGGCACCCACATCAGCGCGCCGCCGATGAGGGGAATGAGGGAGGCGAACCCGAACATGATGCCAAAAAGCAGACCGTTGTAGCCCATGAAACTGACGGCGATCCCGAAAAGCGCGCCTTCGAGTGCCGCGGTGGCGAGGATGGAGTAAAAAACGATGCTCATGACCGAAGCCACTTCGTTGCCAAGCAGGTGCGAATCTTCGGGCGGCAGGTTGATGATGCGTTTGAAGTAGGCAATGAGCCGTGCGCCGTACAGATGGGCGAAAAAGTAGAAGACGATGATCATCAGCGCGTTTTTGACGAACGATGCACTCACGCTCCCGATGGTCCCGGCGATTTTGAGTGCCTTGGCCGTCAGGTCGGCGGGGTGGAACGAATCGAGCATATCGGCGGTCCACGATTTCGAGGTGCCGAGGAATTCGGGAGCATTTTCGATGAGGTGTCGGAGGTAGTCCATAATGCGGTCGAGGCTGTGGGCGTCGATATGCTGCAGGTAGATCGTCACTTTCGCCAAAAAGTACCCAAGCGGCGCGAAAAAGAGCAGGGCCATCAAAATCGTCGAGACCGCCGCGGCGGCGGTCGTCGATCCGAAATAGCTGCGAAGCCGGTGTTTGAACGAGTAGGTCGATACCGCGAGCAGCGACGCGATGAGGATGCTCATCAGATACGGTTGGTACAGCAGGTACATCCAGTACAGCGATGCGGCAATAAGGACGGTGAAGATCGTTTGCGGTTTCATGCGGTTTCGAAAAGTCCGGGCTGCGATGCGGGCGGCGCGAAGCGCAGCACTTCGTAGCATTTTGGCGTCGCGACGCGGCCGCGTGCGGTGCGTTCGAGGAAGCCGTTGGCCAGCAGGTAGGGTTCGAGCACGTCTTCGATGGTACCTTCGTCTTCGCTCAGTGCAGCGGCGATGGTACCGAGCCCCATCGGCCGCCCTTTGGCCGAGGCGAGCAGTTCGAGCAGGCGCAGGTCCATTTCGTCGAAACCGTGATCGTTGATCCCCAGCTCGTTGAGGGCGAAAACGGTGCGTTCAAAGGTGATGCGCGCTTCGTCGGCCACTTCGGAAAAGTCGCGCACGCGGCGCAGCAGACGCAGGGCGATGCGGGGCGTGCCGCGCGAACGCCGTGCGATTTCGAGCGCCGAGTCCTGTTCGATCTCCTTGCCCAGTTTTTCGGCGGCTTTGACGACGATGCGTGCCAGTTCGTCGGGCGTGTAGAACTTCATGCGAAAACTCATGCCGAAGCGGTCGCGCAGCGGGTTGCTCAGCATCCCCGCGCGTGTCGTCGCGCCGATCAGGGTGAAGCGGGGCAGGTCGATCTTGACCGTCTGTGCCGCCGGGCCGCTGCCGATGATGATGTCGAGCCGAAAATCCTCCATACTGGGGTAAAGGATCTCTTCGACGGCGGGGGAAAGGCGGTGGATTTCGTCGATAAAAAGAATATCACCCTCTTCGAGGTTGGTCAATATGGCGGCCAGATCGCCGCTTTTTTCGATCATCGGTGCGGCGGTGACTTTGATGTTGGTGCCCATTTCCGCGGCGATGATCAGCGCGAGTGTCGTTTTGCCGAGTCCCGGCGGGCCGTAGAAAAGGGTGTGGTCGAGCGCTTCGGCGCGTTTTTTGCTGGCTTCGATGAAAACGCCGAGGTTTTTCTTGACCTGCTCCTGGCCGATATAGTCGTCCCAGCCCTGCGGACGCAGCGTGTTTTCGACGCTCTCTTCGGCGGTGAACTTCTCGATTTCGACGATGCGTTCCATCAGTAGGTATGCTCCGGCGCGGGAAAGGTACGGCCGCGTACTTCGTCACGGTAGGTTTCGACGGCCTGTTTGACCAGTGTCGCGCCGTCGAGGTAGCGTTTGACGAATTTGGGCACGAAGGGTTCGTAGAGTCCGAGCATGTCCGAAAAGACCAGCACCTGGCCGTCGACTTCGGCACCGGCGCCGATCCCGATGAGCGGGACGGCCACGCTGCGTGCGACCTCGGCGGCGACGTCGGCTTTGACGCCTTCGATCACGATACAGAAGGCCCCGGCTTTTTCGACGGCCCGGGCGTCTTCGATCAGCTTGCGCGCACCTGCTTCGTCTTTGCCTTTGACTTTATAGCCTCCTTCGCTGCGTACCGACTGCGGCAGCAGGCCGATATGCCCGCATACGGCGATACCGTTGCCGGTCAGAAGGGCGATCGTGTCGGCTTTGTCGGCACCGCCTTCGATCTTGACGGCATCGGCCGGGGTTTCGCGAAAGACCCGTACGGCGTTTTCGAGGGCCTGTTCGGGCGTCGTGTAGGTCCCGAACGGCATGTCGCAGATCACGAAAGCGTCGGGCGCACCCGAACAGACGGCATTGGTGTGGTAGAGCATTTGATCGAGCGTGGCGCTGAGTGTGTCGCTGCGGCCGGCAAAGGTCATGTTGAGCGAATCGCCGACGAGGAGCAGGTCGGCGATCGGGGCGAACAGGCGCGCGAACAGGGCATCGTATGCCGTGATCATGACCAGCGGGGCTGCACCTTTGGCGTTTCGAATCGATGTGACCGTCGTCTTTTTGGGCATGGCGTCCTCGTGTCGATACCGGAATCCGGCAGGTTGTTGAGAGCGATTTTATCCAAAAATGCTACAATTGCGCATAAATATTGCAAGGAAGACGGCGTGGACAAGAAACTGGTAGCCTATATTACGACGGGATACCCCGACAAGGATTTCACGATCGATCTGGCGCTTTCACTGGGCGAAAACGGCGTCGATTCGCTGGAACTCGGCATCCCTTTTTCCGACCCTGTCGCCGACGGCCCGGTGATCGAGGCAGCCAACTATATCGCGCTGGAAAACGGGTTCCGTTTTACCGACGTGCTCGACGTTTCGCGGGCGGTCGCGCCGCGGGTCGATACGCTGTGGATGGGCTACTTCAACCCGTTTTACCGGTTCGGCATGCAAAACGTGCTGCGCGAAGCCAACGATCTGGGCGTATCGGGGCTGATCGTCCCCGACCTGCCGCACGAAGAAGCGCAGGCGTACGCGGCCGATTTCAAAAGGCACGGCATCGCCAATATCGCCTTCGTCGCACCGACGGACGGTGAAGCGCGCATTGCCGAGGTGGTGAAGGGGTCGGAAAAATTCATTTACCTGGTCGCCTATGCCGGCATTACGGGTGCCGGCAAAAGCGAAGAGCTCTCTGGTGTCGTCGAAGCCATCCGTCGTCATACCGCCACGCCGGTGTACGTGGGCTTCGGCGTCAACGAACAAACGGCCAAGGCCAAAGCTGAAGGCGTCGACGGCGTGATCGTCGGTTCGGCGTTCATCAACATCTTGCTGCGCGAAGACCTGAGCCTTTCGCAAAAGATCCGCCACTGCTGCAGCAGCGCGAAAACGATCAAAGCGTTGATTAACGAATAATTTTTCGGTATAATTATTCTCGTAAAACCAAATTTCTCCTTTATGGGGCTGACATGGTTTCGACGGGAGCAGGTCGCTTCCGGTTGCATGCCGGACTGAGCATCTCCGTTATACGGCTCATTTGCAATAACTGCAAACAACACGAATTATCGCCCGGCTCTGGCAGTAGCCTGAGTTAGAACCCCTCGTTAAGAGGCGGGCTGCTTCACCCGATGACGCTGGATAGTCGGGATTTTGAAGTATCACCCTTGATGCAGCTATATTCCGCGGGTGCCTCGCCGCGGAACGAATCGTTGAGGCTCGCTTCGGCCAAGCTTTGCAGGTTGTGCGAAGCCGAAGTTAAACGCAACAACCTCTCTAAGCATGTAGACGCCGGAAGCAGCCTGTTCTCGGACTGCGGTTCGATCCCGCACAGCTCCACCAATTTTCTTCGTAAACTTACTGTAACCTTAACTTC
>CAZYEW010000046.1:0-2708 GCA_964646705.1 uncultured Sulfurimonas sp.
CGATCCCGCACAGCTCCACCAATTTTCTTCGTAAACTTACTGTAACCTTAACTTCTGTATAATACCAAGCAATAACACACTATTTTCGACACAAGGGAGAACGTATGGTAAAAGTAGCGGTCAACGGAACGGGGCGTATCGGTCTCATCGCCATCAAGCTTGCGACGAAGCGCGACGATATGGAGCTCGTCGCCATCAATACGACGGCCAAGCCTGATATGCTGGAATACCTGCTCAAATACGATTCGGTGCACGAAGGCATCGAGGCGAAGGTGATCGACGAAAACAGCATCGAAATCGGCGGCAAGCGCGTGACGATGTTCAGCGAACGTGATCCCGAAAAGCTTGATTTCGGCAGTACCGGTGCCGAGGTCGTCGTCGAATGTACGGGTGTGTTCCTGACGACGGAAACGGCATCGAAGCACCTCAAAGGGAGCGTGAAAAAAGTCGTGATGTCCGCACCGGCCAAAGACGATACGCCGACGTTCGTCATCGGCATCAACACCGACGACTACAAAGGTCAGCCCGTGATCTCCAATGCCAGCTGTACGACCAACGCCCTGGCACCGGTGTGTAAAATCCTCGATGACGCGTTCGGCATCGAAAACGGCCTGATGACGACGATCCACTCGTATACCAACGACCAGAACCTTCTCGACGTCAAGCATAAAAAAGATATGCGCCGTGCCCGTGCGGCGGCGGTCAATATGATTCCGACGACGACCGGTGCGGCCAAGGCGATCGGCCTGGTGATGCCGCACCTCAACGGCAAGCTCAACGGCTACGCAATGCGCGTACCGACGACCGACGTCTCCGTCGTGGATCTGACGGCGAACCTGAAAAAGCAGGTGAGCAAAGAAGACGTGATCGCGGCGTTCGAAGCGGCGGCGTCCGGTGCCTACGCAGGCCGGGTCGAGATCGACTACGACAAGCGTGTTTCAAGCGATTTCGTCGGTTCGGGCTACAGCTGTACTTTCGTGCCCGATATGCTCAGCGTGATCGACGGCACGACGGTCAAAGTACTTGCATGGTACGACAACGAGTGGGGTTATACGAGCCGGCTGATGGATATGGCGAAATTCATTTGTGAAAACTAAGGAGCGAAATCGATGAAAAAAGTGATCGGAACACGCCGTAACAGCATCGCGGCACTGACATTGAACGAAGATATTCTGTACAAAAACACGCTGATTCTCGGCGAAGAAGGCGCCGGTAAAACGAATCTTGCGGCGAAGATTCGCGAATTCGTCATCGAGAACGGCGTCCCGACACTTTATATGGATTTCTCCAATCCCGACGAGAGCGACGTCGAATCGCGCTACAAGGACGAGGCGTTTCATTACATGCGTTTCGAAGAGAGCGATGCTTTCGATGCAGCCTTCGATGCGGCGATCGCGGACAGAAAGCATATTTATCTGGCCGTCGATCCGTCGTATTTTTCGAACAAGCGTGATCAAAAGAGCCGTTTGTCGGAGACGATCTCCAAACAGGATCTGCTTGAGAACTACTACTATTTCTTCCATGAAATCGCTCAGCTCGGAGGATTCTATACGGAATTCGAAGATTTCCTGCTCTATATCTTCAACATGATCAACATGAAAAAGTACGGGCTGACCTTTCTGACGCAGCCGCACGAGATCTTCGAAGATGCCGAGCTGAAGCTGCTTTTTTCGTACCTTTTCATCGGCCGCTGTTCGAACGCGAACTATTTCAATACGTCGGCGCTGACGAAACTCAAGCGCAACGAATTCGTTTTTCAGCGCCGCCTCGACCAGAAATCGCTGCTGTTCAACAGCATCGAGAGCGATATCGTTCTCATCGACGAATAGGCCGCTGCATGGCATTGGCGATCATGTGCTCGGGCGGCGACGCCCCCGGAATGAATCCCGCGATCAAAAAATTCGTCGACTATGCGTTCAAACGGGGGCAGAAACACTATTTCATCTACAACGGGCTCGAGGGGATGATCGACGATGAGATCGTCGAAGCCAATCACCGTGATGTCGCCGGGATCGTGCATCGCGGCGGGGCGATTATCCGCTCGTCGCGTTCGAAACGTTTTTTCGAATACGAATACCGCAAGCAGGCATACGAAAACCTGAAAAAACACGGCATTACGGGCCTGGTGGTGCTCGGCGGCGACGGCTCTTTCCGCGCGATGCAGCGCATGAGCGAGGAGTTCGACCTCAATTTCGTAGGCGTTCCGACGACGATCGACAACGACATCTACGGGACCGAATACTGTCTCGGCGTCGATACCGCCCTCAACGTCATCCGTGACGCGCTCGACAAAATCCGCGATACCGCATCGACGTTCAGCCGGGCGTTCGTTGTCGAGGTGATGGGGCGTGAGTGCGGCTACCTCGCCGTGATTTCGGCGATTACCAGCGGCGCGGAAATCTGCGTGATTCCCGAAGCCGATTTCAACCGTTCCGTCGTCGAAGCGAAGCTGCTCGAAGAGATGAAAGAGGGACGCAACTATGTTCTGGCCGTCGTTGCGGAGGGGACCGGACAGACGGCGGAAATCGCGCAGTGGCTCGAAGAGAAGATCGGTTTCGAAACGCGGGTCAGTATTCTCGGGCATATTCAGCGCGGGGGGAATCCGACCGTAACCGACCGCCTGATGGCGTTCGAGTTCGTTATCCGCGCCGTCGATCATCTGCTGCGGTCGGAACATTCGAACAAGGTTGTCGTCTACCGTGACGGCC
>CAZYEW010000046.1:2808-5964 GCA_964646705.1 uncultured Sulfurimonas sp.
GCGATCGAGGCGGAGCGTCCGGACTTGATCCTGCTCGACATCAGCATGCCCGAAGAAGACGGCATCACCTTTTGCCGCGAGCTGAAAAACAACCGGAACACGCAGGATATCCCTGTCATCTTTTTGACTGCCGCGACGTCACCCGGCACGATCGCCGAGGCGCTCGAAGCGGGCGGCGTCGATTACATCACCAAGCCCTATATCGCCGAGCTCGTTTCACTGCGAATCCAGACACAGCTCAAACTCAGCGCCATGCGGGCCGCGGCGCGCAAGGCGCAGATGGTCGACCGCCTTACCGGCACGAAAACGGGAGAGGTGTTCATGCTCGAAGCGAAAAAATGGCTGGAGTTTTCCGCCAAGAGCGGAACGCCGCTTTCGATCCTCACCATCCGAATTTCCACGCTCGATTTCATCAACCACACCTACGGTATCGCTGCGGGCAATGCGGTGATCCGGGCAGCAGGAGCCTACCTCAATGCTCTGGCTAAAAAGAACAACTACCTGGTAGGGCGTCAGGGGGGCGCATTGTTCATGCTTGCAATTTACGGGTCCGATGCGCAGAAGGCCAAAGAAGTGTGCCAGACGATCGAACGCGAAATCGGAAAGCTCAAGGTCGACGGCCACCCCGATGTCTTTATTCAGGTCGATACCGGCGTTGCCGATACCCTCGACGGCAAAAAAAGCGTCGACCGGCTGATTCGGGAATCGTTCGCGAACAAATGTATCTGAGCTGCCGATGACGCCCGCAGAAGCGATCGCGCTGCTCGAAAGGCGGATGAACGAACGCGTGATCGGCCAGGAACATCTGAGCAAACGCCTGATTCTCGGCCTGCTTGCAGGCGGTCATATGCTGATCGAGGGCTTGCCGGGGCTTGCGAAAACGCGCATGGTCAAAACGCTGGCCGAGCTGATCGAAGCGCATTTTACCCGCATCCAGTTCACGCCCGATCTGCGTACCCGTGACGTGATCGGCGAGGAACGGGCCTACGAAGAAGACGGCAAAACCGTTCACCGGTTCGTCCGCGGGCCGATTTTCGGAAATATTGTGCTGGCCGACGAAATCAATCGTGCCCCGGCGAAGGTTCAGGCGGCACTGCTCGAAGCGATGGAGGAACGTCAGGTGAGCATCGCGGGCAAACGGTTTGCGCTTCCCGAGCTTTTTATGGTTCTTGCGACGCAGAACCCTATCGAGCAAGAGGGAACCTACCCGTTGTCGGAGGCGCAGAAAGACCGCTTCTTGATGCATGTGCATGTCGATTACGTCGATCGCGATGCCGAGCTTAAGATGCTGCGTATGATTCACGACGAGCATGTGCGCGGGCCCGTGCCGGCGGAAAAGATCGCGCAGGAGATTCTGTTCGCCGCACGCAAGGAGGTCGCGGAGGTACAGATGGACGAAGCCGTCGGCCGCTACCTCGTCGAACTGGTGTTCGCCACGCGCCATCCGCTGCAGTACAGCCGTCAGCTCGACGTCATGATCGACGTGGGGGTAAGTCCCCGCGGCACGCTGGCACTGAGCGAATGTGCCAGGGCATATGCCTGGACGCAGGGGCGCAAGAACGTGACGCCCGACGATATCGCGGCGGTCATTCACGATGTATTTCGGCACCGTCTAATCGCCAGCGAACACACCCGGCGCAACGAGATTTCCAACGACGATATCGTCGATATCCTGCTTAAACAGGTGCCGAAACCCGCGTGACGGAACGCCCCGCCGCCACGTAAGCCGCTCCGAGAACGGCGACATCTTCGTCGAGGACAACCTGCACGGGGATCGTACGCAGCAGCGCCTCGAAACGCCCTTTGGCGAGGAAGGCCGGCAGAAAGTCACGGTGAAGAAACGGAAGTATTTTCGGGGCGATCCCGCCGCCTATCCAAACTCCGCCGCGTGCAAGCGTGCGCAGGGCCAGATTGCCGGCTTCAGCCCCGTAGATACGGCTGAAGAGCCGGAGGGTGCGTACGGCGATTTCGTCGCTGCCGCGAAGGGCTTGTTGCGTTACGGCGGCGTTGCGGTCGGCGGCGTTCATGACGGCGGGGGAGGCCTGTACGCCCGCTTCTTCGCAGAAAAAATCGTAGATGCGGCCGATGCCGTTGCCGCTGAGCAGCCGTTCGATGCTGACATGCCCGCCGAATTCCGGCAGCAGCCGCTCCAGCAGCCGTATCTGCACGGCGTCGGTCGGCGCGAAATCGGCATGGCCGCCTTCGCCGGCGAGGGCTTTTCGGTCCGTGTCGCCTTCAAGAAGTACCGCCTCGCCGAGCCCCGTGCCCGCCGCGATAACGGCGCGGCACGCACCGCGGACGCTTTGGCCCCGCTGTAACGAAATGGCGGCGTTTTCGGGCAGCAGCAAGGTGGCATAAGCCGTCGCTTCGACGTCGTTGAGCAAAGCAACGCGCGCCGTACCGAGTTTTGCGGCCAGCGCATCGCCGTCGAATTCCCAGTCCAGATTCGTCATGCGGCATCGGTTTTCTTCGACGGGCCCGGCCACGGCGAAAGCCGCCGTTTCGGGCCGTCGGTCGAGGTCTGCCAAAAAAGCGTCGAGCAGTGCGGAGAAGTTGTCGAAATCGCGGTTGGCGAATCGTCGGCGCCGAAGCGGACGGAGCCGGTCGCCTTCGCGCGCGAAAAGCCGCAAGACGCTCTTGGTGCCGCCGATATCGCCGGCAAGTACGGTGGTAAATGTTGCAGCCATTTGGAATGATAGCGAAATCTTCACGGCCGGGCGTTACCCTGAACTTGATGCTGAGATGAATGGAGGATGGAAAATGTATGATGGAGGATGGCAATCATCCGTCATCCTGAACTCGAAAAAGCTTGTGGATTCCGGATCGCGTCCGGAATGACGGAGAGGGTGTCACCCTGAACTTGATGCTGGGTCCATGGCATCAAAGACTTGTCGAGTCCGGGGTGAAATGCGTCAATGCTGGGGCTAAAGCTGCTTGAAAGTGAGTCGAGACTATAATTGCGATCATTTCAAAGGGGGTGCGACGGATGGAGCGTAAGCGGGTATTGGTCAAATTTTCGGGCGAAGCGCTGGCCGGAGAAGCCGGGCACGGCATCGACACGCAGATTCTGAAGTATATCGCCCAAGAGATCAAAAGCCTTGTCGATACGGGCATCGAAGTGGGCATCGTGATCGGCGGGGGCAACATTATCCGCGG
>CAZYEW010000046.1:6064-14042 GCA_964646705.1 uncultured Sulfurimonas sp.
GACACCGCCGCGACGCTGCGTGCGGTCGAGATCGGGGCCGAGGCGATCATCAAGGCGACCAAAGTGGACGGCGTCTACGACAAAGATCCGAACCGCTACCCCGATGCCGTCAAAATGCCGACGCTCACCTACGATCAGGCCCTCAAGGATCACATCAAGGTGATGGACGACACGTCGATCGCACTGGCCAAAGACAACAAGCTGCCCATCATCGTGTGCGACATGTTCACGCCGGGGAATCTGCTCGAGATCATTCGCGGCGACTATTCGCGCTGCTCCATCGTGCATTAACTCATTAGCAAGGAAAGACCATGACCAACATGCGACTCGAAGAAATCACCGCCAAAGCGCTCAAAACCGCCAACATCGACCGTTATCAGCTGGCTATCGCCGTCGCCAAACGGGCAAAAGAGCTCGAGAACGGTGCGCAGAGCAAACTCAATATCGACCTCAAAACCACCAAATCCGCCGACTTGGCCCTGATGGAAATCGCCGAAGGGGTGATCGTCGTCAAAGGCTTCAAGCCCAAAGCCTGATCCAGCGCCCGTTTCACGGGTGAACATTCCGTAAAGAGCAGCCATGTCCCCCTCCGCTATCGACATCGAACAGGTACGCTCGATCCACGACATCGAGTCGGCCACGGCGCTGCTCCACCGCTATATCGATTACGACGACGTCATCGAAGACGCGCTGCTGTTCGCCAAAGAGGCGCATTCCCACCAGCGGCGCAAAAGCGGCGAGCCTTACGTCGTTCATCCGATTCTGGTCGCAGCGATCGTCGCGTCGCTGACGGGCGACAAGGCGATGGCCGTTGCGGCGCTGCTGCACGACGTCGTCGAAGACACCCCGCATACCATCGAAGAAGTCGAACGCCGTTACGGCACGGACGTCGCGCATCTCGTGCACGGTCTGACCAAGATCGACACCATCCGCGATGCCGAGCTCATTCCGTCGAACTCCAACGAAAAGCTCGTCGTTTCGGCGCTGAGTTTCCGCAAAATGCTGCTGGCTTCGATCCGTGACGTGCGCGTTCTGGTCGTCAAGCTCTGCGACCGCCTGCACAACATGCTCACGCTCGATCCGCTGCCCGAACACAAACAGCGGCGCATCGCCGAAGAGACGCTGGTTGTCTATGCGCCTATCGCGCACCGGCTGGGAATTTCGTTTTTGAAGAACCTTCTCGAAGATCTCAGTTTCGGCTATGTTTTTCCCGAAGAAAAGCGTAAAATCGACGACTATATCAGCCGCCACCATCAGGACATCGAGCTTCGTCTCAACGGCTTTCGCCAGAAACTGACCCAGCTGATGCAAAAAAGCGGCATGCGTATCGACGATTTCAAGATTCTCAGCCGCGTCAAGCACAGCTATTCGATCTACCTGAAAATGCAGCGCAAAGGCATCAACATCGAAGAGGTGCTCGATCTGCTGGCGGTAAGGGTGCTGGTACAAAATCCGATTGAATGCTACCGGGTGCTCGGGCTGGCGCATTTGAACTTTCGGCCGCTTATCAACCGCTTCAAAGACTACATCGCCATCCCCAAAGACAACGGCTACCAGACCCTGCATACGACGGTTTTCGACGATGTTTCCATCATTGAAATACAGATCCGCACGTTCGACATGCACAAAACGGCCGAGCTCGGCGTCGCCGCACACTGGAAATACAAAAGCGGCGGCAGCGAAATCAACCTCGACTGGCTGCAGAACCTGCAGTACCAGACCGAAACGATCGAAGATTTCTACGAGTTGGCGAAGACCGATCTTTACAGCGAGGATATCAGCGTTTTTTCGCCGCACGGCAAAGTGTTCACCCTGCCGCGGGGCGCGACGGCCCTCGATTTCGCCTATGCCGTGCATACCGAAATCGGCGATCGTGCAAAAAGCTGCCTGGTCAACAAAGAGCCCGTCAGCCTGCTGACCGAGCTGCACAACGGCGATATCGTCCGTATCGTCACCGCCGACGAGACGGTGCTGCACTGCAGCTGGGTCGATGCGGTCAAAACGTCGCGCGCCAAGCAGCATATCCGGCTTAACTGCCGCCATCGCATCCGCGATATCGACACCGAGAGCGGGCAGCGGATTCTGGCGGGGATTTTACAGCTTGACGTGCAGCGGGTGCACGATTGGCTCGAGGCGCACGACCGGCTTGCCAACGCCTGGATGATCGCCCGCGATCTCGATTATCTGCGCGAGGTGCTGCATCACTACCTCAAAGAGCTGCGTCAGCACAGCCGCTTCGGCAGTTTTTTCGCTTCGCGGCGTTTCAAGCTCAAACGTTACGCCTTCGGCTCGATCGAGGTCTTTTCCAACCATACCCTGACGGATGCGGTGTTCGATTTTTGCTGCCATCCCAAAACCGGCGATGAGATCGTGGCGTTTCACGGTGCGCAAAAAGCGCACATCCATCACAAAATGTGCCAGCACGCCATGCAGCTGATGGAGGAAAATGAGCCGATGCTCTTCGTGCGATGGAAACGCGAGCACGTCCACCATTACCATATGATCGTCAGCATGCACAATTCAAAAGGGGCGCTGGCAGGCTTTTTGACCTTCCTGGCGGATCTGGGAGCGGAGATCGTCAGCATCGAGCTGGGCAAAGAGAAAGAGGAACACATTCAGCTGTGCGAGCTGGAGTTCCAGAGTTCGGAAGCGGACATTAACCGCTTGCGCGCTAAAATAGAGCAAAAAATTCGTATCATACAATTTATACGGACCGACGACGCGTATCGCTCGGTTTGAACGAGAGGAAACGAACATGACGAAAGAAGAAGCGCTTGCCGAAGTGCGGCGCGGGACGGCGGAAATTATCGACGAGGAGCGGATCGAGGCGCTGGTGGCCGCGTCGTTGGAAGAAGGCAAAGCGTTCACGGTCAAGGCCGGCTTCGATCCGACCGCTCCCGATTTGCACCTGGGGCATACGGTACTGCTGAACAAGCTGGCGGCGTTTCAGCGTCTGGGTGCACGCGTGCAGTTCATTATCGGCGATTTCACCGCACAGATCGGCGACCCGACGGGCAAGAGCGAAACCCGCAAAAAACTGCTGCCCGAGCAGATTCTCGAAAACGCCAAAAGCTACAAAGAACAGGTTTTCAAGATTCTCGATCCCGAAAAAACCGACGTGCTGTTCAATTCCGACTGGATCTCTCCGCTGGGCGCGAGCGGGATGCTGGAGCTGACCACGCTGATGAACGTCGCGCGGATGCTCGAGCGTGACGACTTTGAAAAACGCTACAAAAGCGGCACGCCCATTTCGATCAGCGAATTTATCTATCCGCTGCTGCAGGGCTACGACAGTGTACATCTTGAAAGCGATATCGAAATCGGCGGCACGGATCAGAAATTCAACCTGCTGATGGGCCGTCATTTGCAGCGTGCCTACGAAACGGGCAAAGAACAGGCGGTCTTGATGATGCCGATTCTCGAAGGGCTCGACGGCGTGCAGAAGATGAGCAAGAGCCTGGGCAACTATATCGGCGTCGCCGAGGCGCCGGGCGACATGTTCGGCAAGGTGCTCAGCATTTCGGATGAACTGATGTGGCGCTATTACGAACTGCTCAGCCACAAAAGCCTTGCCGAGATCGAGCACCTCAAAGAAGAGGTCCGAAGCGGTGCGGCACACCCCAAAAAAGTCAAAGAAGCGTTGGCAATGGAAATCGTCGCACGGTTCCACTCCGCCGAAGCCGCTGAAGCCGCGCGGGCGGAATTCGAAAAGGTGCATGCCAAGAGCGAATTGCCCAGCGATATCGCCGAATTCGAGCTCGAAGGGCCGCTGTGGATCGCCAAAGCCCTGGTCGAATGCGGCCTGGAACCTTCGACGTCGCAGGCACGCCGCGACCTGAAGCAAGGTGCCGTCAAGCTCGATCGGGAGAAAGTGTCCGACGAACAGCTGCAGCTTGAAAAAGGCGAATATATTGTGCAAGTCGGCAAGCGAAAATTTGCGAAGGTTAAGGTGAATTAAATGGGCTTCAAACCGCTGAAAATCGGAAAACACGTGATTGAAAAACCCATCGTGCAGGGCGGAATGGGCGTAGGTATCAGCTGGGATCGGCTCGCCGGTACGGTGTCGAAAGAGGGCGGTCTCGGCGTCATCAGTTCGGTCGGAACGGGGTATTACAACAACAAAGCCTACGCGCACAGACTTGTCGCCAACCGGCCGCTCGAAACGGACAACTTCTATTCCAAAGAAGGGCTCGAAGCCATCTTCGACAATGCCCGCAAGATCTGCGGGGACCGGCCGCTGGGCTGCAACGTGCTTTACGCCATCAACGACTACGGCCGCGTCGTGCGTGATTCGTGCGAGGCGGGGGCCGACATTATCATTACCGGAGCCGGTCTGCCGACGAATATGCCCGAATTTACCGAAGGCTTTCCCGATGTTGCGCTGGTGCCCATCGTCTCGTCGCCCAAAGCCCTTAAAATCATCTGCAAACGGTGGGAGAAGCGATACAGCCGTTTGCCCGACGCGGTGATTCTCGAAGGCCCCAAAAGCGGCGGTCACCAGGGGTTTACCTACGAGCAGTGCTTCATGGAAGAACACCAGCTCGAAAACCTCGTTGCGCCGGTCGTCGAGGAAGCCGCGAAATGGGGTGATATTCCGGTGATCGCCGCAGGGGGTATCTGGGACAAAAACGACATCGAAGATATGCTCGCACGCGGGGCGTCGGGCGTACAGATGGGCACCCGCTTCATCGGCACCCACGAATGTGACGCACACGAGAATTTCAAGCAAGTGCTTCTTAAGGCGACCGAAGAGGATATCCATCTGATGAAATCGCCGGTAGGTTATCCCGCCAGAGGCGTACGGACGCGCCTGACGGGGCTGATCGAAACACGTACCGGCCCGGCGATCAAGTGTATTTCCAACTGTGTGGCACCGTGCAACCGCGGTGTGGAGGCCAAAGAAGTCGGCTTTTGCATCGCCGACCGGCTGAGCGACGCCTACGAAGGCAATACGGACCTCGGACTCTTCTTTTCCGGCTCCAACGGTTACCGCATCGACGAGATCATTTCGGTCGCTGAACTGATGCAAAAACTGGTCGAAGGCGAGTGAGCGGGGGCGTGGTCCGGTTCGTCGCGTTAGTCTGGCTGTTGGTCGCGGCGGCGGCGGCGATGACGCTCGACGAGGCCGATCGTGCCCTGGCGTCGAAAAGCAAGTCCAAAGTTTTTCAGGCCTACGATACGTACAAAGCCTGCTTCCTCAAAGCCGGAATCGACAATGACGCAAAACGGCGCGTGCGCTGCCTCAAAGGGATCGTCGACAGCGGCGAGAAACTGCATATCGACGTCAAAGCGTACCGCAAACAGCTCAAAACGCTCGCGTCGGCACGTCGGCACGTTGCGCATAAAAAGCCGAAAAAGACATCGGTGCACGTCGTCGGCGTCAATCGGCTCGTATCGGTACGCTGGGAATCGGGCAGGCTGGTGATGGATTTTTCCAAACCGCTCGGCAAAAAAGACGTCAATTTCTTTCGCCTGAAAAAGACGGCGAAAAAAGGCTACCGATACGTCTTCGACGTGCATGCGGTGCTGCCGCATTCGTATGCCCTCAAGCATCGCGACCTGCGCAGGGTGACGCTTTCGCAGTACAAGCCCCGGACGATGCGTCTGGTCTTGGAAAGCTCGAAAAAACGCACCGTGCACTATCGGCGAAAGGGCAAGCGGCTGGTTGTCGATGCGGGATTGTCCCGGGTGAATACGCCAAAGCGCACCAAAACCGTTCCGGTCACGGCCCACAGATCGCGGCACCGTGCCGGTTCGAGAAAAGTGGTCGTGATCGACCCCGGACACGGAGGCAAAGACCCCGGGGCGATCGGCTACCGGAACTATCGTGAAAAAGATGTCGTTTTCGCGATTGCTAAAAAAACGGCCGAGATTTTGCGAAAACGGGGCTACACGGTTTATCTGACCCGCACGAAGGACCGTTTCGTCAAACTGCGCAGCCGAACGCATTACGCCAACGTCAAAAAAGCCGATTTGTTCGTTTCCATCCACGCCAATGCCGTTCCCGAGCGCAACCGCGCCAAAGCGAACGGCATCGAAACCTATTTTCTGTCGCGAGCGCGTTCGAGCCGTGCGACGCGTGCCGCGGCGATGGAAAACCGGGTCGAAATCGAAGATATGAACTATTATGCCAAAAATACGTTTTTGAACGTTCTGAATTCCGAGAAAATTATCGCTTCGCACAAGTTGGCCATCGATCTTCAGTCGAGCGTCCTGGCGTCGCTGCGCAAACATTACAAAGGCGTCAACGATTCGGGGGTGCGGGAAGGGCCGTTTTGGGTGCTTGTCGGCGCACAGATGCCGGCGGTACTGATCGAGGTCGGTTTTATCACGCACCCGACCGAGGGCAAACGGCTGCACGATGCAACGTACCGGGCCCGATTCGCGAAAGGACTCGCCGACGGGATCGAGCGGTATTTCGCGAAAAATCCTTAGCCTTCCGCTTCGACCTTCTGTTCGAGCTTGCCCGAAACCGATTCTTTGCGTGCGATCAGCGCTTCGATCTGCGCTTTGACCTTGTCGTAGCGAAACTGCTCTTTAAAGCCCTGGATCCGTCCGCCCGACGCATTGGGATGCCCGCCGCCGCCGGCCCACTCTTTGGCAATCTGCGAAACGTCGACGTTGTTGTTGGCGCGCAGGCTCATCGTACCGCGGGGGCTGACGTCGACGATGAAGTCGTATTCGGGATAGGCGAGCAGAAAACCGTTGCCGATGATGGAAGTATTGCCGATGCCGTAGCTCAAAAAGCCGCGGTAGCCGCGGTAATAGATGGTCATCTCGTCGCGCTTTTGGCCGAAAAGCTCGACGATGTAGCGGGTAGCGAGATTGTCGAGCGTGTCGTCGCGGTCTTTGCGGAAAAACCCTTTTTTCATGGCATGGATACTTTCATCGAGGACGATGGGCGCGTCGGGTCGGCCGATGAGCGTCGCGGCCTCTTTGAGCAGCGAGAGTTTGTAGGTGCGGTCTTGCTCGGCGAAAACGGTACGGTTGAGTTCGCGGGTGTCGGTTACCAGCCGCATCAGCACCTTGCCGTACTCGAAACGTTCGGATTCGTTCTGCAGCCACAAATCGACGGCGTTGACGATTTGGACGTACTCTTCGAGCCATGCGGGCTCGTCGGCAAGCCATCCTTTCGCTTTGACGAATTCGTAGGTGATTTTCGTCGCGCTGCGGCCGGTATCGAGAACATACCAGTCGTAGCGTTCGGCGCATTCTCTTCCGCTTCCGTGATGGTCGAGCAGCTGCAGCGTGATACGTTTGCCGCTTTCGTTGAGGCGGCGGACGTCGGCGTCGAGGCGGCGTGCTTCGTCGAGCGTGAGGTTCAGGTCGGTAATCAGTATCATCGCCTCGTCGGTATTTCCCAGCGCTTCGACGATCTGTTCGAGCCGCTCGGGTACTTCGGCGCCGTAGTTGGCGTTGTAAAAATGCATGGCGTGCCCGGTGTATTGCATGACGAGCTGGCAGCTGTATCCGTCGAGGTCGGTGTGGGAGAGGTGGTGGATGGTCACGTGAGCCTTTCTTGCGTGGTGGGAGTGGTTTCGAGCAGGTCGGCCAGGGTCAGGCGGTCCAAGAAGGTATCGATTTTTCCCTGAAGACGGTGGATGACGGGCCAGATGCGACAGGTGGCCGCTTTGTCGGACGGGCAGTCGCTTTGGGCGTTGGAACAGTCGAAGACGCTGGGGTTCTTTCCTTCGGCCGCGCAGGTGATCTGATGCACGGTGATCTGGTCGATGTCGCGTGCGAGGGCGAAACCTCCGTTGGCGCCTTTGAACGAGTTGAGAATGCCCTGACGGGCCATGGACTGGAGGATTTTCGCCAAAAAACTTTTGGAGATGTCGAGTTCGCGCGACAGGCTGTCGGCATCCATCGGCCGTTGGGCCTGCGCAAGCAGGATCAGCGAAAGCAGGGCGTATTCGCTGGCACGGGTAAGCAACATATTCGGGCCTCTTTCTCGAAAATTAGGACATATTATATCCTA
>CAZYEW010000047.1:0-3489 GCA_964646705.1 uncultured Sulfurimonas sp.
TCGAACGCCGTCGGACGGGCTTCGTCGGGCCAGACCTGCGTTTCGAATTTGTACTCCTGGTAGGTGTCGATGAACTCGTCGGTCATGACCGGCTTGAGGAAGTCGTTGTCCGCGATCAGCGCTTCGAGGGCTTCACGCAGCGTATGCGGCATTTGCGGAATGCCTTTTTCGCGGATTTCCTTGAGGCTCAGTTCGAAGAGGTCTTCGTCCATCGGGCCGACCGGAACGTATTTATTTTTGATCCCGTCGAGGCCAGCAAGCAGCATGGCCGAGAACGCGAGGTACGGGCAGGCCGTAGAGTCGGGGAAACGCATTTCGATCCGTGTCGCGGCTTCGCCTGCACCGTAGGGGATACGGCACGATGCGGAGCGGTTCTGGCTGGAATACGTCAGGATGCTCGGCGCTTCGAAACCGGGGATCAGGCGCTTGTACGAGTTCGTCGATGCGTTGGTGAACGCGGCGACGGCTTTGGCGTGTTTGAAGATACCGCCGATGTAGTGGATCGCCGTTTCGGAAAGGTTGCCGTATTCGCCTTCTTTGTAGAAAAGGTTTTTGCCGTCTTTCCAGATCGACTGGTGCGTGTGCATGCCGTTTCCGTTGTCGCCGTAGAGCGGCTTGGGCATGAATGTGGCCGTTTTGCCGTTGAGGTGAGCGACCATTTTGACGACGTATTTGTATTTTTGGACGTTGTCGGCGGCTTCGATCAGCGTACCGAATTTGACGCCGATTTCACCTTGTGCCTGAGCGACTTCGTGGTGGCCGAGGCTGATTTCAAGACCGACCTGCTCGAGCACCTGCATCATTTCCGCGCGCAGATCGACCATCGTGTCCGTCGGAGCGACCGGGAAATAGCCGCCTTTGGTACGCGGGCGGTGGCCGGTGTTGTACATGTCTTCGAAATCGGTGTTGTCGTTCCACTCGCCCTCTTCGGAATCGACGCGGTAGCCCGCCTCGTTGATGCCGTCGGTGATTTTGACGTCGTCGAAGATGAAGAACTCGTTTTCCGGGCCGAAGTAGGCGACGTCGCCGAGGCCGGCATCGGCAAGGTGCTGGAGCGCTTTTTTGGCGATCGAACGCGGACATTTTTCGTACAGCTGCCCCTTGTAGATGTCGTAGACGTCACAGAAGATGATAATGGTCGGATCGGCCGTGAACGGGTCGAGGAAAGCCGTCGGTACGTCGGGCTTGAGAATCATGTCCGACTTGTTAATGGGCTGCCACGCCTCGATCGACGAACCGTCGAACGGCATGCCGTTTTCAAGCATTTCGGCCGTGACGGCGCTCATGCGGTAGGTGAGGTGGTGCCATGCGCCTTTGATGTCGGTGAAACGCAGATCGACGAACTGAACGTCGTTTTCTTCGCAGAAAGTAAAGAACTCGTCTACATTGTTAACGAATTTTCCCATATGAAATGCTCCTGAGGTGATTTGCCGATAAGTATAGCCAAAATGGCTTGAGAATTGAAAAATGAAGGTGCCCAAAAAATGGGCAGAGGCCTATCCGATCGGTACCGTGATCTTTTTTCTGTTACGAAAATACACGCATTCGCGGTAGCCGGCGGCTTTGGCGAGGGCTTCGGCACGTTCGCGAAAAAGCCCCACCTGATCGGGGGCATGGGCATCCGAGCCGAAGGTCACGGGAATGCCGCGCGCGAACGCCGCGTCGAGCAGCGCAGGGGAGGGGTAGGCTTCGGCGACGGGTTTGCGGTAGCCCGCGACATTGATTTCGAGCACCATTCCCGCTTCGGCGACGGCGTCGAGCGCGTCGGCGGCGATCGAAACGATGTCGCCTTTGGGCATGAATTTGAACACCTTGATAAGGTCCAGATGCCCGACGATATCGAAAAGGCCGCTTCGGGCCATCCGTGCGACCGCGTCGAAATAGCGGCGCCAGATTTCGTCGATGTCTTCGTGCGCGTAGCGGCCGATAAATTCTGGGTTGTCGAACCCCCAGCCGTCGATGAAATGCACCGAGCCGATAAGGTAGTCCGCGTCGGCGTCGAGCACCCTGCGGTCCATGTGGCCTTCGAGGTAGTCCACTTCATAGCCGAACAGAATCTCGATACGATCGCAAAAAGCCGCTTTGGCCCGCATCACCGCCTCGCGGTAGGCCGCCATTTCACTGAATTTCATCCGGTATTTTGGGTCGAAATCCATCGGGGCATGGTCGGAAAACCCGAACACGTCGATGCCTGCGGCGATCGCGGCTTCGACATACTCCTCGACCGTACCTTCGGCATGGTTGCAAAGCGGGGTGTGGTTGTGCAGATCGACTTTCACGGATGCTCCTTTGTTTGCGAATTATAGAATAAAAACTGCTTTTCGCACATGTTCCCGTCATTCCGGACGACGAGTGATCATTTTCCATCGTCCATTCTCAATTATCCATTACATCATCCGCACATCCGCTTCTTGTATCTTTTCGATAAAATACGTCCATGAATCAAGCAAGCCAACACAACGCCGAACTGCTTTCGCCCGCAGGCAATCTCGAAAAACTCAAAATCGCCCTCGATTTCGGTGCCGACGCCGTGTACGGCGGGGTCAGCCACTTTTCGCTGCGAATCCGTTCGGGCAAAGAATTTACGATGGAAGATTTCAAAGCCGGCATCGACTATGCCCATGCGCGCGGCAAAAAGGTCTACGCGACGATCAACGGCTTTCCGTTCAATTCGCAGCTGTCGTTGCTTAAAAAACATATCGAAGCGATGGCCGAACTCGAACCCGACGCGATGATCGTCGCCACGCCCGGCGTGCTGAAACTTTCGCACGAGATCGCGCCGCATATTCCCAAGCACCTCTCGACGCAGGCCAACGTCATGAACGTGCTCGATGCCGAGATCTATCACGACATGGGAGCGTCGCGCATTATCGCCGCGCGCGAAATCTCTTTGCGCGACCTTGTGCAGATCAAACAGGCGCTTCCCGATCTGGAACTGGAGGTGTTCGTGCACGGCTCCATGTGTTTCGCGTACAGCGGCCGCTGCCTGATTTCGACGCTGCAAAGCGGTCGGGTGCCCAACCGCGGCAGCTGCGCCAACGATTGCCGGTTTCCTTACGAGCTCTATGCCGCCAACCCTGAAACGGGAACACTGTTTCGGCTCGAAGAAGATCCGGGGATCGGAACGTACATCATGAACTCCAAAGACCTCAACCTCGCGTCGCATATCGCCGAAATTCTCGACAGCGGTGCGGTCGATTCGCTCAAGATCGAGGGCCGAACCAAAACGGCCTATTACGCGGCGATCACGGCCAAGGCCTACCGCATGGCTATCGACGACTACTATGCGGGGAAATCCCGCCCGCAGGTCTATCAGGACGAACTGAACACGATGCAAAACCGCGGCTTTACCGATGCCTACCTCGTGAATCGTCCGTTCGAAAAGCACGATACGCAGAGCCTGGATTTCACGATGCAGATGGGCACGCACCAGGTCAGCGGCATGGTGACCGAAGACGGAGAACATTTTCTGTGCAAATACACGACCCG
>CAZYEW010000047.1:3589-14011 GCA_964646705.1 uncultured Sulfurimonas sp.
ATCGACCAGTCGCCGGTGAAATAGTCCGTTTGTCATTTCGGACCTTTCAAGCCCTGGACCCTGAATCAAGTTCAGGGTGACGGGGAGGATGTTCAGGGTGACGAATAATCATCTTCCATCCTCCATTTTCCATCGTCCATCCCCCATCCCCCATCCTCCATTCATAAAGCTCCGTGGTATAATTTCGCAACTTCAACAACAGGGGCAGGGGTATGAAATTCGTTTCGATTATTATCGGTTCCAAAAGCGACTACGACGTGATGAAATCGTGTGCGGACACACTGGAGACTTTCGGGGTGCAGCATGAGCTGATTATCTCTTCGGCGCACCGTTCGCCGGAGCGGACCAAAGAGTATGTCAAAGCCGCCGAGGCCAAAGGGGCGCAGGTCTTTATCGCCGCGGCGGGTATGGCGGCGCATCTGGCGGGAGTGCTGGCGTCGAAGACCATCAAGCCCATTATCGGCGTGCCGATGAGCGCGTCGGCGCTGAGCGGAATCGACGCCTTGCTTTCGACGGTGCAGATGCCCGCGGGCATGCCCGTGGCCACGGTGGCGATCGGCAAGGCCGGCGCGATCAATTCGGCGTATCTGGCGATGCAGATTCTCGCACTGCACGACGAAGATCTGCGTGTCAAGCTCGAAGAAGACCGCATCGCCAAAGCCAAAAAAGTCGAAATGGATTCGCTCGAAATCGAAACGATTCTCGAAAAATGACGATTCAAAACGAATGCGTCGAATGCATCGTCGCGCAGAGTCTGCGCGTCGCCGATGCAATCGGGGCGGACGCGGCGCTTCGAAGCCGGATTCACGACGATGTTTTGGCGATGTCGAAACATTTCGATTTTACCAAAACACCGCCCGAAGTCGCCCGCCCCGTTTACGAGCACATGGCGAAGCTGGCGCACAAAACCGATCTGTACGACGAGGTCAAACGACGTTCGAGCATGCAGGCGCGGGCATTTTTGCCCGAGCTCAAAGCGCGGATCGCCGAAGCGGAAGATCCCTTTTTCGCCGCGCTCAAAGTCGCGGTGGCCGGCAATGTCATCGACCTGGCGGCCGAAGTGGCGTTCGACCTCGACGAGGAGATCGCTCGGCTGTTCGAAACGCCGTTCTCAATCGACGATACGCAGCAACTGTATCGGCAGCTTGCGGATGCTTCGACGCTGCTGTATATCGCGGACAATGCCGGCGAGCATCTTTTCGATGCGCTGGCGATCGAGACCTTTAAAACACGCTTTCCCGATTTGACGGTGTACTATATGACGCGCGGTGCGCCTATCATCAACGATATTACCTACGACGAAGCCAAAGCCGACGGACTTGGAAAACACTGCACGCTTGTCGACAGCGGCGTCGATACGCCGGGCTTCGTCTATGCACGCGCCAACGCCCGTGCGCGCGAGCTTTTCGACGGCTGCGACGTCGTGCTGGCCAAGGGCATGGGCAACTACGAGTGCCTCTCCCCGGCGCCGCGAAGCGCTCTGGCGTATGTATTCAAAGTGAAATGCCAGGTCGTTTCGCGCAGCGTCGCCGCACCGGTCGGCGGCCTCGTGTGCAAGGTGCAGTAGCGATGTATTCCCGGCTGCTGGTGGCGCTGCAGTTCGGCCTGATCGGCGTCATGCTCGTTCTGGGCCGCGGCATCGTGAACTCGCCGGCGGGTTTGGCACTGTTTGCCGTGGGTGCCGCCGTCGGCGTATGGGCATTGGCGCATAACCGCTTGGGAAATTTCAATATCCGTCCCGATTTGCGCGAAGGCTGCGTCATGGTGAACAGCGGCCCGTACCGTTACGTACGCCATCCGATGTACACCTCGGTACTGACGATGATGGCCGGCGTCGTCGTCGCGACGCCGACGGTTTGCGAAGCCGTATTTTTTGCGGCGCTCTTTGTCGTATTGAGCCTCAAAGCCCTTCGTGAAGAGCGGCTGTGGTGCGAGCATCACGACGGTTACGTGCGCTACAAACGGACGACGAAGATGTTCGTACCGTGGGTTTGGTGAGATCGACGGAAACGGAATGGAGAATGGATGATGGTGATGGACGATGGAAAATGGAGGATGGAGAATGATGACGGGAGAGCTTAAAATCAGTTATATCGTGCTGTGCGACAACGATCTGAACGTCGTATTGACATTGGCCGATCTGCTGGCAGACGAAAAAATCGCGCGGGCGATCAAAAATGCCTATGCCAAAGGCAAGCGCGATATCGAAGCGGTGGTGGATGTGCCGGGCCGGGTGACGGTGAAAAACAAGAAAACGGTGCATGAAGTCGTCATTCCCAAAGACAGCTTTATGGATGCGCTGACGCTGGCCGAAGAAGATGCCCGCACGCACAAACGTTTCAAAAAAGGGTGCGACCGTATCGAGATCGTCGATCTGCAGGTCGTCGAAGCCGATCAGGCCGACAGTACTTCGCGCTCCCAGGCCTCGAATGCCGGCGAAAAATAGCGGATACGCACTTTTTTGAATTCGCGGGTGGAATAGAGGTAGGCGTAGTCGTCGATGCCGATTTCGCTTGCCATCTCTTCGACGATACTTTCGACCTCCTCTTTGCTTTTGCCGTGCACCATCGAAAACAGCGGATAGGGCCACTGGGGAAAGACCGGCCGCAAATAGCAGTGGCTGACGGCATTGTAGGCGGCGACGGTTTCTCCGATGGCTTCGGCCTGTGCTTCGGGGACTTTCCACACGACCATCGCGTTGGCGGTGAAACCGGCCTTTCGGTGGTGCAGAATCGTTGCGAAACGGCGCATGTAGCCCGCGTCTTGCAGCCGTTTGGTTTCGGCGGCGAGGGTGGCGTAGTCGATGCCGAGCGTTTGCACGAGCGTTTCGAAGGGCCGTTCGGTTGCCGCGATATCGTTTTGGAGGCCTTTGATCAGTTCGTAATGCATCGGTGTCAGTTCCATCGGGATTTTTTTATGCGTTTTGATCTTCGTTTTTTTCGCCCGGTCGCCTTTCATGTCCAGCTGAACCGAAATTTTGAACATCTTTTTCGTCGGCAAGATCACGTATTCCTGCGCCCCGGTGCGCTCGGCGAGCAGTTCGACCGTCTTTTCCAGCCCCAGCGTCGAATCCGGCGCGACGGCGAGGGTGAACCAGAGGTTGAAGGCGTTGTCGCGTTCGTAGTTGTGGCTGACGCCCGGATGGGCGTTGACGATTTCGGCGGCACGGTCGATATCGGCGACTTTGAAGGCGACAAGCGATGACCGGTAGCCCAGCGATTTGGTGTCGAAGATCGCCGAGGTTTGGCGGATGATTTTGTCGTCTTTGAGTGCGGCATAGAGGTCGATCAGGGTGCGTTCGTCGGTTCCGAGGGCATCGGCCAGCTCGGCGAAGGGACGTTCGCAGACGGGGAAGCTTTTTTGAACGGCGGTCAGAAAGGTTTTTTCGAGATCGGTTTGCATGATAATCGGCCTGATGAAGTATTTTGAAAAATGATTCTATGCTTTTTCGCCTTCGGTGTCCTTGATACGGGTCAACCGCTTTTCATCACCCCCGTGATAAGATGATGCATGGCTTATTTTCCCGCACTTTTAAAACTTGACGGTCAAAAGATCCTCGTCGTCGGCGGCGGCCGTATCGCCGGCGAAAAAATCGGCAAGCTGATCGATTTCACGCACGATATCACGGTGATCGCACCGGAGTTCAGTGCCGAAACCGCCAAGCTGGTCGAAACGCACGGGCTGTACAGGCAAGTGCGCCCCTACCGTGAGGGCGACATTGCGGGGTTTGGCATGGTGATCGTCGCCGTCGATGATCTTGCCTTGCAAAAAACGGTCTACGAGGCGTGCCGGAAAGCGGGAATTTTGTGCAACAGCGTCGATTCGGTCGATTACTGCGATTTCATCTTTCCGTCGTACATCAAAAAAGGGCCGCTCGTTATCGCGTTTTCGACCTCGGGCATTTCGCCGTCGCTGGCGAAATACCTCAGAAGGGCGATCGAAGGGCTGATTCCCGACGACATCACCGAGTTTCTCGCACGGATGAAGCAGCTGCGTACGACGCTTCCCAAAGGCAAAGAACGTATGCGCCTGCTCGACGACAAAGCCCGCGACTACGTGCAGAACATTTTCAAAAAGAAAGGATAAACGTGTTCAGCAAAAAAACGATCATCATTTTGACGGCGGTCTTCGCGTTTTTGAGCATCGCGGCACTGGTCGTGAATATGCCCGAAAAAAAAGATGCGGCCGTTATGGCCAAGCTCAAACCCTACATTCCCTACGAGCTGACCAAGACGATGGGCGGCCTGGATATCATCGACAAGCGCACGGGCGAAAAGCTTAAAATCGACAACGCCAAGGTCTTTCTCGCGATGGACGACCTGACCAAAAAATGGGGCAAAAACCATCTGCGCGTCGAAAACGCCACCCTCGTCATTCTCGACGATGCCAACCGCAGTGTCGATGCAATGCCGCTTTCACCGCAGCAGCAGGCGTTCGTGCAGCGCTTTTTTCAGAAATAAGCCGGAGCATTATTTTCGTGCAAACGATGCACGGATATCTGCAATAGAAAGATACAGGCGTGTCGGATCGGCATCGAAAGCACGAAAACCGAAGGCTTCGTAAAAACCTGACGCACCGCTTTTGGCATCGACGACAACGATACCGAATCCGACGATTTCGCTTGCCCTGAGCAGTTTGAGCAATGCATCGACAAGAAGCTTTCCTCCGATCCCCCGGCCTTGATGCCGTTTGTCGACGGCAAGGCGTGCGATAAGGCCGGCCGTTGTATTGGAACGATGTTTCTTTTGGAGTATTGGAGGAAGTGAAGCGAATGTGACATGCAGCAGGCTCAGGGTGTAAAAGCCTGCTATCTTTCCGTTTTTATCGGCGAGAACATAGGTTCTGGCATTGTCTTTGTCGTGGTGCTGCCGTGCCGTATGGTACAAAAAACGGTTGAGTGCGGCATGACCGCAATCGAAAGATGCTCGGTCGTGAACGTTTGGATCAAGCAGTTGTGTCCGCATCTTCCATGTATGCCGAAAATGCGTCGCAGAGTTTGGGCTGCACGCTGCCTTCGCTTTCGAGCGCTTCGATAAAGCGCAGCGTGTCGGCCTCGCCAAGTTGGAGTGTACGCCGCTCTTGCAGAACTTTTTGCGCTTTTTCCACGGCAGCGGCGAGTACGAAGGCATTAAGGCTGCGGCTGCCGCAATATGCCGCCGCTTCTTTTAAAAGGCTCTGTGTTTTTGTATCGATGCGTGCTGTAATGCGCGGCAGGGATGTTGCGGCCATCTGAACTCCTTTATGTGACATTATGGCACATTTTTTACAAATCGTCCAGATGTTGCTGCCGCAACGGTTTCACGGCCTTTTCGAAAAAGTTGTCGGCATCGAGCGGCCCGAAAAGCCTGACCTCTTCGTGCGTCAGAACGAAGAGAGCGGGCAGTTGCGTGGTGTAGAGCAGTTCGACGGGGTAGCGCTGCCAGGCGGTGACGGCGATCACGGTGACCGCATCGGTTTCGAGCCATTTACGTACGGCAGGGGAGCGGAGCGTGCGGATAAAACGGGCTGTCTGCGGTTGTTGCGGTTCGCAGAGCAGCACCACGAGATATTTCCCGTTTGTCCGGGCTTCTTGCAAGGCTCGGTCGTAATCGCCGTACAGCTGCAGAGCCCATGCCGGCAACGCCGCTAGCAGCCAGAGCATGAAGAATGTTTTCATCGGATATCGAAAGCGGCGGGATCGCCTTCGAGGGTTTTGAGAAACGCGACGATTTGCGCGATTTGGCGTGTGTTCAGGTCGATGCCCAGCTGATGCCGGGCCATGATGCGTACGGCCTCTTCGAGTTTTTCGACGCTGCCGTTGTGAAAATAGGGTGCGGTACGCGTGACGTTGCGCAAGACGGGTACGCGAAAACGGAACATGCCGTTTTTGCCGTGAAAGCCTCCGACGTCGGGGAAGGGATACGGACTGTCGTACGAGAGTTTTCCCAAAGTAAAGCCCCGAAAATACCGTTTTCCGTTGACATAAACCGAATGCGGTACGATCGGCGAGCGGTAGGGGCGCAGCGGAAAGGTCTGCAGGCTCTGGCCGCCGACGCTGACGCCGGTATGGCATCCTTTGCAGCCAAGCTGCATGAAAAGCGAAAACCCGCGTTTGGCGTCAAGGCCGATGGCATCGTCGTCACCGTCGAGAAAGCGGTCATATGCACTGCGCGTCAGCAGCGTGCGTTCGTAGGCGCCGATCGCTTCGGTGACGGTGTCGAAGGTGATGCCCCGCCGCGGGAAGACGCTGTCGAAGGCTTCGGCGTACGATGCATCGGCCTTGAGGCGTTCGACGACTTCGCGGGGTGTCATCGCCATTTCGAACGGTGCCTGAATCGGGCCTTTGGCCTGATCTTCGACGTCGGGGCTTCGGCCGTCCCAGAACTGGCGTTTGGCAAGTGCGGCATTGAACACGGTGGGAGCATTGAGGTGGTGCGGATTGCGCTGTGCACGGTAGCCCACGGCCGTGGGCCGTCCGTCGTCACCGCCTTTGGAAAGATCGTGGCACGAGGCGCAGTTGATCGTACGGTCTTTTGACAGGACAGGGTCGAAAAAAAGCCGCTGCCCCAGTGCGATTTTTTGCGGTGTCAGCGGATGTTCGGGCGTTTCGACGAGCCGCTTTGCATCCTCCCAGCGTTTGGGAATCGACCCCATGCCGTGCTGCAGCGCTTCCGCACGCAGCTGCGCGGCATCGGGCACCCCTGCGTCGGCTTCGGGCAGCGGCGTGAAGCGGCCGAAGTTGTACAGCCCCGCTACATAAAGAATGACGATCAGCGCGATCCACACATGTGACTTCATAATCACATATTATAGAACAGACGGCTTGCCGATCGTTTGACGGCGGTCAAGCGAATTCAGTGTGACGGTGCCGTTTTCAAAAGGGCTTCGCCGACGCTCTTTTCGAGCTGTTCCATCGCATCGGCGAAATCCGAATCGCTCATCGTCGAACGGTTCTTTTCGAAATGCACGCCGTCGTCGTGCAGCGTCATCAGCACACTGGCGCTTTTGCCGTCGCTGTAGCGTGACGCGATGAGGCTCAGATCGTCGATTTGAGAGACGTTCCAGCCGGCTTTTTCGGCGGCTTCGGCAACGGCTTTGCGAAGGGTGCCGGTGTTTTGGTCGCCGGCCGTTTTGACGATGTTCGCCTCGGTGTCGAGATTGCCCGGCGCTTGGGCCGAAGACATGGCGCTGCATCCGCTGAATGTCAAGACGGCGGCCAGTGCCGCGGTACTCCAAAGCATCGTTTTCATGATGAACTCCTTGTGTTGGGATTACGCACTTTCCGGTGCGCTCGCAGAAGCGGCGAACCACTCCAGCTGCGGGCGCAGCGAAACGACGTTGCCCACGACGATCAGCGCCGGCGTCGGCAGGGCGGCTTCTTTGACTTTTTGGGCGATATCTTCGAGTGTGCCGGTGACGGTGCGCTGCTGCGGCGTCGTACCGCGGCTGATGACGGCACACGGCGTCGATGCCGCACGCCCGATACGCACAAGATTTTTGGCGATATTGCGCAGGTTGTGCAGGCCCATCAAAAAGACGATCGTTTCATCGGCTTTCATCGACTCCCAGTCGACCTGCGAGGTCTCTTTGTTGGGCGTTTCGTGCCCCGTGACGACGCGAAACGACACGGCGACACCGCGGTGGGTGACGGGAATACCGGCATAGGCGGGTACGGAGACGGCCGAGGTGATGCCGGGGATGAATTCGTAGCCGATACCGCGTTCCTTGAGGTACGCCGCTTCTTCGCCGCCGCGGCCGAAGACGAGCGGGTCGCCGCCTTTGAGGCGGACGACGGTTGCGTGTTCGAGCGCGTTTTGGTAGATGACTTCGTTGATTTGATCCTGCGGCAGGGTGTGGCGGCCGTCTTCTTTGCCGACATAGACGAAAGCGCAGCCGTCTTTGGCTTCGTCCAAAATGGCAGGATTGGCCAGCCGGTCATAAATGATGACGTCGGCTTCGCGTACGACGCGCAGCGCTTTGAGCGTCAGCAGTTCGATATCTCCGGGTCCGGCGCCGGTAAGGTAGACTTTGCCCATCAGAGGCCCTCTCTTTCTTGTCGGGTAAGGTAGCACGACGGATCTTCGGCCCACAAATCGCCGCTGATCGCGTAGGCGCGGCTGCGCGATCCGCCGTTGCAGACGTCGATGACGCCGCAGTTTTCGCAGATGCCGCCGAGGCGGCGCGGGTGCTCGCGCAGGCGGGTGAGCATTGCGTTGTTCGCGTCGAGCCAGATGTCGCTGAAAGGACGTTCGGTCATATTGCCCAGATAAAAAGGGAAGAACGGATCGGGCTTGACGCGGCCGAGCCAGTCGATATTGCCGAGCTTGCGTCCGGCGCTGTTGCCGCCCCAGCTGCGAAGCCTGCGGGCCATTTCGTCTTTGAGTTCGGGGTGTTTTTGCGCGAAGATTTCCAGAAACAAAACGGCATCCATCTCCATATTGCCCGTGACGATGTCGATGCCGCGGCCGGTTTCGATGTATTCGAAGGCTTTGTCGACAATGAACTTCACAAACGTACGGCGTTCTTCTTTGGAAATGTCGATTTTGAGATTGTCCAGCCCCCGGCCGCTGTAAACGAGGTGCGAGATATAGATTTTGTCGACGCCGATGGTTTCGGCCAGCTCGAAGATGGCGTAGAAGCTTGCCTTGGTTTCTTCGGTGATCGTGAAACGGATGCCGGCGTTGCCGCCGTGGCGCTGGATCAGTGCGATGGCGTCGAGGCTTTTGCGATATGCTCCTTCAAGCCCGCGGAAGCTGTCGTGCACGGTTTCGATGCCGTCGATGCTGATCCCGATGTAATTGAAGGTTTCGATGATGCGATCGACGTTTTTTCCGCTGACGTACAGCCCGTTGGTCGAAAGGTAGGTGACGATGCCGGCATCGCGCATGGCCTGGGCGATGTCGAAGATGTCACGCCGAATCAGCGGCTCGCCGCCGGAAAAGATGACGAATTTGATGCCCGCTTTTTTGAGCTCGGGAATCGATCCGACAATGAATTCGGTCGAAAGAAAATCTTCGGCGTTCGGGTCGGCGTAGCTGTAGCAGTGGCGGCAGGCGAGGTTGCAGCGGTTGGTCAGGTTCCAGATGACGATGGAACCGTCGAGCGAGCGCTCGGGGGTACCGCCCGTAACCGATTTGATGAGATTGCTCAAACGGAACACGGGCTACCTTTTTTCCGGGGTTTCGAACAAGAAGATGCCCGAGGGTTTGGGCACGGGCCACTCAAAATGTTTCCACCACTTTTTCGGATCGGGATCGGAGACGTTGTAGGCAAGGACTTCGTCGGCGGTATTGACGCTGAAATACAGATGCGGCGTGTCTTTCGACCAGCGCAGGTGCAGAATCCAGCCCGGAAACTCGAAGCGGCGCACGACCGAGAGCGTTTTGGTATCGATGATCTGAACGACGGGAAACTTGCGCCCGCTGAACGTCACGGCCAGCCATTTTTTGTCGGGACTCAATGCCGTGAACACCGGATTGCCCTCGGTTTCGATCGCTTTGACGAAATGAAAGCCGTGATCGAAGACGAAAACCTTTTTGTTGCCGACGGCAGGGATGAAAAAATAGCCGTCGCTGATGCTCCAAAAACCGAAATGCGGGACTTTGAGAATGCGTTCTTTTTTGCCAAGCGCCAGCGGCACTTTGCGGTAGGTGAAGGTGTCGAGATCGAGGACGCCCACGTCGGGCGAGTTGAAGAGGCCTACGACGTAGAGATTTTTGTCGATCATCGCGTCGAAAGGGACTTTTCCGATATCGGTGATTTTTTTCAGCAAGACGAAATGCGGCACGGCTTTGCCGTCGTTCGTGTCTTTCATCACCCAGATTTCGTCGGTGTCCATGCATGCGAAAACGAGTTTGTCGCCGTACTCTTTGATGCCGACGTTGCGGCTGCCGGTACGGATGGTCTGCAGCGGCTTGAGGTCACGGTCGAGAATTTCGACGGTTTTGTTGTCGTAGTTGGCGACGGCGACGTAGTTGTCGCCGATAATGAAGCCGATGGCGCTTTTGGAAGTGCGGTACTCCTTGAGCTTCTTGTCGTTGACGGGGTCGAATTTGACGACGTAGCCGTCACGGGTGATGACGTAGCCGTCGTTGCCGCGGAACTTGACGACGGCATGGTTGAAGTTGTGCATCTGCTTGATTTCGTCGGTGAGCAGGTTGTGCTCGATCACGGCGAGCGCGGAGTTTTCGCGTTCGACAACGAAAATTTTCTCGTGTGCTCCAAGCTGCAGTGCCGACAAAAGCAGCAGTACGATCGCGACAGTCTGTTTCATGGGGTGTCCTTGAATCGGAAAATGTAATCGGCCAGCGCATTGAGCGCCGATGTGTTGAGGTCGCCGAACGCCGGCATCGAATTGCGTGCGTAGCCAAGCGATCGGTAGGTGTGCTCAGGGTCGGCGATCTGCGCGATCACCTGTTCGCGGCTGCGATGATCGGCGATCGT
>CAZYEW010000048.1:0-12130 GCA_964646705.1 uncultured Sulfurimonas sp.
CCGTCGAAAATATAGGCGTACATCGGAACGTACACCAGCGTCAGCAGGGTGCCGACGAGCAGGCCGCCGATCGCGACGTCGGCCAGCGGGCTGAGGCGTTCGAGGCCTACGGCTTGTTCGAGGGCGATGGGGATCATGCCTGCAATGGTGCCGAACGCCGTCATCATGACCGGGCGGAAACGGATGCGCACCGATTCAATCGCGCTCTCGAACGGACTTTCGCCCTTTTCACGGTACTCCTGATAAAAATCGATCAGCAAGACGGCGTTTTTGATGATGATGCCAAAGAGCAGCAAAATACCCAGCAGACTCGGCATGCAGCTGGGTTTGCCAAACAGCAGCATGCCCCACGCCGCGCCGATCAGCGAAAGCGGCAGCACGATGATCATGATCGCCGCCAGGCGCACGGAGCGGTAGATGGCGACGAGGGCCAGCAGCAGCAAGACGACACCCAGGCCGATGGCTTTGAGCATCCGGGCGAAACTGTCGTGAATGGTGGCGATATCGCCCTGCTGGGAGACGACGATGCTTTCAAGCGAAATGTTTTTGAGCGCATCGACCGTGTCATCGGTCAGATGGGTGACGGGACGGCGGGCGCGGTAGCCGTTGACGTCGACGCTGTAAAGCATGTTGTCGCGTTCGATTTTGGCGTAGGTCAGATGCGAGGTGATCTTCGCAAGCTGTGCCAGCGGGACTTCGCCCAGTTTCGTTTGAATGGGAAGCAGCCGAAGCGTCTGGATGTTTTGGGCGAATTTTCCCCGCAGGTAGAGCCGGACATACTGCGTGTTCATCGAGGCGAGGTTCGCACCCAGTCCGACAATCTGGCCTTTAAGCGGGATCTGTGCGGCGATCCCGTAGGGCGTGATGCCGTAACTGAGTGCCTTGTTCGTGTCGATGTCGAGGACGATTTCGGTGAAGTCTTTGTCCCAGGACGTCGAAACGGAGGTCAGCCCGCGCACGGTGTTGAGCGCATCGGCCGCGGCGTGCGCCGCGTCGGGAAGCCCTTCGAGGCCGGCGGACTGCAATCGGGTATCGACGGTGGCTTTGACCGACGAAAGTGCGGTGGCGCCGAAATCGAAGACATCGTTGCGCTTGACGCCTTCGAGGGTGGCGATTTTGTCGCGGATACGGTTTTCAAGCTCCCAGATCGTCGCGTTGCGGTCAAAACGGTTGACGGCATTGATCGTGATCGTGGCTTCGGCGGGGATGTTTCCGCTGCCCAGACTGAGCACGCCCGCTTCGGTTCCGAAGGCGACGGAGCTCATTTTGACCCAGGGTTGCCGCTCAAGCCACGTGAGCAGCGGCGCAATCTTTTTCTCGGCGCTGTCGACGGTGTCGTTCGCGCTGAAAGCGACCTGGGCTTTGATGATGCCCGTGTCCATCGGCGGCATGGCGTCTTTGCCGATGGTGGGCATGATATTTTTGAGCGAGAGGGCCAGTACGGCAAGCACGCCGACGGTCAGAAAGATCCGTCGCAAGATGCGCAGCCGGCCGTTGCTGAATCGAATGATGCCGACGTAGGGACCGACAAGCCTGCCGATTGTCTGCCGATAGAACCATTCGAACCCCTGTTCGATCTTTGTTTTCCCCGTACCGTTTTTGTACAGGCGGCGGGAGAGCAGGGGAATGAACGTCACCGAAAGGAAATAGCTTACCAGCAGTGCGATGATCAGCGTTTCGATCAGCGGCCGGAAGATTTTTTCGGGGAAACCGCCGACGAACATCAGCGGAAAGAGCACGGCGATGGTGGCTACCGTCCCCGAAAAGACGGGCTTGAGCACTTCTTTCGTACCGTGTACGATGGCATTTTCGAGGTTTTCGTGGACTTCGTTGAGATGGCGTTCGATGTTTTCGAGCACGACGACGGCATCGTCGGTGAGCATTCCCAGTGCGAGGATAATGGCGGTGTAGACGACGATGTTGAGTTCGCCGCCGGTAAGCCAGATAATGGCCATCGTCGCAAAAAAGACCATGGGAATCGACAGACCCGCGGCAACGATGGCGCGGAAATTGCCGAGAAAAATCATGATGACGAGCAGGGTATAGATCACTGCATCGCGCAGCGCTTCGAGCATGTTGTCGTTGGCTTGTTCGATCAGGTCTCGCTGGGTGTCGCTGATTTCGAAACGGATGTTGGGATATTCTTTGGCCAGTGTTTTCATCTGGCTGCGGGCCGCTTTGCTGACGTCGAGCACGCTGCCGCCGGGTGCACGCTGAATCGCCAGGGCGATGGCGTCGCGGCCGTTGCCGATATAGCCGGAAGTGCGTTTTTGGTGGCTCCAGCGTACGTCGGCGATATCGCCGAGGGTGACGTTGGGCAGCACGGGCAGCTGCTTGAGGCGTTCGACATTGTCTTGTTCGCCGTAGAAGGTTACGGTATAGAAGTCGTTTTCGCCTTTGGTGAAGCCCACGGGCATATCCCGGTTGAGGGTTTGGATCGCTTTGGCGACGGCATCGAAGGCGACGCCGTAGCGTTTGGCCTTGAACGGATCGACTTCGATCGAAATCGCACTCTGATAGCCGCCGAACACTTCGACGTTTCCGATATGTCGGTTCGCAAGCAGAGCGGGTTTGATGAAACTGTCGGCGATTTTTCGAATGTCTCCCAGCGTGACGGAGGCATTTTTCGGGCTGAGCGAAATGACGTCGACGGGCAGGGTGAAATCACCGGTGGTATAAATGGATGGGTTGGTGCCCGGCGGCAGTTTTCCTTTGGCGATCGAGAGGGCGTTGGCAACGTCGACGGCCGCGGCGCCTAAAGACTTTTTATAGCTGAAAAGCGCCTTGACCACGGAAAAGTTCGCGACGTTGACTGAGCTGACGTCGGTGATTTCACCCAGACGGGAAATCTCTTCTTCGATCGGTTTGGAGACGGTGTTGGCCGCGACTTGCGCCGTTGCGCCGGGGACTTTGGTGATGACGACGATCTGCGGCGGATTGGCGTCGGGAAACAGGTTTTTCGGCAGCGTCACCAGGGCGACGATGCCCATAAAAAAGAAAGCCGTAATCAGTGCATACAGCAGATAGGGCCGTTTGTAGAAAAAACCGAACACGGCTTACTCCTTGACTTTGAGGGCGTATCCGCCGAGCAGCCGCAGCAGGATATCGGGTTTGGCGACGACGATGCGGCTGCCGTTGAGATCGTCGCTGACGACCAGACCTTCCTGGCCGCGGCGCAGTACGTGCACGGCACGGGGAACGGCGTGATTGTCGCGGACGATGAGGACGCTGGCCTTGCCGTCGCGGTCGAGTACGGCATCGAACGGCAGCGGCGTTGCCCGGCCGTCGAACACGATGACGCTTACTTCGACGCGGTCGCCGCTGGTGAGACCGCGCTGTGCAGGGTAGACTTTGTATTCGGCCAGTCCGTGCCAGGTGCTTCCCAGCGGTGTCGCGGCGTAGCGTTTGCCGGCGTAGCGTACGCCGTCGATGGGCAGATCGGCCGGCACGCGCACCATCAGGTAGAAGCCGCTGTCCGAATGCAGTGCGATCAGGGGTTTGCCCGGCATGGCGGTCGCACCTTTGGCCGCATAGGTTTTGGCGACCGTCCCGGTGACCGGCGAGACGATGACGGCATACGAAAGCGCGTTGTCGAGTTCGATGCGTTTTTGGTTCAGTCCGGCGATTTTCGCTTCGAGTTCGGCGAGCTGGGTCGCTTCTTTTTGCGATTGTTCGATCGATGCGCCCTGAATATCGAGCAGTTCGAGGGTCCGTTTGTGGGTCGCTTCGAGATTATTGCGTGCGACGACAGCGGCTTTGAGCTGGTCGTTGACGTTTGCAAGGGCACTTTGAATGTCCGTCGTGTCGAGGCGGACGACGACGTCGCCTTTTTTCACGCGGCTGCCGCTTCGCCGGATAGAAACGATGCGTGCGGCGATACGCGGTGCGATTTCGACGTCTTTGTCGTTGTGCACTTCGGCGAGGTAGGGCAGGGTCAGCTGCGTGTGCGCGGGTTTGGGCGAAAGCGTACGCACGACGACGGGATAGGTCTTCACCGCAGGTGTTTGCGCTTCTTTGGCACGGGCGGTTTTGACCGCCTTGATACCGCCGGCTGCCAGTACGGCGAGCACGGCGACGAAGATGATGAGTTTTAGTAGGGTTTTCATTCGATAATCTCCTCGATAGGGTTGGCGTAGATCACGGCAAGCTGCATCAGCGTCTGCCATTTTTGTGCCCGGGCCTTGTAGAGCCGGGCTTCGGCTTCGACGACGTCGTCTTCGTAGCGCAGGTACTCTTCGGTTGAAAGGCGGCCGGTTTTGTAGTTGAGTTTGGCGATACGAAGCAGCCGGCGTTTGTTGTCGATGCTTTTGCGGTACAGGGTGATGGAGTTTTCGAGCAGCGGCAGTGACGTTTCGAGGGCCTCGGCATCGGCACGGAGTTCGTCCAGACGTTTTTGAAGCTCGATTTCGTCGGCGGAGAGCGCGATTTTCGCTTCGTCGATGTCGGCGTAGCGGTCCATATGTACGATCGGAATGTTCAGTACGGCGCCGATGCTTCCGTAGCTTTCGTAGACGCTTTTATCGTTGTTGTAGGCTTCGCCGTAGCTGCGGACGTAGTTTCCGCGGGCGACAAGCGAGGGGTAGAGGCGCTCTTTGTGCGCTTCGAGGTCGAGTCTGTCGGCTTCGATTTTGCGACGCAGCGGTTCGAGTGCGGCGAAATCGCCGGCTTTGAAACTGCCGATCTGTTTCAAGGGTACGGGCGCATCCAGCCGGATACCCGTGAGGCGTTCGATCTGCGCGAGCAGCTTTTGCCGCTGCAGGGCGATCGAATTTTTCGTGATAGCGACCTGGTTGAGGCTGTCGTCGAGCTTGTACAGCGCCGAGGCGGGTGCGCGCCCGTTGGCGACTTTGATTTTCAGTGTTTTTTGCGTGGCACGCAGCGAACGGGCCTTGCCCTCGATCGCTTTATTCAGGGCGTCGAGGTAGAGCAAGTCGGCATCGGCTCCGACGATCACGGCTTGGTTCTTGATGCGGTTGATACGTTTTTTCGCCCGGGCGCTGCGCTGCATGGCCTCGGCTTTTTTCGCGAAGGTGAAGATGGACTGTACGAACACGGGCATACTCAGCGACGCACCGATGCGGTAGATGTTGTAGGCGAAAGGCTGGGGGGTGCGCGGGTCTTTGATCATCGTGAAGAGTTCGTTGGGCGGCAGCGGCACCATGCCCGTCGGTGTGGAGTAGTTGTCGTACGAACCGAACAGGTCGATTTTTGGATAAAGAGCGGCGTTGGCTTTGTCCTGCGCGATACGGGCCTGCCGTACGGCCGTTTCGTCGCGCAGCGTCTGGGGATGGGTTTTGAGCGCCGCGAAAAGTTCGTGCAGGGTGTGTGCTTGCAGCAGCAGCGGCAGGGCCAGTGCGGCAACGGTTTTTTTATACATTTATGATTCCTCCAGCATGCGGCGTATTTTTCGATACAGGTACGCCGCAATTTCTTCGATGGGACAGTCGCTGCACGTTTGGGCGTCGGGATCGTGCCGTTGGGCCGCTTCGCGCAGCGGCTGGGTGGTAACCAGCAGGTTGAGGGTGCCGATGATCATGAAATGCACGACCATCGGCACGACGTCGTGAAACAGCCCTTCGGCTTCGCCGCGTGCGAGAATACGGCGAAGCAGCGCGAAAAGTTCACGCATTTTTTCGAACATCATTTCGGGAAGATGCGCACCGCTGTCACTGAGTTCGCGCAGCAAAAGGGCGGGGAAATAGGGGTTTTTCACCGCATGTACCGCATAGGCGGTGATAAAGGCTTCGAGTTCGCACAGCGGGTCGCTGCAGCGGGCATTGGCTGCGAGCACTTCCGCACCGATCGCGTCGAGCACCCGGGTCATCACCTCGCTGTAGAGGCCGGCCTTGTTTTTGAAATAGTAATAGAGCAGGGCTTTGTTGACGCCGCTGGCCTCGGCGATGTCGTCGACGGTCGTCGCATCGAAGCCTTTTTTCGAAAAAAGCGCCATGGCACTGCCGATGATTTTGCTTTTCGTCGCCTCGGCATCGCGGCGACGGACGGAATTGGACATAAAAACAGATCCTTTTAACTAAATAGTCGTTTAATTATAGAAATAGATACCTTACAGTCCGTTGAAAAGCAGCAACATCCAACCTTCTCCCGTCATTCCGGATTTGATCCGGAATCTACAAGCCTTTTATGCCGTAGATAACGCATCGTTATTGTCTATCCTCCATCCACTCAGCCTTGGACCCTGAATCGAGTTCAGGGTGACGAAAAATTATCCTCATCTTCCATCGTACATTTTCCATCCTCCATTCATTCCATGGACCCAGCATCAAGTTCAGGGTGACGAAAAATTATCCTCATCTTCCATCGTACATTTTCCATCCTCCATTCATTGAATGTTTGCAATCGAAGAAAAGTTCGCTATAATGCCGCCCATTGTTCCGATAAACGGACAAAATTCACTATACCCTCAGGAGGCTATCATGGCTTTGGATGCGGCGAAAAAACAAGAAATCATCAACAAGTTCGGACGCAACGAAAACGACACGGGATCGAGCGAAGTACAGATCGCGCTGCTGACGCAGCGCATTTCGGATTTGACCGAGCACCTTAAAACGTTCAAAAAAGACCACGCTTCACGCCTGGGTCTGCTTAAACTCGTCGGTCAGCGCCGCCGGCTGATGCGCTATTTCAAGCGCACGAACCGCCCGGCCTACGACAAGCTCATCGTCGAGCTTGGCCTGCGCGACAACATTTAAGTTCCCGCCCTGCCGGCCCGGCCGGCTTCACTCCCACGAAAACCAGCTTTTTTCTCCCAGCTTTTCATCCAGTCCGTTTTTTTCCCAGCACTCGTCTACCATACGGTCAATGGCAAGATCGACGCTGCTTTGCGAATCGATATCGCCCGCAATGTGCCACAGGGATATCGCCATAAAAAGCAGTCCCCCTGCGATGACGGCGGTGACCAGATAGATGTTGTAGCTTCGTTTGTCGAATGTCATCGTTTTCTCCTTGCTTTTTCCAATCCTATGACGATAAGAATAAATAATGAAGAAGGTGTTTGCTCAAGCCGGATGCTTTTAGGCGAAGGTAAGCGGGTATAATGTCGAAAAAAAAAGGATTGAGATGGCATTGAAAGATCAGATAAGAAACGACATCAAAGAGGCGATGAAAGCCAAAGACACCGTACGCAGAGATGCCTTGCGGCTGCTCAACAGCGCGATGAAGCAGATCGAAGTGGACGAACGCAAAGAACTTTCCGACGAAGACGTGATCGCGATTATTCAAAAGCAGATCAAACAGCGCAACGACTCGGTTGCGCAATACAAAGCGGCGGGGCGTGAAGAGCTGGCCGACAAAGAGCTGGCGGAGATTGCCTGTTTCGAGGCTTATCTTCCCCGTCAGCTTGACGATGCCGAGCTTGAAGAGGAGGTGAAAGCCATTGTCGCACAGACCGGTGCATCGTCGATGAAAGAGATGGGCAAAGTGATGGGAGTCGCAAGCAAAAAACTCGCCGGCCGTGCCGACGGCAAACGCATCAGCGCGTGCGTCAAACGCCTGCTGGCGTAGGTTTCACCCTTCGGGGCATTCTCCCGTTTTAAGGCATCGCAACGCGGTTTCCACGTTGTCTTGACGCATCAGTGATTCGCCGACCAAAAAGGCGTCGACGCCCGCTTTGGCTAGGTCTTCGAGCTGGCCGTGTTCGTAGATACCGCTTTCGGCGACGATGATTTTGTTGTTGGGAATGAGAGGAACGAGGCGGTAGGAGAGTTCCATATCCATCTCGAAGGTTTCGAGGTTGCGGTGGTTGATGCCGATGATGTCCGCACCGGCGAAGATGGCTTTGGTGAGGTCTTTTCTGTCGTGAATCTCCACCAGCGCCTCCATGCCGAGATGGCGCGTGTATTCGAGCAGTTCCTTGAGTTCTTTGCGCGAAAGCGCTTTGGCGATGAGCAGCACGAAATCCGCACCGTACACCAGTGCTTCGACCAGCTGATACTTGCTGACGATGAAATCTTTGCGCAGCAGCGGGATCGACGCGTAGCGGCGAATGCCCGCGAGGTATTCGAGGTCGCCTTGAAAAAAGTGCGGTTCGGTGAGTACCGAAAGCGCGTTCGCCCCGCCGCGTTCGTACCCCTGGGCGATGGCCAGCGGATCGAAATCTTCACGGATCACCCCTTTGGACGGGCTGGCCTTCTTGACTTCGGCGATAATACGGTAAGGCTCTTCGGAGGTCGCTTTGAGATGCGGAACGACGGGCCTGGGCGCGCGGGCGTTGAAGGCGAGGGAGCGGCCCAGCCAGTCCATGCTGTATTCTTTTTCTTTTCTGGCGAGGTCTTCTTTGGTTTTGGCGATGATATCGTCGAGAATCATGGTCTGTCCTGTGATGATGGTTTGCGCTTCAGGCATCGTTCGATGGCTTCGACGTGTGCGTCGAGTTCGTCATCATGCTCGCCGCCCATGGCTTTAAGCGTCTTTTGCATGATTTGACGGGCTTTGCGGCATTGGCCGAGCTTGTAGTATCCCCAGGCGAGCGAATCGAGGTAGAAGGGGGAGTCGGGTTCTTGTTCGAGTGCCTGTTCGACGTAGCGAATTCCTTTTTTTGCATCGATGTCGTTGTCGATGAGCAGGTAGCCGAGATAGTTCAAAAGCAGCGGGTCGCGGTCGCTTTTGACGGCGGTTTCGAGCTTGCGAACGACGGCGGCAAGCAGCTTCGGATCGGCACGGTCGCCGGCGCCTTCGAACTGGAAAATGGCACTTTGGCCGAGATAGGACGCGTCGCCCTCGCGTTCGTAAAGCCGTTCGCCGAGTTCGGCGGCCTTGGCGTATTCGTGTGCGTTGATGTAGAGCTTGAGCAGCAGGTCGTCGTCGGCATGGGAGCGTTCGAGAAAATGCATCAGCGGGATCATCGCTTTTTGATAACTGTAGATGCGGATGATCGCCTGGGCGATTTGAGGGTCGGGGTGGCTGTCGTAAAGACGCAGATAGGTATTGAGCATCCCGTCGATGTCGTTTTGATCGCTGTAGAAGCCTGCGAGCCGTTTGCAGATGCGCTCCGAACAGCCGTTCATCCGAACGTGTGTTTCAAGCAGCGCGATCGCATCTTTTTTGCGGTCGAGATTGACGTACATCATCACCGCGAGTTTGTCGAGCACATTTTCGTCGAAGTCGATCGCGTAGGCGCTTTCGAGGTATTTGAGCGCCGTATCGTAGTGTTTTTGCGCGGCGTAGATGTCGGCAACGGTGACGTAGTCTTGTTTGGCCTTGGTCTTTTCGACCAGTGCCAGTGCCGCTTTTTTGGCGTCGTCGAGTTTGCCGAGCCCCAGCAGTGCCCGAATCCGGTAGCGTTCGAGTTCAGGGTCGCCGCCGCTGACCTGTTCGATCTTTTCGACGTTGGTCAGCACGTCGTTGTACTGCTTGGCCAGCAGCAAATCGTTGAAGAAATGTTCCCGGTACGCTTTTCGGGGGGCTTTTTCGTACAGCAGGGCGAAATACTGTGCCGCCGCCGCATAATGCCCGTTGGCTTCGGCGTCGAGGGCGAAAAGGGCGTAGGCGTCTTCGGCTTCGAACGCTTTTTGATTCGGCGAAAGTCCGGGTTGTTTGATGTTGCATCCCGCAAGCGCGAACGCGGCGAGTACGAAAAGGGCAAAACGTTTAGGCATCGTACACCCCCGGGCATTCCTGTTTGAGTTCGGCGACACGGGTTTTGTAGTAGTCCCAAAACGGAAAGGTACGGCATTGGGCGGGACGTGCCTCGTAGACCGAGCAGCCTCCAAGTTTCCGGTCGAAAAATATGCAGTCGTGCGACATGCCGACGACGCGTTCCTTGAGCGAAAAGCGGTACCCGCGTTTTTCGAGATAGGTCTGGCGGAAGTCGTTTTCGTCGATGCGAAGATGTGCGGCGAGTGCGCGAATTTCCGCCGGCGAGACAAAGATGTTCCCGCTTTCACCGGTACAGCAGCGTCCGCCGCACGCGGCGCAGGCCGAAGGGTCGAACCGGTAGGGATAGGAGGGTTGAGTCATCATAGAGCGCATTTTATACTGTGTGTCCTTGCATCGCGATAGACTTGGGCGCTTTTGGCGGAGAATTCATCTGCGTCAAAGGCGAACAGCGGCGGCCGTATCGTCATGAGCGATTTCGAGTTTTTGCGTGCGTGCAGCAGCACCAGGGTCGCGTTGCGGTCGGCTTTGGAATGGACGAATTGTACATCAACCACTCTTAATCGGGCGCGTTCGCACGCCGCGCAAAGCAGGGCGAACTGCTGGGGGTCGTAGCAGAGCATCAGGTGGCCTTTGGGCCGCAGCAGCTTTGCGGCGTGCGCGATGAAATCGTCAAGCGGCAGGTGAAGATTGTAGCGTGCGGTATGGATCATCGGGTCGCTGCTGCGCGAAGCACCGTCGTGATAGAAAGGAGGGTTGGAAACGATGTAGTCGTAGCCTTCGCCGTCGTCGAAATGCAGAAAATCGTCGTGATGGATGCGGCAGTCGATGCCGTTGACGCGGGCGTTGTGCCGTGCATATTGAACGAAATCTATCTGTTTTTCGACGGCTTCGAGCTGCACTTTCGGATGGTCGCGTGCGATAAGCAGCCCGACGACCCCGCAGCCCGCTCCGACGTCGAGCATCCGTCCGCGCGGGGAAAACGACGAAACGAAATCGTAGAGAAAAAGCGAGTCGCTGTTGTAGCGGTAGCCGTTCTCTGGCTGATAAAGCAGCATCTTTTCCCTTCGCCGTTAAGTTATAATGATATTCGTATTATATCCAAGGAGCCCAAATGATCATCATCCCCGCCCGTCTGGCATCGACCCGTTTTCCCAAGAAAGTGCTCGCCGATATCGGCGGCTTGCCGATGGTCGTGCGCACGGCACAGCGTGTTCGGGAGGTCGACGAAGTGATGGTGGCCGCCGACGACGAGGAGGTCGTGAAGGTCTGTACCGATTACGGCATTCCGGCCACATTGACGTCGACGACGCACAAAAGCGGGACGGACCGCGTCAACGAATGCGCGCAGCTGCTCGCACTGCCGGATGACGAACCCGTGCTCAACGTGCAGGCCGACGAGCCGTTCATCGAGACCGAGGTCGTTTCGGCGGTGCTCGAGCGCATCGAACGCCTGCGCAAAAAGAAAGACGCCTTCGTGATGGTCAGCTGTTACAACACGGTCAACGCCGAAACCGCCCGCGATCCGAATTTGGTCAAAGTGGTTCTCAACGCCCGCCACGAAGCGGTCTACTTTTCGCGTGCGCCCATTCCCTACAACCGAAGCGGTGCGGCAACCTATTTCGGGCATATCGGCATTTACGGCTTCACGGCCAAAAGCCTGCACGATTTCTGTGCGCTCGACGACGCGCCGATCGAAGACGTCGAAAAACTTGAACAGCTGCGTGCACTCTATCATGCTTTGCCGATCAGTATGGTCAAAGTGACGTCGACGGGCTTCGGAATCGACACGCCGGAGGACTTGAAACGGGCGCTTGAGATATTCGGCATCGGAAAATGACGGAATTTTGATGATTTAATGTTACAATAATTACAAATTTTCCGAAAGAAGCAGTCTGATGCGCTCAAGTCCCGCAAATATTCTTGTCGTCGACGATACGCCGACGAACGTCGTACTGGTCAGAAAACTGCTCGAACGCGAAGGCCACAACGTCGTGGTCGCCGAAAACGGTGAAGAAGCGGTCGGCAAAGCGCTGGAGGGCAAGTTCGATTTGATTTTGCTCGATGTCATGATGCCCGTGATGGACGGTTTCACTGCCTGCGAACAACTCAAAGCGACGGAAAAAACGAAAGACATTCCCGTCATTTTCCTGACGGCGCTTTCGGATATCAAAGAAGTCAGCCGCGGTTTCGAGGTCGGCGGTGTCGACTATATCGTCAAACCTTTCAATGCACGCGAACTCAAAGCCAGGGTACAGACGCACCTGGAGCTGAAATACTACCGCGACGAAGAGATCGAACAGACGCAAAAAGATATTATTTTCACGCTTGCCTACGTCGGGGAGCTGCGCTCGAAAGATACGGGCAACCACGTGCGCCGCGTTTCCGAATACAGCGGCTTGCTGGGCCGGCTGTACGGATTGCGGGCGGAAACGGTCGAAGTGCTCAAGCTTGCCGCGGCGATGCACGATATCGGCAAGGTCGCCATTCCCGACCGGATTCTCAACAAACCTTCGGC
>CAZYEW010000048.1:12230-13972 GCA_964646705.1 uncultured Sulfurimonas sp.
ATTACCGATGAAAGCGGCAAACATTTCGATCCTGAGCTTGTCGAGCTTTTTATCGACCATTTCGGGCGCTTCCTCGAAATCCGCCAGAAGCTCAAAGACTGATAACGCAATTCTAACCCCTCCTTCGATAAAATACGCCAGATATTTCCACAAGGCAGCTACCATGAAAAAACGCGCACTTCTCAGCGTCAGCGACAAAACCGGCATCGTCGCCTTCGCTTCGTCTCTTGTTTCGCTCGGATTCGAAATCGTTTCGACCGGCGGAACCTACAAAATGCTCAAAGACGGGGGGATCGACGCGATCGAGATCGATGAAATCACGAAATTCCCGGAATGTTTCGAAGGGCGGGTCAAAACCCTGAACCCCTATGTGCACGGCGGTATTTTGTATCGGCGCGACAAACCGTCGCATCTGGAGCAGGCCAAAGAACTCGGTGTCGAGCCGATCGACCTCGTTTGCGTCAATCTCTATCCGTTCAAAGCGACGATCGAACGGACCGACGATTTCGAAGAGATTATCGAAAACATCGATATCGGCGGTCCGGCGATGGTACGCAGCGCGGCGAAGAATTTCGATAGCGTGATGATCGTGACCGATCCCTCCGATTACGGTGCCGTCGTCGAAACGCTTCGCAACGAAGAAAACAGCGTTGAATTTCGCCGCAGCCTGATGATCAAGGCGTTCGAACATACGGCTGCGTACGACAGCATGATCGCCAACTATATGAACGGCCGTTTCAACGACGGTTTCGGCGACAAGCAGTTCGTTGTCGGCAGCAAGGTGATGAACACCCGTTACGGCGAGAACCCGCATCAAAAAGGAGCGCTCTACGAGTTCGACGACCATTACCGCCGCCATTTCACGACGCTCAAAGGCGAAGCGAGCTTCAACAATCTGACCGATATCAGCGGCGCGGTCAAAATCGCCGCGGCTTTCGGCGACGAAAATGCCGTCTGTATCGTCAAACACGGCAATCCCTGCGGTTTCGCGATCCGTGATACGCTGCTCGATGCGTATACCGAGGCGCTTAAGTGTGACCCGGTTTCGGCATTCGGCGGCGTGGTGGCCGTCAACGGGGTCGTGGACAAGAAGATGGCCGAGAAGATGAACGAGATTTTTCTCGAAGTCATCGTCGCCGGCCGCATTCTTCCCGAAGCGCAAGAGGTGTTTGCCGCGAAAAAACGGATCAAACTGTTCGAGCACGGCAGCGACCGCCTCGTGCTTTCGAGCGACGCAGGGGATTTCAAACATGTCGACGGCGGTTTCGTCTACCAGGACGCCGACCGCGTACGCGACGAGGAAATTGCGAACGCGAAACGTGTCAGCGAACGCGAAGCGGACGAAGCGGCCATGAAAGATGCCGCCATTGCGTGGAAAGTCGCGGCACTGACGAAATCCAACTGTGTCGTGTATGTCAAAAATGCCGCGATGGTCGCCGTAGGGATGGGCATGACGTCGCGCGTCGATGCCGCACAGTGCGCGCTGAAAAAAGCCAAAGAGATGGGGCTCGACGTTACCGGCGCCGCCCTGGCCTCCGAAGCGTTTTTCCCGTTTCGAGATTCCATCGACGCGGCCGCCGCGGCAGGCGTCAAAACGGTGATCGAACCCGGCGGCTCCATCCGCGACGACGAGGTCATCGCCGCCGCCGACGAACACGGCATGGCGCTCTATTTCACCGGCGTACGCCATTTTCTGCACTGATATCGTTTACAAGCATAGCGCCCTCTCCGTCATTCCGGAC
>CAZYEW010000049.1:0-13897 GCA_964646705.1 uncultured Sulfurimonas sp.
CAGGTCGATCAGGGCCATGGTGCTCTTTTTTTGGCGCTTATTTTACAATGCAATGGTTTAGAAGCAGCCATTTGTATAGACCGTCACGACGATTCGGCGGCTTCCGCCGTGTTCTCGGTGCTCGCCGAGGTAGATACCCTGCCAGGTACCGAGGGCGGGAACCCCGTGTTCGAGCGGCAGCAGCAGCGACGTGCCGAGCAGCACGCTTTTGATATGTGCAGGCATATCGTCGGCGCCTTCGTAGGTGTGGCGGTAAAAGGGCTTGGCGTCGGCGAGGTCGAGAAAGAAAGCTTCCATGTCGCTGCGAACCGTCGGGTCGGCGTTTTCGCCCAGGCAGAGCGAAGCGCTGGTATGCTGCAAAAACAGATGCAGCATGCCGGTTTCGACGTTGCACGGACGCAAGACGTTTTCGACGTGACGGGTAATGAGATGAAAGCCCCGGGGCATGGGCGCAAGGGTGAGCGTCGTGCGGAACATCAGACCAGTTTGTTCATGATGTGCAAATAGAGTTCTTTGGTCGGAATTTCACGTTCGAGGGCTTCACGGTAGATCTGGGCGATTTCACGATGATGGTTTTCGTAGGCGAAATGGGGAAAGTGATTCTTCCACGCCTCGACGATGCGCTGTTTCGCCTGCCGGTCGATCAGCCACTCTTTGAACATCATGTAGGTACCGAAGAACATGCCGGTGAAGAGGATAGCCAGAAGGATCAGCAGATGGCAGTCGATCTTGGCGAGTTCTTTGTGAAAGATCAGGCTCAGCGGCATCAGTACGATGTTCCACAAAATCAAAAACGCCAGAATCGTCCGCCCGATCCGCAGTTTGTAGCCGGGAATGCGGCCTTCGAGCTTCATGCCGTCGTCGTAGTTCTTGTTGAGTTCGAGCAGTTCGCGCAGCAGCAGCGGCTGTTCGGAACGCTTGAAGACGAACGGGACGATGTAAGTGTCGGTGAATCGGTCGATGATGCCGGCCATGCCGCTCCTTTTCGTATAACGGTGCGCTTATTATAGCGTAGCGAACCGCACAGGTTCGAAAGTATTAAAGTTTTTGATGGTAAAGTAGCGAAAAAAACGGAGGGCAGCAGCGATGATGAACTATTTCCACCGTCAGGTGAAACTGTGGGGAGAAGACGTTCAGCGATCCTTGCAGCGCAAACGTATCGCCGTCATCGGCAGCGGCGGGCTCGGCAGTTCGCTGGGTTTCGCGCTGGGAGCGACGGGCATCGGCGAGATTCATATCGTCGATTTCGACGAGGTGAGCGTCCATAACATTCATCGCCAGATCGCGTTTAAAGTCGGCGACGAAGGCAAAAACAAAGCGGCGATCAACGCGCAGATTATCGAAGAGCGCTGCCCTTACGTCAAAGCGTACGCGCACGCATGCGACTTTGATGCGTTTTCGAAAAAAGGCGTCGAGGTCGATCTTGTGATCGATGCGACCGACAACCTGCCCGTGCGCGCCGAAATCGACGCATATGCCCGTGCGCAAGGCGTGCCGTGGGTCTACGGGTCGGTCGAAGCGTTTCACGGCCAGGTCTGCTTTTTCGAGAAGGCGGCTTTTGCGGACGTGTTCAAAGTGATGCAAAAAGAGCCTGCCGGCATCGCCGCGCCCATCGTGATGCACATCGCTTCGCTTCAGGCGAATCTGGCGCTTCGCTATCTGGCGGGTATGCCGGTCAAAAAAGATTTTCTGTACTATCTGTTCTTCAACGACGACGGCGAACTGGTTACGCAAAAATTCGGCCTGCCTCCCGCCTAAGCCTGACACGCTATAATTGCGCATTTCATTTTTGGAGAGAGTGACATGCGCGGTTACAAGATTTTCGCCGGAAGTGCGAGCCAGGATTTCGCCAAAGAGGTCTGCGAGTACCTCGACGTGCCGTTGGCAAAGGCCGATATCAAACGTTTCAGTGACGGAGAGATCTCGGTACAGATTTCCGAGAGCGTGCGCGGTCGTGACGTTTTCATCATCCAGTCGACGGGCTATCCTTCGAACGACAACCTGATGGAACTGCTGATCATGACCGACGCGCTGCGCCGTTCGTCGGCCAGTTCGATCACGGCGGTCATTCCCTATTTCGGCTATGCCCGCCAGGATCGCAAGGCCGCACCGCGCGTGCCTATCAGCGCCAAGCTCGTCGCCAACCTCTATCAGACGGCAGGCATCGACCGCCTCGTGACGATCGACCTGCATGCCGGCCAGATTCAGGGCTTTTTCGATATTCCCGTCGACAATCTGTACGGTTCGATCATTTTTCAGCAGTACATCCAGAGCAAGAACCTCCCCAATCCGATCATCGCGAGCCCCGATATCGGCGGCGTCGCCCGTGCACGCTATTTCGCCGAAAAACTCGGCCTCGACATGGTCATCGTCGACAAACGCCGCGAAAAAGCGAACGAAGCCGAGGTGATGAACATCATCGGCGACGTCGAGGGCAGGGACGTGATCATGATCGACGATATGGTCGACACCGCCGGGACGATGGTCAAGGGGGCCGCGGCGCTCAAGGCCAAAGGCGCCACGTCGGTCATGGCCTGCGCGACGCACGCGGTGCTTAGCGGAAAGGCGTACGACAACCTCGACAAAGGCGAACTGGATGAACTGATCGTCTCCAATTCGCTCGTTTCCAAACCGCATCCGAAAATCAAGGTACTGACCGTCGCGCCGCTGTTCGGCGAAGTGATTCGCCGCGTCTATCACAACGAAAGCGTCAACAGCCTGTTCGCGTAGCGCGCAGCCAGAGGAGTATCATGGACCCCAGCCACATTCGCAACTTTTCGATCATTGCCCACATCGACCACGGCAAGAGCACGCTTGCCGACCGTATCATTCAAGAGTGCGGTGCCGTCTCCGAGCGTGAACTCAGTTCGCAGATGATGGACACGATGGATATCGAACAAGAGCGCGGCATCACCATCAAGGCGCAGAGCGTGCGGCTCGATTACGTCAAAGACGGCGAGCATTACGTTCTCAACCTTATCGACACTCCGGGCCATGTCGATTTCAGCTACGAAGTGAGCAAGTCGCTGGCGTCGTCTGATGGGGCGCTGCTGATCGTCGATGCGGCGCAGGGCGTCGAGGCGCAGACCATCGCCAACGTCTATATGGCGATGGAAAACGAGTTGGAACTGCTGCCCGTCATCAACAAAATCGACCTTCCCGCCGCCGAACCCGAGCGCGTCGCCGAAGAGATCGAAACGACGATCGGCCTTGATGCCGCCGACGCGGTGATGATCTCGGCGAAGACCGGTATCGGCATTCGCGAGCTGATCGACGCGATCGTCGACCGGATACCGCCGCCCAAAGGCGACCCCGACGCGCCGACGAAAGCACTGATTTACGACAGCTGGTTCGACCCTTACCTCGGTGCGCTGGCGCTGGTACGGGTGTTCGACGGCGAGATTTCGCTCAAGCAGCAAGTACAGTTCATGAGCAACGGCGAGACCTTCGAAGTGCTCGATCTGATGTACCCGCATCCGCGCAAAAAGATCAAAACACGCTCCGTCGGCACCGGCGAAATCGGCATCGTGGTGCTGGGCATCAAAGAAGTTTCCGTCGTCAACGTCGGCGATACGATCACCGACGCCAAACGGCCCGCAAGCGAACCGGCGAGCGAATACGAACCGGCCAAACCCTTCGTTTTCGCCGGCTTGTATCCCATCGACACCGACAAATTCGAAGAACTGCGCGAAGCGCTCGAAAAGCTCAAGCTCAACGACAGTTCGCTCAGCTACGAGCCTGAAACCTCCGTCGCGCTCGGGTTCGGCTTTCGCGTCGGGTTTCTCGGAATGCTGCATATGGAGGTCGTCAAAGAGCGCCTCGAACGCGAATTCGGGCTCGACCTCATCGCCACCGCGCCTTCGGTCGTCTACAAAGTCTATCTCACCGACGGAACGATGGTCGAGGTGCAAAATCCTTCGGAACTGCCGCCGGTCAATCATATCGAGCGCATCGAAGAGCCTTACGTCAGGGCGACGGTGATCACGCCGAGCGAATTTCTGGGCAATATCATCAATCTGCTCGTTTCCAAACGCGGCGTGCAAGAGAAGATGGAATACCTCAACGAAACGCGGGTGCTGCTCGAATACGCGGTCCCGATGAACGAAATCGTCGTCGATTTTTACGATCAGCTCAAATCGCTCACCAAAGGCTATGCGAGTTTCGATTACGAGCCCGTCGGCTTTCGTGAAGGCGACCTGGTCAAACTCGACGTCCGCGTCGCCGGCGAGGTCGTCGATGCGCTCAGCATCATCGTGCCGCGCAGTGCCGCCGAGTCGCGCGGTCGGGCACTGGTGAAAAACATGAAAGAGATTGTCCCGCGCCAGCTGTTCGAAGTGGCGATTCAGGCGTCGGTCGGCAACAAGATTATCGCCCGAGAGACGGTCAAGTCGATGGGCAAGAACGTGACCGCGAAATGTTACGGCGGCGACATCACCCGCAAACGCAAGCTGCTCGAAAAACAAAAAGCGGGCAAAAAACGCATGAAAGCCATCGGCAAGGTTCAGCTGCCGCAAGAGGCTTTCATGAGCGTTTTGAAAATGGAGAGCTGAGCGTCCGTGCGCTGTTTGAGGTGCGAACGATGGGCGTTTTCGCACCTGTGCCGTGACTGCCGCCGGGCGCTTTCTCCTTCGCTGCATCGTCGAAAAATTCTGGGGAACATTCCCGTCTATGCCTTCTACCGTTACGATGAAATCGAACCCTTGCTGCTTGAAAAACACGGCGACACGGGCTATCACCTTTATCGGATTCTCTCGGAGCTCTCGTTCGCTCCGTACGCCAAGACCCTTGAACTCGACGTGCCGACGGCGCTTATCGGCGTCGACGATCATGTGCGCCACGGCTATGCGCACACGGCCTTGCTGGTACGCAGCATGAAGCATCCGCGGCTGCGCGCACGCTACGGCGTACTCCGTGCCCGTTCGAAGACGCGCTACTCGGGCAAAGATTTCGCCTTTCGCCTGCGGCATCCGCGACGATTCGAGCTCAAAGATTTCCCCGAAACGCAGGTGATTCTCGTCGACGATATTCTGACCACGGGCCTGACGCTGACACAGGCGGCGGAAACGCTCACAGGGGCGGGCAAAGAGGTACTGTGCTGCCTCGTGCTTGCCTCGGTGGACAAAGAAAAATGATCAGTTTTTGACGTAGCGTGCGAACATGACGGTATTGCGTCCGCGGCGTTTGGCTTCGTAAAGCTGCCGGTCGGCGAGGTCGATAAGCATTTTGCCGTCGTGAATGCTAGAAACTTCGGCAGTGACGACACCGATGCTCAGTGTCAGATGCGATGCCACGTTTGAACCGGCGTGGTCGATATGTTCGTTGCCAAGTTTCTGTTGAATACACTGGGCAACTTTCATGGCGCCTTCACTGTCGGTTTCGGGCAGGATCACGACGAATTCCTCACCGCCGTAGCGTGCAGCGATATCTTTTTTGCGGTGCAGACAGAGGTGCAGGACATGCGCAACCGATTGAAGCGCCCTGTCGCCGGTGAGATGGCCGTAGGTGTCGTTGTAGTTCTTGAAATGGTCGATATCGCAAAGCAGCAGCGAGATCAGCCGGCTTTCGCGCCGTTCGCCTTCGAGAAGCCGTTTGAGGTGATCGTCGAAGTAACGGCGGTTGTAAAGGCCGGTAAGATGGTCGGTGACGGAGAGGGTACTCAGTTCGCGGTTTTGGTTTTCGAGTATCGAGATCCGTTTGGTCAGCAGCCGCTCAAGCTCCTCTTCGCAGCGGCGCAGTGAGCGATGGAGGTCATGCTCGCGCGTTGCGTCACGGCCGAGGAGAAGAACATGCCGGTCGGGGAGGGGAACGACCGTCCAGTCGATGAAGCGCTCACCGTCGGGCGAACGAATCGGCATGTTAAGGTGGATTTCGCGTTGTGTATGAAGCGCCACCTCGAAAAGTTCGCGGGCTTGCAGATGCTGGGCCTCGTCGAGCAGCAGTTCCCACAATGTTTTTTCCGAAAGCTTTGCTCCGTCGTATACTGCAAGTGCCCGGGCGTTATCGTTAAGCGCAGCCGGATAACCTTTTTCATCGAGTACAACGGCAATGGAATCGATTGTATTCCACAATGCGCGCAGCAGCGGATCACCGAGCCAAACGGAATCGCCCTCACCCTTCAAGCCATGCTCTCGGTCAGAAGTTCCGGATTTTTGGTTCGGCATGCAGCTCCTTTTCCTTACAACCTCGATAATTCTATCATATGCAAATGATATTTTTGTAATTTTTATAATCTGTTATATTTATATTTTTTGCTATAATACATCGGAATCTAAGAAATCATTTCGTAATCGGATATCGACGGAAATCATGCGTGCCGTCGATAAGCAAGGAGAAGCAGGATGAAACAGAACAACGGAGCGAAAAAAGTCGAAGGACTCGGAAACGTCGATCAGATCAGAGAAATCATTTTCGGTTCGCAGATGCGCGAACTCGACCAGCGTTTTTCAAAGATGGAAACGGCGCTGCAGACGCTGAAGAACGAAATGGCCGCACAGATGCGTGAAGTGAAAGCGCAGATGCAAAGCGAGCTCAACAGCGGTATCGAACTGCTCGAAACCAAACTGAAAAATCTTGCGAACTTGTCGAAAGAGGAGCGTGAAGCATTGCGTGAAGAGCTTTTGCGTACCGACAAACGGCTCAATATGGCGCTCGATTCGCTCGGTGAGGAAAACGAAACAAAGCTGAACCTGTTGAAAAAAGAGACGCAGGCGGCGAACGACCGGATGAAAAACGAACTCAGCGAGCTGCGTCGCCAAATCAACGAAAGCCTCGACAGCCGGCTTTCGGCGATGGGCGAGGCGAAGGTCTCGCGCGATGCGATGGCGGACCTGCTGCTGGATATGGCGGTCAAAATCAAAGGCGAAGGGCTCGACATCGCCGTCGAAACCGTACCGAACGAAGCGGAAAAATAGGATCTGAGGCACAGGGGTGAGCGATTACGAGACGCTTCGGACGCTGCTGGTCGGCCGTGAAATCGACGCCATCGATACGTTGGCCAAGCGTATCGACGCGCTGGCTAAAGAGCTGGACGACCCCGACGCGATTTTAAAGCGGCTGTCGCCGCAGATCGACAGGGTGATAGAGCGCAATATCGGCCTCAATCGCGACGCTCTTGTCGACACGCTCTCGCCGATCATCGCCGACGTCCTTTCGCATGAAATCAAGAATTCGGGCGAAGTGATCGCCGAGGCGCTGGCGCCGGTGATCGGCAAAGCGATTCGCGTGCAGATCAAGACGCAGCGTGACGAAGTGGTCGATGCCCTGTACCCCGTGATCGGCTCGACGGTGGCGAAATTCGTTTCGCAGTCGTTTCGGGATCTGCTCGATACGATCAATGCACAGGTACAACATACCTTTTCGACGGCAACGATTCGGCGAAAGCTCACCGCAAAACTCAAAGGTATTCCGGAATCCGAACTGCTGCTGCGTGAAAATCTCGGCTGGAAAGTCGAAGCGCTGTTTTTGGTGCACAAAGAGACCGGTTTGCTGCTGGCACAGAAAAATGCGCCGGATATCGAAATCGGCGAACCGGAGATGATCGCGTCGATGCTGACCGCCATTCGCAGCTTCGTCAACGACTGGCTCGCGCGCGGAGGCAGCGAATCGGAGATCAACCAGATCGAATACGGCGACGCGACCATCTATCTCGAGGTTGCCGGCTCCTGTTACGTCGCCGTGGTTTTGCGGGGTCTTGTCCGCCCGGTGCTATCCGAAACGGTTTCTCGGGAACTTTCGGCAATCGTCGAAGAACAGATGGAAGCGATCCGAAATTTTTCGGGAGACCTTTCGACGCTCGATACCGAAAAAATCGATACGCACCTGCAGAAGATTCTGGACGTGCGACCGGAAAACGAATCGGCCGCTCGTGAAGCGCGAAGCCGCTGGCCGCTGTACCTTATCGGTTTGTCGCTGCTGGGTGTGCTCGGGTACGGAGGATACCGTACCTACCTCTCCTATCACAATGCGCGGATCGAGACGGCACTGCTCGAACGGTATACCCATGATCCGGCATTGGCGCTCTATCGTATTTTGCCGCATGTTCAGACGCGAACCGTAGTGCTCGAAGGGGCGGTGGCCGACACCGTGCAGCGCGAAAAAGCCGAGCGTATCGCCCAAAAATGGGCGGCGGGCCGCCGTATCGAAAACCGGCTGGTCGTTGCGCAGGCACCTGTCACAGCGCTCGAACGGCGTGTTCGTACACTCGAAAAACGCCTGCCGCAAACGCTGCCGCTGCGTCGATTGTCGTCACGGTTCTATTTCGATTACGGATCGCATCGGGTCGCATCGCGCGATCGTGACAAAATCGACCTGATCGCGTCGCTGATGCAGCTGTACCCTGAAACGAAGATACTTCTCGTCGGCTACTCGGATCGCAAAGGGGATAAAAAGGGCCGGCTTACGGTGGCGAAAAAACGTGCCGAATCGGTTCGGCGTATGCTGGTCGATGCGGGCGTCGCAAAAGGTCGCATCGCACTGCGTGCAAGTGCGGCCTATCCGGAAGATTTGAATGCAAGCACATACAGCGACGCCGAAGCCAGAAGGGTCGAGGTCCATTTAGTCGGCGAACAGCAAAGAAAGGACAGCTCACAATGAAAGAGGTATCGAAAAAGATTGTCATGGTAGGCGATTTCGGCGTCGGAAAAACGAGTTTGATCCGGCGCTATATCGACAATACGTTCAGTGACGAATACCTGGTGACCATCGGCGTGAAAATTTCGCGAAAACATATCGAGGTACCGTCACGGAGTTGCCGTGCCCAGCTTCTGTTATGGGATATCGAAGGCCGTACCGACATCAAGTCGCTGATCGACCGCTACCTCGTGGGGGCGGCGGGAATGATCGTCGTCGGCGATCTGACGCGGCCGAAGACGCTGGAATCGATTCAAGAACATATCGAACGCATCGACAGACTGGCCCCCGACGCGAAGGTCGTCGTCGCGTTCAACAAAAGCGACCTTTGCGACCCGTTGCCCGAACTGGAGCGTTACGTTCCGAAAGAGCGTGTTCTGACGGCATTGCCGACCTCGGCGAAATCCGGCCAGAACGTCGAAAATCTGTTTGCCGTACTGGCGGAAGCGATGTGCCGATGAGACCGTTTATCTGTTACCTTCATTTCGACGAACATTTGCGTTTTTCCGAAGACAATGCCTGTATCGCCCCGTTTACCGAAAACGGGAAACCGATTGCGGCAGGATCGGACGTGCGAGACTATTTTCCGGAGCTGTTCGGCTACGAAGACCGCCTTCGCAATATGCGTGAAAAAGAAGAGACGCATGCTTTTACGATCGAAGAGATCGGCAGAAACGATTTGTTTCTCTCGATCGATATTTTATGGGACGTTCACCGGTTTTTGCTGATCGTACGCGACGAGACGACCCAGGTTCGCCTGCGGCAGGAACTGCTGCAAAGCCGGAACGAAAACGCTTTGCTGGTCGAAAAACTGCAAACACTGAATGATGAATTGCAGGCCCGTGTCGACGCGGCAGTTCGAAAAGAACGCCAAAACGACATGCTGATGATCGAGCAGTCGCGTTTTGCGATGATGGGTGAGATGATCGCCAATATCGCTCATCAGTGGCGTCAGCCGCTCAATGCGCTGGCACTGCTGCACTACAGTGTCGTCGATGCGTGGGAGTTCGATGAACTCGACGAAGCGTTCATGGAAAGTTTCAGGGAAAAAAGCGAGAAGCTGGTGCAGGGCATGTCGCAGACCATCGATGACTTCCGGCACTTTTTTCAGCCTAAAGCGGAACGCATGCCTTTCGATGTGATTGAGGCCATCCGTGCGGCGGTGGATTTAATCAGCGATTTGTGGGAGAAAAGCGGTATTTCTGTCGAAATTACGGCCCAAGCGGGCTGTACCGTCGACGGCTACCGCAACCAGTTTATGCAGGTGATAATGAACCTGCTCGGCAACGCCAAAGACGTGCTGCAAGAGCGCAAGATTGCCGATGCCCGGGTGCGTATCGGGGTGGAGTGCGGGAGCGATCGTGTGCGTATCCGTGTCGAAGACAACGGCGGCGGCATCGACGATGACGTGATCGGCCGCATCTTCGAACCGTATTTCTCGACCAAAGGCGAACGTGGCACGGGATTGGGACTTTATATGTCGCGGGTTATCCTGCAACGCAATTTTTCTGGTAGGATTACAGTAGAGAACACGCAAGAAGGTGCATGTTTTGCCCTGGAAATACCGCATAAAATGGAGGAGTGATGCAACGAAGACGCCTGCCGATCGATCTGATTTTCGTCGACGACGAAGAAAGCGTCCGCATGACGATGGAATTGCTGCTGCCGCGCAGAGTCGAAAGCTATCGCGCCGCGGCAAACGGGGCTGAGGCTCTGTCAGTGTTTGAAGAGCGGCCCGGCGACGTTATCGTGACCGATTTGAGGATGCCTGAGATGGACGGTATCGCATTGGCGAGGGAGGTGCGTCGAAAAGACAGGGAACGAGGAAAACGTACCTTTATCATCGTAACGTCGGCATATCGCAAAGAAGATATTCCCGAACTCAGCGAAGCAGGGCTTTTCGATGCGGTCATCGAAAAACCGCTTGTTCCTCCCAGACTTTTTGAGATACTTGAACGTTACAGCGAGGGAAAAATATGATGAATATCGTTGTCGTCGAAGATAACGAGGCGCTCAATCTTGCTGCCGTATTGACGCTGAAAAAGCATGGATATACCGCAAAGGGGTTTGTCAGCGGCGAGGCGTTGATCGAGGCGCTGCCTGCCGACGAAGTCGATCTGTTCATTCTGGATATCAAGCTGCCGAATATCGGAGGCTTCGAGCTGATGGAGACACTGCGCCCGTATTTCCGGACGAGCGACTTTATCTTTATTTCGACCTACGACGATATGATCCATATCAGCCGGGCGTTTCAGCTTGGCTGCGAAGACTACCTCAAAAAACCGTTCGATCTTCAGGAGCTTCTGCTTCGTGTCGAAAAAATCGCCAAACGGCGGCGAATGAACGGGGTCGTGACTCTCAATGAGACGAGCCGCTTCGACATGGGAGAGCGTCAGTTGCGTATCGGTGAGCGAACCGTCGATCTGACGCCAAAAGAGAGTAAAATTCTCGAATTGCTTGTGCGTCGGAAAGGACAGGTTGTCCCTTATAACGTAATCGCCGAGCGGGTGTGGGGAGCGACGGTGTCGCACAACACCATTGCTTCGGTCGTCAGGCGGCTGCGAAAGAAAATGCAAAACGATCTGATCTCCAGCGTGCGTGAAGAGGGCTATCGCCTGCGTTAGGCAGAGTGCCCGCAGCTGCGATACTGCATCAGCGTTTCGATCTGCGACGCAGGCACTGCCTTGGCACAGTAAAATCCCTGATAGTAATCGCAACCGAGTTCTTGAAGGAGCTTGAAGTCTTCTTCGGTCTCCACGCCTTCGGCGATGACGGTCATGTCGAGGCTCTTGGCGATCGAGACGATCGTTTTGACGATCATATAGGCATTTTTGCTGTGCCGCAGGTCGCTGATGAACGAGCGGTCGATTTTGATGACGCTGACGGGAAGGTGTTTGAGGTAAGAAAGCGAAGAATAGCCGGTTCCGAAATCGTCCAGCGCGATTTTGATCCCCATCGCTTCGAGCGCATTGATTTTGTCGATGGCTCCCTTTTCATGGTCGATCATCACGCCTTCGGTCAGTTCCAGTTCGATCATCGACGGTTCGACCTCGTAACGATCGAGCGTCTTTTCGATGAAATCGACGAAATTTGGCTGATTGAATTGCGCGGGGCTGACGTTGATGGCGACGTTGCCGATGCGGCGTGCTTTTCCGTCGTTTTGCCATATTCGGATTTGCTTCAACGCTTCTTCGAAAACCCATTCCCCGATAGCGAGGATCAAACCGGTTTTTTCGGCCAGAGGAATGAAATCGTCGGGCATGACGATGCCTTTTTCGGGATGCTGCCAGCGTATCAGCGCTTCGACCTGTTCGATTTTATCGGATTTCATCGAGACTTTGGGCTGAAAATAGAGTAAAAATTCCCGGCGTTCGATGGCTTGGCGCAATTCGTTTTCGAGACGAAGGACTTCTTGTTTCGATTGCTCGAATGTTTCATGATAAAGCTGGATCCGGTCGCGGCCGTTGCGTTTGGCTTCGTACATGGCGATGTCGGCGCGTTTGATGATACGGGCGGGATCGTCTTCGCGTCCGCCGCTGAAGAGATACAGACCGATACTTGCCGAGCCCTGGAAAGTATGCTCTTCGATTTCGAACGGCTCGCGCAGATAGCTTGACAGTTCTTTGGCAATACGTATAGCAATTCGTTCAGCCTCGGTTTTATGCGGCGAAAGATTGTTGAGCAAAATAAGGAATTCGTCCCCTCCGATGCGGGCGACGGTGTCTTCACTTCGGACGTGTTCGAGCAGACGCTGGCTGGTTCGGTAAAGCACCTGATCGCCGATATAGTGGCCGTAATTGTCGTTGATCTCTTTGAAGTGATCGAGATCGATAAACAGCACGGCACAGTAGTAGTGGTGCCGGCGGCTCTGTTCGATCGCCAATTCGAGGCGGTCGGTGAACAACGTGCGGTTGGGCAGTTTGGTCAACGGATCGTAGAAGGCGTTTTGCCGAATGGTTTCTTTGGCTTCCATTTCGCTGGTCAGGTCTCTGAAAAAGGCGACGGCACCGATCGTTTCACCTTGGCTGTTTTTGAGGGGGATGCTCAACAGTTCGATGTAGAGTGATCGATCGAGAATTGATGAGTAGAACGCCCCTTCGTAACTGCCTTCTTCCCCTTGAAAGACCCGGGTGAGCGCCGGAAGAATGCGTTTGTCGGCCATTTTATTGAGATCGAATCCGATCATCTCTTGTTTTTGAGACAGATGGAGAATGTGGACCATGCGTTTGTTCAGGTCGGTGATTTTCATATGTCTGTCGTAATAGACGATGCCAACGGGTGCGTTTTCGAGCAGGAAGGTGAACTGCTCTTTCATCATTCCGAAGTTCGAACGCATCTGGATGAGCTCTTGTTTGTTGCGCAGTGCCGCATCGATGATGCCGCCGAAGTATTTGCCGGTGAAAATCATCAAAATACCCAGTGCCGTCACGATATAGGCAACAATTTGGTACAGCGGGTCGTGCATCCATGCCAGCCGTACGATAAGAGGGCCGAAGGAAAGCAGGGCATAGGCGACGACCAGATGCCACGAGGCAGAGATAATTCCCAGCGCTGTCGCGGTGATGCCGAGAACGAACAAAACGACGACCATCTGGTAGAGGACTTCGTGCGAAGGAAAAAGCATGACGGCCGTGCTTCCCCATACCGCACCGCCGAGCAGCACGTAGGTGTAATAGCGATGCATCCACAGCATGCTTTCTTCGCGAAGTTCTTCGTCGATGGAGTTGGCATAGAGTAAATAATGGTAAAGGCGGAACGCGAGCAGTACAAGACTGACGCCGACCCAGACACCCAATGCGGCATTGTCGACCTCTTGCCACATGACGAAAGCGAACAAAACGGTCGCGATGAAATGCGTCGAAAGAATCAGCGGCAGACTGTTGTACAAATAGCGAATTTTTTCAAATTGCAGCGTATTGTTCATGGTTTGAGCACTTTTTTAGGCAAATGCCTTTTTTGTCATCATAGCATAGGTGCCGACAGGAGAAGCTTTTTTGCCGCCAAAGCTGCGGCAAGCGGCTATTTGAAGAGGTTGTTCAGCAGGCGGTTGATCTGTTTGCCGGCTTCGCGTTCGAGCAGTTTCTGGGCATCGACGGAGATGTCGGGCTTCGCGACGCTGCCTTTGAGCGTCAGGTCGATGGGATTGTTGTTGGCATCGACGTGAACCGTCGCATCGATCGTTTTGGCCGCCGCATCGAACAGGGCGTGTTCGCTTTTGAGCGAGGAGCGGTTCGATCTGAGAAAGAGGTCCGAGTCGATCAGCTTGTCG
>CAZYEW010000050.1:0-13759 GCA_964646705.1 uncultured Sulfurimonas sp.
GTAACCTGAAACGCTATATAATACTGTTATCTTAAAAAAGAGGGCTGTTATCGTGGTTAAAATCAAGCAAAACGGAAAACGGGTATGGGTGACGTTCGTTTACGAACCTGAGGGCGAGGTGGCATCGGTGATGCTTAGCGGCGAGTGGAACGGCTGGAAAGAAGAACCGATGAAGCGCCGCAAAGACGGCAGCTACGGGCTTACGAAAGTGCTTCGTGCGGGCGAGACCCATCAGTTCGGCTACAAGGTCGACGGCGACACATGGGTGACGGATGCGGCATGCGAAACGGTGGATTCGCCTTTCTTCAGCAAAAATTCTCTCCTCCGACTGTAAAATGAAACCAAAGAGACCCCGGTTTCGTACGTAATCGACCCAAGGAGTAGGAATGAAAGCTGTTGTAATGGCCGGCGGGTTCGGCACACGCATCCAGCCGTTGACGCATTCGCGTCCCAAACCGATGCTGCCGATCGTCAATTTGCCGATGATGGAACATACGATGCGCCGGCTCGTGCAGATCGGGATCGAAGAATTTATCGTCTTGCTCTATTTCAAACCCGACGTCATCAAGGCCCATTTCGGCGACGGCAGCGCGCTGGGGATGAAGATCACCTATGTCCTTCCCGACGACGATTACGGCACCGCCGGCGCGGTCAAACTGGCACAGGAACACATCGGCAATGACAATTTCGTGATCGTCAGCGGCGACTTGGTGACCGATTTCGATTTTCAGGAAATCTTCGATTATCATGCAAGCAAAGGTTCCAAGCTGACCATTACGCTCACCTCGGTCGACAACCCGCTCGAATTCGGCGTCGTCATCGCCGACGAGAACGGCCGCATCGAGAAATTTCTCGAAAAGCCGAGCTGGGGAGAAGTTTTCAGCGACACCATCAATACCGGCATCTACGTTATCGAGCCCGAAATTCTCGATTACATTCCGCACCGGGAAAATTTCGATTTCGCCAAAGACCTTTTTCCGCTGCTGATGCGTGAAGGCATCGAGCTTACGGCAGGTTACGCTGAAGGGTATTGGCGCGACGTCGGCAACCCCGACAGCTACCGCGAGGTGTACGAAGATATCATGGCCGGCCGTATCGAAATGCTGCTGCCGCCGGCACAAAAGCGCTATCCCGACGGCACGCTTTACAGCCATCGGGCCTACGACCTCGACCCGTCCGTCGAAATCGTCGGTACCGTCGTGCTCGGCAGCAACGTAACGGTCGGCAGGGGCGCCAAACTCGTCAATACGGTGATCGGCGACGATGTGCGCATCGGCGAAAACGGCAAGCTGCGCAACTGTGTGCTGTGGGAGCATATCGAGATCGGCCGAAATGCACTGATGGACGGCTGCGTCGTCTGCAACGACAACCGCATCGGCCGGAATTTCTCCGCCAAAGCGGGGATGGTACTGGCCGAAGGGTGTGAAATCGGTCAGCTGGTAACGATCGAAAAAGACGTGACGATCTGGCCCAACAAGGTGATCGAAGATGCGTCGATCGTCAGTTCCAGCGTTATCCTCGGCAGTCGGTACAAAAATTCGATTTTCGAAAACGGAATGGTCGTCGGCAAATCCAACGTCGAGCTTTCGTGCGAGATGGCGACGAAATTGGCCGAAGCGTTCGGCGCGCAGCTTCCGGTAGGATCGACGGTCCTGATGGCACGCGACTACCACAAAGGCTCTCGGATGCTCAAGCGGGCCTTCGTTGGCGGCCTGCTTTCGGCAGGCGTGAACGTCGTCGATTACAACGGCATTCCCTCGGCGGTACTGCGCTGCAACCTTTCGTCGTCGGACGACTACGTCGCCGGGGTGCATTTTCGCCAGAACATCGACGATCCGACGAGCACCGTCATCACTTTCTACAATCACGAGGCGATGCGTATCAATTCGGACGTGGCGAAAAAGGTCGAAAAGGCGTTTTTTAAAGAGACGTTCCGCCGCGTTGATTTCTCGCAGATCGGCCAGATCATCGAATCGGACCACGATCGCGAATACGCGCTTTATCGCAGCAATATCGAAGATATTCTGACCGCACATTTTTTCAAATGCGTCGACTGCCGCGTCGCGGTCGATATGATGCACGGCATGGCGTATGAAATTTTTCCCGACATTCTCAACGATATGGGCGTCGACAACATCATTTTCAATGCCTATGCCGACGAAAAACGTCTGGCGAACATCAAAACCCTCGTCAAACGTTCCAACGAAGACATGAGCGCCGTTGTCCGGGCGATGCAGCTCGATGCGGGATTTATGCTCTATCCCTACGGCCAGCGGCTCGATCTCGTCACCGACGACGGGCGGGTACTGAGCCGTCAGGAGGCGCTGCACGTCGTGTTGAGTCTGCTCGACCGCGAAGCGGCGGCCGGCGGCGAGAAAAAGCGGGTCTTTCTGCCGACCTGGGCGGCCGATATCATCTTCTTCGAGCATCTTGCCATCGAACGGGGAAAATACGCCAATTTCAAGGCCGAGGAGCTTCGCCGTTACGACCTGATCGCAACGGGGGAGGGGAACTTCGCGTTTACCGAATTCGCGACGCACCGCGACAGCATGTTCGCGACGCTCAAGATTCTTGAAATGATGATCGAGCAGGACGTCAAGCTCTCCGAACTGCTTGCGGGCCTGCCCGAATTTTATTATCACACGACGCAGGTACCGTGTTCGCAGGCGCTCAAAGGCAAGATGATGCGCATGTTTCTCGAAGACGCACGGGGTAAAAAGGCTTCGACGGTCGACGGGGTGAAGATATGGCTCGGTGAGCACGAGTGGATCTTGATGATCCCCGACCAGTATAGCGATCGGCTCAACCTTTATATTCAGGCGCCGACGCGTGAACGCGGCGAGGCGATTTTGCAGGCTTACAGCGACAAAATCGCGGCATGGTCGAAGGCCCGATGACGCACCCTCCGCTCGAGCTGTGCTTTATCTGGCACATGCACCAGCCCGATTACCGCGACGAAAGCGGGCAGATGACGATGCCGTGGGTCTTTTTGCACGCGATCAAAGACTATTACGAGATGCCGTGGCATCTGATGCGTTTTTCGCAGATCCGCGCGACGTTCAACCTTACCGCCACGCTGATCGAACAGCTCGAATTGTGTGCCGATCCCGTAAAAAACGATCGTTTCTTCTCCCGGTGGATCTTGCCTCCCGAACGGCTCGACGCAGACGAACGTGCGAACGTCGTTCGTCTGTGCCGTTCGGCACAGTTCGAGACGATGGTGCGTCCGCTGCGGCGCTTCGAGGCGCTGTATCACAAAAAAACGTACAGCGACGCCGAACTTTTAGAGCTTGAAGTACTTTTCGTGCTTGCGTGGTGTTCGCAAGCGCTGCGTCGTGAAAATCCGGTCGTTCGTGAGCTTGTCGCACGGGGCGAAGGCTTCACGCAGCACGACAAAGAGCGGCTGCTCGAAACGTTGAGCACCTTCGTTGAGGGGATTTTGCCGTATTACGCCGAATGCGAACGCCAAGGACGCATCGCACTTTCGACGACGCCCTACAACCATCCGATTCTGCCGCTGCTGCTCGATGTCGAAAACGCACGCCGGGCCGACCCCGAAACGACGCTGCCCGAAGCACCGCTTTCGCTGCGTGACGACGCCGTGGCGCAAATTGAAAAGGCACAGGCACTTTTTCGCCGCGTCTTCGGGCACGATCCCGCCGGTTTCTGGCCGGCCGAAGGCGCGGTCGACGAAGCGAGTGCCGAACTTTACCGCAAACACGGTATCGGCTGGATCGCGACGGACGAGGCGATTTTGTTTCGCAGTCTCGGCAGCGGCGACCGCCGTGCGCTTTATCGTCCGTATCGCTACAATGGGCTCACCGTCGCCTTTCGGGATCACGGACTGAGCGACCTGATCGGTTTTACATACCGTTTCAAACCTGCTGCCGAGGCGGCAAAGCATTTTATCCGTGCGCTCGAACCGATCGCCGCGGAATCCGAAACGACCCCGACGGTGTTCGTGATTCTCGACGGCGAGAACGCCTGGGAGTTCTACGAAAACAACGCTTTCGACTTTTTTTCCGAGCTCTACGGCCGTATCGAATCGCTGCCGTGGTGCCGCACGGTGACGATGGATACGGTCGCCGGCCAAACGGCATCCGCGTTGGAAAAACTGGCGCCTGGCAGCTGGATTCGGGGCGATTTTTCGACGTGGATCGGGCAACCGGAGAAAAATCATGCCTGGGAGCTGATTTATCAGACCAAGCGCGACGTCGCCTTGCTGGTAGAAGCGCCTTTCGATGCGGAGACGTCCGCGGCGATCGGGCGCCATTTTCTCACGGCCGAGTGCAGCGACTGGTTCTGGTGGTACGGTGACGACCACGCTACCGATTTCGCCGAAGAGTTCGACGCCCTTTTTCGCGCGAATCTGATCGCGATCTATCGGCTTGCCGGGCTGCCGCCGCCCGCGGATCTTTTGGTTCCCGTTTTTTCCAAACGCAGCACCGCCGATTTCCTCACCGAGCCGCAGGCGCCGATTACGCCCTCGATCGACGGAGCCGAAACCTCGTTTTTCGAATGGCTCGGCAGCGGCCGTATCGAAGAGCATCGGCTTTTTTCGACGATGGACGGCGTGCGCGGCCCGATCGAGCGCATTTTGTTCGGGCACGACGACGCTCGGGTTTACGTGGCCTTCGAGGGCGACGTGGCGTCGCTGGCGGTCGAGGAAGGGTATTTGTCGGTAGCGATCGAAGAGAGCCAGCGGCATCTGCGTTTTGCCTGTGACCGTCCGACGCGCGGCAAAGAGGCGGAATGTGCGTTTGGCGAGCGTATCGAGCTGGCGCTTTCGCGTTCGCTGTTCGGCGGCAGTGACATTGTGCATCTGCGTTTTGAAATCGGCGTGGCGGAACGCATCGTGCAGACGCTTCCGGGATACGGGACACTGCGTATCGACATGGGTGAAGACTACGCCCGACATTGGTTCGTATGAAAGGTGTCAGATGAGTGAAATTCGTTACGACCGTCTTTACGACAGCCGGGTGATCGCGGCCCCCGAGCGGCTGCATCGTCCCGATTGTGCCGCGCGCCCCGAAGGTGCGCCGAAAGCGGCGAAAACCTGCCCGTTTTGCGAAGGCAGCGAGTCGATGACGCCGCCCGAGATTTTCGCCCTGCGCGATGCGGGGACACGTCCGGATATGCCCGGATGGCACACACGGGTGGTTCCCAACCTGTACAAGGCGGTACAGATCGAAACGCCGGACCGGCGCCATTTCGGTGCGTTCGAATACGTTGAAGGGTTCGGTGCGCACGAGGTCATCATCGATACGCCGCGCCACTGCACGTCGATGACGCAATGGAACGATACGGAATATTTCGATTGGCTGCGTACACTGCGTGCGCGCACGGCCGATCTGCGAGGTGACGTCAGGATCGCCTACCTTTCGCTGTTCAAAAACGAAGGCCCCGGAGCGGGCGCGACGCAGCCGCATTCGCATACGCAGCTTATCGGGCTGCCGGTGATTCCCGAAGCCGAACGCCGACGTTTCGAACGGCTGTACGCGTATTTTCGCGAACACGGGGCGGCGCTCGAACAAACCGAGCTCGACCGCGAGCTGCAAGCCGGCACACGTATCGTCATGCACAACGACGATTTCGTGGTATTCTGTCCTTTCGCCGCGGCCTATCCGTTCGAGACGAGGGTGGTCGCGCGCCGTGAAACCGGCGGCATCGACGTTGCGGGCGACGACGTGCTGCGTTCGCTCGGCACGTTGCTTGAAAGCGTGCAAAAGCGCCTGGAGCGCCAGCTTGGCTGTTTCGATTTCAACCTGGTCGTCTCGACGCCGCCGCTGCATGCCGAGCACTTCACGCACGACATGGTTGCATCGGCATCGTCATACACGCGGCTTTCGGTACGTATCATGCCGCGTATCTACCGTGACGGGGGCTTCGAACATGCCACGGGCATGCGTATCAATCCCGTGTTGCCCGAGCTTGCGGCGAAACTGCTGCGAAGAGACGAAGATGGCTGATATGCGGGTGCTTTTTGCCGCGTCGGAGGCTTACCCTTTCGTCAAGACGGGCGGGTTGGCCGATGTCGTTTTCGCGCTGCCAAGAGCGCTGCGTGCGCACGTCGACGTGACGGTCGTACTGCCGCTGTACCGCTGGATCGACCGCGAGGGATTCGGCATCGTCGAACAGGCCGGCGAAGCTTTCGACGCGGTGCTGGGAACGCAGACCCATCACGTGCGTCTGTACGAAACGCGCTACGGCGGCGTACGCTTTTTGTTCGTCGAATCGCCGCTGCTTTGCGAACGCGACTACCCATACGGCCCGCCGGGCGGGGCGTATGCGGACAATGCCGAACGTTTCGGGCTTTTCAGCCACGCCGTCGCCCGCCTTGCCGCCGGCTTCGATCTGGTGCACCTGAACGATTGGCAAACGGCACTTGCGGCACTGCTGCTGCGCCAAAGCGGCCGTACGGTCCGCTGCGTGTTCACGATTCACAATCTGGCCTATCAGGGGCTTTTCGACGCATCGCTGCTGTCGACGCTCGGTATCGACCCTTCGTATTTCACGATGGAGGGAATCGAATTCTACGGGCAGCTCAGTTTCATGAAGGCGGGCATCGGATATGCCGACGCCGTGACGACGGTGAGCCCGACATACGCCGAAGAGATTTTGACGCCCGAATACGGGTGCGGGCTCGAAGGCTACCTGAACAGGCATCGGGCCAAGCTCAGCGGTATCCTCAACGGCATCGACACGGCGTTTTTTTCTCCTGCCGACGATCCGGCACTGGCACGGACGTACGATACGGTCGAAGGGAAGGCGGCCAATAAAGCGGCGATGCTTGCGCGTTTTGAGCTGGCGGCAGACGATACGCGGCCGCTGTTCGTGTTTATCGGCCGTTTTACGTGGCAAAAGGGGCTCGATATTTTGCTGGAGGCGCTGCCCGAGATGCTGCGCAGCTCCTGTATCGTCGCGGTATTGGGAGAAGGTGATCCTGCCTACCGCCTGCGTCTGGAGACGCTGGCCGAGCGTTACGAAAACCTTTATCCGATTTTCGGCTACGACGAGGCGCTGTCGCACCGTCTTTACGCCGCCGCCGACTTTTTGCTGATGCCTTCGATGTTCGAGCCGTGCGGACTCAACCAGATGATCGCGATGCGTTACGGTACGCTGCCGCTGGTGCGCCGCACGGGCGGTCTGGCCGATACGGTCGCGCCTTTCGAAGCGTTCGACGCCGATGCGGCGACGGGGTACGGTATCTGCTTCGAGCCGCCCAAAAGCGCCGCGTTGAGCGATGCCTTTGAGCGTGCACTGGGGCTGTATGCGCAAAAACAGCGGCTCGAAGACATCGCTTCGCACGATATGCGGTGCGACTTTTCATGGACAAAAAGCGCGAAACAATACGCGCGGCTGTATAATGCATGCCAAAGGAGCAAGTGATGCAGAACCGATTTTCAATCCTGCTGGCGGCTTCGGAGGTCGTTCCTTTCGCCAAAACCGGCGGGCTGGCCGACGTGGCGGGGGCATTGCCCAAAGCACTGGCGGCGACGGGGCACGATGTTCGGGTCGTGATGCCGAAATACGCCGCGGTGGACGCGGAGGAACTTGTACGCCTGAACGAGCCGCTGGGGGTACCGATGGGCAGCCACGGCGAAGCATGGGCGGCGGTATGGGAAGGCAGGCTGCCCGGCAGCGACGTACCGATCTATTTTATCGAGCACGAGGGTTTTTTCGGGCGCAGGGGACTGTACGACGAAAACGGCCGGCCTTACGGCGACAACGATATTCGCTTCATCTTCTTTTCCAAAGCGGCCATGCAGCTCGCCAAACGGCTGCGTTTTCGGCCCGACGTCATTCATGCCAACGACTGGCACACGGCTTCGATGGCGGTGCTGCTCAATACGACCTACGCCTTCGATCCCGATTTCGCCGAGACGGGCACGCTGCTGACGATTCACAACCTGCAGCACCAGGGCACTTTTTCCGAGCGTGCGATGGATATCCTCGGGATCGGCTGGGAACATTTCAACGCCGACGAACTCGAAGCCTTCGGCGGGGTCAATCTGCTCAAAGGCGGCATCGTCCATGCCGATGCGATCAATACCGTCAGCCGGCGCTACGCCCGTGAAATCCGCACGCCCGAATTCGGCTGGGGCCTCGACGGCCTGCTCGAAGCGAACGCTCACAAGCTCTACGGCATCCTCAACGGCGTCGACTACGATGAATGGAACCCGGCGAAAGACCCGTACATCGCTGCACCGTTCGACCGTGACGAGACGGCGGGGAAAGCACGCTGCAAAGCGGCGCTTCAGCAGCGCTTCGCGTTGCCCGAACGCTCCGACGTCCCGCTGATCGGGCTGGTCGGCCGGCTGGCCGAACAAAAAGGGATCGGCCTGCTGGCCGCTGCGATCTGGAATCTGATGGAACTCGATCTTCAAATCGTACTGCTCGGAACGGGCGAACCGTGGGCGGAGCATTTTTTTAGCGACGTCGCGCACAAGTATCCCGACAAGTTCGCCTGCCATATCGGCTACAGCAACGCATTGGCGCACCAAATCGAAGCGGGCAGCGACTTTTTTCTGATGCCTTCGCTGTTCGAGCCGTGCGGATTGAACCAGATTTACAGCCTGCGCTACGGGACGCTGCCCATCGTGCGTGCGGTCGGCGGGCTTGACGATACCATCGTCAATTACGGCAACGACGGCATGAGCGGCACGGGGTTCAAGTTTTACGACGCGACTCCCGAAGCGCTGAGCGGCACGGTCCGCTGGGCGGTGGATGTGTGGTACGAAACCCCCGAGGCGATCGAGGCCCTGCGGCGCAACGCGATGGCACAGCGTTTCGACTGGGCGGTCGCGGCCGAAGCGTACGGCGATCTGTACTGCCGCGTCGCGGGCGGCCGCCGTGCCGCGCGGCACCGGTAAAGGAGAGACGATGCCGTTGCCTATCTATCATGACGTGACCCGCTTCGGCGAAACCGATATCTACCTGTTTCGCGAGGGGACGCATACGCGCCTTTTTGAGTGTTTCGGCGCGCATCCGATGCGGCGCGGCGATGAAGCCGGCGTCTATTTCGCCGTCTGGGCACCCAACGCCGCCGAGGTCTCGGTGCGGGGCGATTTCAACGATTACGACGCCGCGGCCCATCCGCTCAAAGCGCGCGACGACGGTTCGGGTATCTGGGAAGGATTCGTTGCCGGAGTCGCGGAGGGGCCGACGTACAAATACCACGTCGTTTCGCGTTTTCACGGCATCGTGCACGAAAAAGCCGATCCTTTCGCCTTCTGCGCCGAGGTACCGCCGCGTTCGGCGTCGCGTATTTACGACCTTTCGGGCTACGGCTGGCAAGACGACGCGTGGATGCAGACGCGCAAAACGCGCAATGCCCACGATGCACCGATAAGCATCTACGAAATGCATTTCGGTTCGTGGCGTCGCAAGGTCGAAGAGGGCGATCGCCCGCTGACGTATCGGGAGATGGCCGAAGCACTGCCGGCCTACCTGTGTGATACGGGCTATACCCACGTGGAGTTTCTTCCGCTGACGGAGTACCCTTACGACGGTTCGTGGGGCTACCAGGTCACGGGCTATTTCGCGGCGACGTCGCGCTTCGGCGAGCCCAAAGACCTGATGTTCCTGATCGACGCCCTGCATCAAGCGGGTATCGGGGTGATCATGGACTGGGTGCCTTCACATTTCGCCGTCGATATGCACGGGCTGATCAATTTCGACGGCACGGCACTTTACGAGCATGCCGATCCGCGGCAGGGGTACCATCCCGAATGGGGCAGTATCATTTTCAACTACGGACGCAACGAAGTGCGGGCGTTTCTGATCAGTTCGGCGATGTTCTGGCTGGAGCGTTACCACATCGACGGTATCCGCGTCGATGCGGTCGCGTCGATGCTCTATCTGGATTACGCCCGCAAAGAAGGCGAATGGATCCCCAACAAATTTGGAGGGAACGAAAATCTCGATGCGGTCGCCTTTTTGCAAAAGCTCAACGAAAGCGTCTACGGGGCGCACCCCGATATCGTGATGATCGCCGAAGAATCGACGGCATGGCCGGGGGTGACGCGACCGGTGCATACAGGCGGGCTGGGGTTCGGTTTTAAATGGAACATGGGCTGGATGCACGATTCGCTCAAATATTTCGGCTACGATCCCATTCACCGCCAGTATCACCATCACCAGCTGACGTTCAGCATCTGGTACGCCTTCGACGAAAATTTCGTGTTGCCGCTCAGTCATGACGAGGTGGTGCATATGAAGGGCTCGCTGATCAATAAAATGCCCGGCGACGACAACCAAAAATTCGCGAATCTGCGTGCGCTGTACGCCTATATGACGGCGCATCCGGGCAAGAAACTGCTTTTTATGGGCGGGGAGTTCGCGCAATACGCCGAATGGAGCGAAAAACGCAGCCTCGACTGGCATCTGCTTTCTCAGCCGCGGCATGCGGGGCTTCACCGAATGGTCGCCGAGCTCAACCGGCTCTACCGCCAAGAACCCGCACTGCACCGTTTCGACGGCGAGCGCGAAGGCTTTGAGTGGATCGACGACCGTGACCATGCACACAACTGCATCGCCTTCATGCGCAAAAGCGAACGCGAGAGCGTCTATGTGGTTTGCCATTTTGCCGATACCGTGCGTGAAAACTATCTGCTTGGCGTCGACGACGCCGGAGAGTATGTCGAGATTTTCAACTCGCAGTCGGCACAATACGAAGGATGGAACCTCGGCAACGACGGTGCGCTGAGTGCCGAGATACCCGGAGCGCACGGACGCCGATATGCCCTGCGGCTGACGCTGCCGCCGCTTGGCGTGCTCTACCTTAAACGAAAGGAAACGACATGATCGTTTATGAACACGATTTCACGATCGAATCGAGTGCCGAGCGCGAAACGCGTATGGCGCAGGCGCACGAACAGCTGCTGCACGAACACGACAGCGGCAAGGTCGGCTACTACGAACTGCCCAAAACCTCGCAGCTGCTCGCGGCGGAAGTCAAAGAGTTCGAGGGCGAGCATCCGCTGCTGGGCAAAGAGGGCGAGATTACCGATATCGCCGTCATCGGCATCGGCGGGTCGTCGCTTGGCATCAAAGCCGTCGATGCGCTGCTCGGCGCCAAAGAAGCGCCGGTGCGGACCTTGCATTTTTTCGAAAACTCCGATCCGGTGTCGATTTCGCGGACGATGGCGAAGCTCGAAAGGGAGCGCACCTTTTTTATCGTCATTTCCAAATCGGGCGGTACGATCGAAACGATTTCCATCTTCAAGACGCTGATCGCACATTTCGAGCTCGACCTCGACGATGCCGACAACGACAGAATCGCGGTGATTACCGATGAAGGTTCGGCATTGTCGCGTTTTGCCGATACGCACGATCTGGTGCAGTTTCATATTCCGAAAAACGTCGGAGGGCGTTTTTCGGTGCTGAGTGCGGTGGGCGTGGTGCCGCTCGTGTTCGCCGGCTACGACGTCGCTTCGCTGCTGCGCGGCGCAGGCGACTTGATCGAACGGATGTGGATCAAAGAGGCCGATCATCTGCTGCGCAAAGCACTTTTTCTCGCGACGCACCGGGAAGATCACGGCATCAACGTGCTGTTTTCATACGCCGACGACCTGCATCATTTCACCAAATGGTACGTCCAGCTGTGGGGTGAATCGCTCGGCAAGATCGATGCCAAAGGGCGACGCGTGGGCATGACGCCCGTGGGACTGATCGGCGCGGTCGATCAGCATTCGTTTTTGCAGCTGCTGATCGAAGGGCCGCCGGACAAAACCGTGACGTTTATCCGCGTTGCCGATTTCGACAACGATCTGCGTATTCCCGAGCTGAGCCTTGAGCATATCGAAAAAACCGATTTCGTCAACGGCAAAACGTTCACCGAACTGATCAACGCCCAGTGCGAAGCGACCCGTGAAAGCCTGCGCCGCAGCGGGGTACCGACCGACACGATCGTGCTCGATCGTATCGACGCGGAACACGTCGGGGAGCTGATCGCCTATTTCGAGCTGCTGACGTCGCTGACCGGCGCGATGCTCGGCATCGACACCTACAACCAGCCCGGCGTGGAGCTTGGCAAACGGATACTTTACGATACTTTTAAAAAGGATGCAGACACATGATATTGCACGACTACGATTTCAACCCGAAATACGACAAAAGCGTCGCGTATTTTTCGATGGAATTCGCGATCCATCAGGCGCTTAAAATCTACTCGGGAGGCTTGGGGTTCCTGGCGGGCTCGCATATGCGCAGCGCCTACGACCTCAAACAAAACGTCGTGGGCGTGGGAATTTTGTGGAGTTTCGGCTACTACGATCAGTGGCGCACCAAGGAACATGAACTGAAAGTGACGTTCATTCGCAAGCATTACTACTTTCTCGAAGACCTCGGTATCCGTGCGACGGTCAACATTCACGGTCAGGACGTGTATATCAAAGCGTTCTACCTGCCGCCCGACGTCTTCAACGCCGCGCCGCTGATTTTGCTCAGTACCGATATACCCGAAAACGACTACCTGGCGCGTACCATCACCCACCACCTCTACGACGCCAACGAGGAGACCCGTATTTCGCAGGAGATCGTGCTCGGCATCGGGGGCGTGCGGGTGCTCGAAGCGCTCAAGCAGGAGATCGAGGTTTTTCATATGAACGAGGGGCACGCCCTGCCGATGGTCTACGAGCTTTACAACCGCTACGGCAATCTGGACGCATTGAAAGAACATGTGGTTTTTACCACGCACACCCCCGAAGCCGCGGGCAACGAAACGCACGCAATCGAAAAGCTGCACAAGTTCGGTTTTTTCAACGGCCTGTCACTCGACCTCGTGCGCGACATCATGCGCACCCCCGGCGATACGTTCAGCTTGACCGAGGGTGCGCTGCGGGCGTCGAAAATCACCAATGCCGTTTCGAAGATGCACGGCGAAGTCGCCAACCGCATGTGGGAACAGTGCGAAGGCCGCTCGCCGATCATTTCGATCACCAACGCGCAGAACCGCCGTTTCTGGACCGACAAAGGGATGGCCGCCGCCTTGGACAATCACGAGGATTTTCAGCTTGTTGCACGCAAAAAGCATCTGAAACGGATGCTGTTCAACATCGTCGCCGACCAGACGGGCAAAATGTTCGATCCCGACGTACTGACGATCGTCTGGGCACGCCGTTTCGCCGAATACAAGCGCCCGGGCCTGCTCAAACTCGATTTCGAGCGTTTCCGCCGCCTTATCGAACGCGAAGAGAAGCCGATTCAGGTGATCTGGGCGGGCAAACCCTATCCGTTCGACACCAACGCTATCAACGCGTTCAACGAGCTGATTTACATCAGCCGCGGTTTCAAGCGCATGGCGGTATTGACGGGCTATGAACTCGAACTTTCGTTCATGCTCAAAAAAGGCAGTGATCTTTGGCTCAACACCCCGCGTGTTTCACGCGAGGCAAGCGGCACGAGCGGCATGACGGCGAGCATGAACGGTTCGGTGCACTTTTCGACGAACGACGGCTGGCATCCCGAATTCGCCAAACACGGCCTCAATGCGTTTACCATCCCGCCCATCGACCACAGCCAGCCCGTCGAGCAGCAGGACATCGAAGACAACAAGAATATGATGGACATTCTCGAAAACGAGATCATTCCGACCTACTACGACCGCCCCGAGCAGTGGACGCAGATCATGCGCCGCGCGATGAGCGACGTCATTCCGTATTTCGATTCGGACCGTATGGCCGATGAATATTACGTAAAAATGTACGACGCCTAAGCGGCTGCGAAGGCGTTGTAGAGAAAAAGGGCGAGGATCGAG
>CAZYEW010000051.1:0-9149 GCA_964646705.1 uncultured Sulfurimonas sp.
TTGCAAAGAGGGGCAGCGTAGATGCTTAAAATGCCTTAGCCCCCAACCGTCCGGCAAGCAAAAGGCCGGCTGCAAACCGAAAATCCTCACGCGTGATTGTCCACCGTCGGCGGGACGATGGGGCTTTGTGCCTGCATATCCAGGGCTTGGGGGTATTGCCGATAGTGGGTTCTAACCGCTTCGGCGAGGCGTTTTTTCGTGTTCTCGTCGATTGCGACGACGTCGCCTTCGGGCAGGGCGTCGATCAGTGATTGCAGCAAAACGTCCTGGGGCGGGGTCATGCGCTCGATCCATGCCTGAAGCAGCGTTTTGTCCACGTGTGAGGGCAGGGAACCCATGATGCCTATGTCGTTTTGGTCGTGCACGAGCAGGCCCGACGTCGTGCCGCGGTCGAGGGTCAGAACCTGGAAAAAATAGAGGGTATGGTAGCCCAGCTGAAACGCCCGGTCGTCGTCGCTGATCTCGGTGCGGCGCATCAGGGCGTCGGCGATGATGGAGCTGTAGGCTTCGACCACATGCTCGCCGAAACGCTTGGCGAAGGCGTAGTCTTCTTCGAAGTCGCCCGTCGCGTAGTTTTCGAGGTAGAAATGTGCCACGCCCCGATGGCGCTGCAGCGCGGGAATGTAGAAATAGCGGTCCCCGTTGGCCGCGCCTTCGTCGAACTGCTGCGGCGCGACGAATTCGAGCGCGTCGATGAAGCGCTGCTGGTCTTCGCCGTAGGCGACGGCGGGGTTGAGGTCGGCCATGATGCGCCAGTAGCCGCTGCCGTCTTTGTATTGCGTCCAGCTGATATGCATATGCAGCGAAGGCACGTGCGGATTGGCAGGATGGATAATCGTCGAAATCGCCGTCGCCGAATCGAGCTTCTTTTCGCTCAGGTCGGTGTAGTGAATCTGCGAAATATTGACCGAACCGCGGTTGAAAAGTTTGTCGTCGCGGGCCTCGTAGCGGGTACCGCCGCCGTGGAGGCCTTCGTCGCGCAGCCAGGTGACGGCTTCGAAGGGCACATTGGCGCCGAAAATCTGACTCAGCGCTTCGAGTTTCTTGACGAAATAGCGCTGCAGGTTTTTCACCAGTGCCAGCGCATGCTGGGCTTCGGGAGTTTGCGAATAAGTCGGTTCCATGTCATGCCTCCGGTGCGTAAGATTTGTAGAGCTTTTTGACGATACCCGGCGAGGCGAAAAAGAGCAGTTCGAAACACAATCCCAAACGCGCTTCTTCGGTGCTAGGCGCTTCGACGGCGCGAAACGAAAACGGTGCGCCTTCGTCGGGCTCGATCGTGATTTCGACCGGAAAAAGCGCGCGCAGGGCGTTTTTTTCTTTTTTCGAGGCGATAGCGAGGGCATTGTCGCGCCGCTCGATATGCCGGGCGATTTGTGCGGCGGTTTCGACTTTGTCGGCGAACAGCAGCTTGTTCCAGCGTACGACGCCGTGCGGGTAGTGAAACGACGAGGTTTTGTTCTGAAGCAGCGGTTTTTCGGCGGCTTTGACCGTTTCGACGAGGCCGAGCAGCCGGTTGAGCCCGCCGAGGGCATCGGCGCATGCGTGCAGTTTTTTCGCAAGCTCGGCAAGCGTCGTTGTGTCGTAGGTTTTAAGATCGAGCATTCAGTTTCCTTTGCCGTCGCGGCGACAGCGGTGCGTGGCGATGAACGCGGCGAAGCGTTCGGCCTGAGGGTTGTCGAGACGGCTGCGCAGGCGTTCGGCATCTTCGGCGTCGAAAGCGTTGTAGAGCTCTTTGAAAATGCGTTTGACGCTCTCGATGTCGGCACTGTCGTCGAAGCGGCGCCGCATGCCGATGACGTTGAGGCCCCGAACCGTCGCGGGATTGCCTTCGACGAGGCAAAAAGGCGGCACGTCGCTGTGCAGGTTCGACGCTCCGCCGACCATTACGCCGGTGCCGACGGTGCAGCCTTCGGCCACGGTCGTCAGCCCGCCGACGATAACCCGCTCTTCGCAGCGGGCGTTTTCGTAGAGGGTGACGGCATTGGTAAGCACGCACCGTTCGGCGATCGAGACGCCCGGAAAGAGCTGGACGTAGGCCATGATGAAATTGTCGGCCGCGATCGCAAGCGGCGCGTCCGAATCGGTCTGGTTGCCGATTTGGCAAAATTCCCGGATAAACGTGTTTTTGCCTACCGTGACGGGGCACTGCCCGTTGCCGATTTTGACGAACGAAAAGATACGCACGTTGGCTTCGAGCGTTACGGGGCCTTCGATGACGGTGTGCGCTTCGATACGCACGCCCCGTTCGATACGCACGCCGCTTCCGATGCGGCAAAAAGGCCCGATGTAGACACCGTCGGCGATGACGGCGCCGGCAGAGACGAAAGCGCTGGGATGGATCATGGTTCGGTCGCGATTTCGAGCGTGACGATACTGTCTTCGATCGTCGCCAGCGATCCGCGATCGCCGGTTTCGAGGTAGCCGATAAAAGCTTCGACTTCTTTGAGCAGCGGTTCGTCTTTTTTGATATGGCAGCCGCGCACGACGTAGGAGTTGTTGACGTGAAAATCGGAGTATTCCGTCAGGTTCTGGGTAATCAGGTCGGCTTCGAAATAGGCGTCTTTGCAGGCGACTTCGATGGTGCGTTTTTTAAACGGCGTCAGCCAGTTGGTCAGAATCTCGGCGACGATGGCGTCTTGCAGTTCGAAGCTCAGCACGGCGTTGTCTTCGAAGTGGTTGTGGATTTTGCGCGATTTGAAGATGTTCTTTTCGAGGATATCGCGCCGCGTGATGAAACGCATCAGGTCGATATCGTGCACTGAAAGGTCGGTCAGCACGCCTACGTCGGCGATACGCGGCGGAAAAGGCCCCACACGCGTAATGGCCATGGTGTAGATCTCTTTGCCTTCGAGTTCGTTTTTGAGCGCCTGAACGACGGGGTTGAAACGCTCGACGTGGCCGACGCAGCTTTTGATGCCTTTGTCGTGAACCGCCTTGGCGATGATACGCGCATCGTCGATCGTCGAAGCCGCCGGCTTTTCGATAAAAACATGTACCCCGCGCTCGATACATTTGAGCGCGACTTCTTTGTGCAAGAACGTAGGGACCACGATGATGGCGGCGTCGGGTTTGACGGCATCGAGCATCGTCTCGACGTCGGTGAAGAAAGGTTCGTCGTAGTCGTCGTTTTTGACAACGTCGCACAGGGCGGCGATTTTGACGCGAGGCGTCAGTGATTTGAGGATGCGGTAATGGTTTTTTCCCATCGACCCCAGGCCGATCAGTGCTACTTCGATCATGCCAGTTCCTTGAGGGCGGTCACGATGAACGCCTGTTCTTCGTCACGCAGAAACGGGCTCATCGGCAGCGACATGATTTCGCCGCTGACGCGTTCGGAAACGGGAAAATCGCCCGTTTTGTGGCCGAGGTAGGCGAACGCTTCTTGCAGGTGCAGGGGCATGGGGTAGTGCACGGCGGTCGGAATGCCGCGTTCGTTGAGGCTTGCGGCGAGGGTGTCGCGGTTTTTGACGCGAATCGAATACTGGGCGTACACGCTGGTGCGATCAGCGGCGATGAACGGCGTGACGACGTCGGCATCGGCAAGGCGTTCGCTGTATGCGTCGCCGATACGCCGCCGTGCGGCGACTTCGTCGTCGAAATGATCGAGTTTGACACCGAGCACCGCGGCCTGAATGGCGTCGAGCCGGCCGTTGATGCCGATCATACGGTGGCGGTAGCGTGCGTTCTGGCCGTGGTTGAGCAGCATGCGGATCTTTTCGGCGAGGGCATCGTCGTCGGTGAAGATCGCCCCGCCGTCACCGTAGGCGCCCAGCGGTTTGGAGGGGAAAAACGACGTACATCCGATGGTCGAAAGAGCGCACGATTTCTTTTCTTTGTAGGTAGCGCCGAAGCTTTGGCAGGCATCTTCGATAACGGGCAGGCCGTGTTTGGCGGCGACGGCGTTGATCGCGTCCATATCGGCGCACTGCCCATACAGCGAGACGGGCATGATCGCCTTGGTGCGCTCGGTAACGGCATCTTCGATCAATGCCGCGTCGATGTTGTAGGTGGCTTCGTCGATATCGACGAAAACGGGCTTGGCGCCGAGAAACGCGATCACTTCGGCGGTCGCGATGAAGGTGAACGGGGTCGTGATGACCTCGTCGCCGGCTTTGATATCGAGCGCCATCAGCGAAAGCAGCAGGGCATCGGTACCGCTGCTGCATCCGATCGCGTGCGAGACACCGGCGTAGCCGGCGAGATCGCGTTCGAGAGCGGCGAGTTTGGGGCCGCCGATGAACTGTGCGCTTTCGAGCACCTCGGCGATTTCACGGTCGATCGCTTCTTTGTAGGCGCGGTACTGGGCCTGAAGGTCGATAAAGTTGATTTTCATGGTTTCACTCTTTTTGCATAAGGATCCGTGCCACGTTTTCGGCACTGCCGTGTCCCAGGTACGCCCGAAGCGCGGCGGCGTCTTGGGCGAACGCGGCGCGATCGGTGTCGTGCATCGCCGCAAGGAGCGCTTCGGGCGTCACTTCGTCTTGAATCAGTTCCGCGTGCAAAGGGCGCTGCGCGACGTATTCGAACATGATGTTGGCCAAGCCGATGAAATCCAGCTTGACCAGCGAACGCGCCAGAAAATAGTCCAGCGGTTTGGCGACGTAGGCGAGCACCAGCGGCGTACCGATCAGCGAGGCTTCGAGCGTCGCCGTTCCGCTGCAGATAAAGGCGAAATCGGCCGAAGCCAGCGCGGCATGCGCGTCGTGGGTCACGATAAACGGTGACAGGGTACCGTAAAGTTCATTCAGATCCTCTTTGGCGAAGTGCTCTGGCACGACGAGCAGGGCCTCATCGACGTCGAGGGCGGCACGCACTTCGGCAAATACGGGCATCAGGCGGCGGATTTCGCCGCGGCGGCTGCCGGGCATGAACACGACGCGCCGGATTTCTGAAGAGTCGCGGTCGTTGAAGCGGGTGATTTCGTCGAGCAGCGGATGCCCGACGTACGTGATCGGTGCGTCGGGCGGGTAGTAGCCGCGTTCGAAAGGCAGAATCGAGGCCAGGGTATCGACGGTACGGGTCAGTACGCCGATACGCCGGCGTTTCCACGCCCATGCCTGCGGCAGAATATAGTAGACGATCGGTTTGTCGGGGTAGCGTTTTTTGAGCTTTTTCGCCAGGGGAAGGTTGAAACCCGAAGCGTCCATCAGCAGCACTTTGTCGGCATCGGCGGCAAGGTCGAGCATACGGTCGGCGAGGCGGAAGAAAAAAGGCAGTTTTTTAAGCGCATCGACGAACCCCATGATCGCCAAACGGCGCAGATCGACCAGGGGCTCTCCGAGCGAAGCGTCGAAAATACCGCTGAATTCAACGTCGGAAGGCAACCGTTTTTTCACTTCGGCAAGGTGCAGGTTCGACGAGTGCTCGAAGGCGCTGACGAGCAGTTTCATACGATCATGTTCCCGTTGTTTGGGCAAAGGGCGGCGGAGAAGGCCGAAATTCGAGGTGGCTGGCGCACGGCGACGCTCCCGTTAAGTAAGTTTAGTCTAAAATTATACCATTTTGCGCGTAAGGACAACGATGATACTGCAAAACGTGACGATCTGTGATATCGACGGAACGCGGCATGCCGCCGTGCGCATCGAAAAGGGCCGCATCGTCGAGGAAGGGGCACACCTTAAAGGCGGCCGCGACGTGGCGGGGTTGATCCTGATGCCCGCGCTGGTCGACGCCAACGTGCGCGTCGCCGACGGCCGGCTGACGGGGGCGAACCTCGCCGCACTGGCGGCACAGGCACGAAAAGGGGGTGTGGGCACGGCGGTGTTGATGCCCGACACCGACCCGGCGGTCGACGATACCATCGCGCTCGAATTCGTCCAAAATCAGCAGGCCCGCTGCGAAGGGTCGCGCATCGAGCCGGCGGCGGCGGCGACGATCGGCGACGAACGTTTCAGCGACATTGCCGTGCTGCTCGGCCGCGGCGCCGCGGCGCTGTACATGACGACGGCGATTTCCAACCATCTGGCCGTGCGGATCGCCGAATACGTCAAGATGTTCGGCGGCACGCTTTTTTGCCGCGCGCTCGACCGCAATCTGTCGGCCAACGGCGTCATGGTCGAAGGGGCGGTCGCGACGCGGCTGGGGCTGGTGGGGATTCCGCCGCTGGGCGAAACCGTGCACGTGGCACGGATGATCGAGATCGCCCGCGAATACGATATTTCGATCGTTTTCAAAAGCGTGGCGGCACCGCGTTCGATCGATATGATCGCCGCGGCACGGGCCGAAGGCGTCGACGTGCGCTGCGAGGTCAGCGTGCATCATCTGCTTGCCAGCGACGAAGCGTGCGACGGCTTCAACACCGTGGCGAAACTCGATCCGCCGCTGCCGACCGAAGCCGACAGGCTCCGCCTGCTTGACGCGCTCAAAGCCGGCAAGATCGACATGCTGACGTCGCTGCATCGCCCCAGTTCGCCGGTGAACAAGCAGGTGGCCTTTGCCGAAGCCGCCTACGGCTGCGAAAGCATCGCCGATATGCTGCCCCTGCTTTACACGCGGCTGGTCATTCCGAAATACATCGACGGCAGGCGGCTGGTCGAACTGTGCGTCCGCAATCCTGCCGCGACGATCGGCAAAACGGTCGGCAGCGTCGATATCGACACGCGGAGCGACCTGCTGCTGTTCGATCCGAATGAGCGTTACCTGGTCGACAACCCCGGCTCGCTCTATCACGGCCAGACCCTGCGCGGCCGAATCGTCGAACGCTTCAGCCCCGAAAACTGACGCGAAGCCGCGCTTCGCAGGGGCATTCGGGATTTTTTACATGCGTTGAACGCCGCAGTCACTATAATGGCGCATGCAAAACGTTTCTTCCGAACAACTGACTTGGCGCACGCTGCTGCGTGACGCGGCGCCGTTTAAAAAGCGCATCGCGGTCGGGCAGGCGGTCGCGGTCTTCGCCGTGGCGGTCTCGCTGCCGGTGCCGCTGCTGTTTCCGCTGCTCGTCGATCAGGTGCTGCTGCACAAACCCGGCGCACTGACGCACCTCATCGACGCGGCGTTCGCGCCGGCACATCCGTGGGGGTATATCGTCATCGTCCTGGCGACGACGCTGTTCTTGCGCACGCTTTTCGTCGCGGCGAACATTTTTCAGTCGCGGCTTTTCACGCTGATTTCCAAACACCTGGTTTTTTTGGTGCGCAAGCGCATTCTCGAACATCTGCGCCGCGTCAGCGTCGCCGAATACGAGGCGCTCGGCGGCGGCGGCGTAAGTGCGCGCCTGGTGACCGACGTCGATACCGTCGATGCGTTTATCGGAGTGAGTATCGGCCGTTTTTTCGTTTCGGCGCTTTCGCTTGCGGGTGTTGCGGCGGTGCTGCTGTACGTCAACTGGCAGCTCGGACTGCTGATTTTAGTACTCAATCCCGCCGTCGTCGCGCTGACGGCATGGCTGGGGAGAAAGGTCCGCAAACTCAAACGCGAAGAAAACCGCAAGATCGAACGGTTTCAGAACCGTCTGGCCGAAACGCTGGACCTGTTCGTGCAGATTCGAACCTACAATCAGGAAGCGCGCTACATCGGCAGAATGATCGAAGATGCGCGAGCCATCGAGCACGCTTCGTCGCGGTTCGGGTGGAAAAGCGAGGCGGCAGGCCAGCTTTCGTCTTTGCTGTTCCTGGGCGGCTTCGAGTTCTTTCGCGCGTCGTCGATGCTGATGGTGCTGTTTTCGTCGCTTTCGATCGGCGAGATGTTCGCGGTACTGGGCTACCTGTGGTTTATGGTGACGCCGCTTCAGGATATGCTGCAAATTATTTTTTCGTATCAGAACGCCACGACGGCACTGCAGCGGCTCAACGCGCTGCTTGCCCTCGATCCCGAACCCGTATACCCGCACGAGGTCGATCCTTTTGCGGGCAAAACGACCAACAGCGTTTCGCTGCAAAACATCACCTTCGCCTACGGCGACAAGCCGGTGCTGCACGACGTGACGATGGAACTGCCCGCCGGAAAGACCGTCGCGCTTCTGGGGCACAGCGGCAGCGGAAAAACGACGCTGGCGCAGTTGATTCTGGGGCTCTATCCGCCGGCGGAGGGAACGGTTCGTTTCGACGGGGTGCCCGTGCAGCGTATCGGGCTCGACGTCGTGCGCGAACATGTGGCGCTCGTGCTTCAGACGCCGCGGATGTTCAACGACACCCTGCGCCGGAACCTGACGCTCGGGCGCGAGATGGCCGACGAAAAACTGTATGAAGCCCTGCATATCGCCCAGCTCGACGACGTGCTCTCACGGTTAAGCGACGGGCTGGAGACGATGATCGGCAAAGACGGCGTACGGCTTTCGGGCGGCGAACGTCAGCGGCTGGCGATCGCGAGGATGCTGCTGCACGATCCCAACGTCGTGATTCTCGACGAATCGACGTCGGCGCTCGACGTGCAGACCGAAGGGCGGCTGTTCACGTCGCTGCGTGACTACCTGCAGGGCAAAACGACGCTGATCATCGCCCACCGCCTCAGTACCGTCGAACATGCCGACTACGTCTATTTCATGGACGCAGGCCGCATCGTCGAAGCGGGGGAGCCGCGGGAGCTGCTTGAACGCAAAGGTTTCTATACACGGTTTGTCGGTGCACAGACTTGACATTCGTTTCGTCACCGTGTTATCGTTGAGGTAAGGAGAAAAGTATGGTTAAAATGCATGGTGGTTTAACGGAAAAAGTAACCTTCAACATGCCAAAAGAACTCAAAGAACAGGTTACCGCTTTAAAGGAAGAGATGCGTGTTTCATTTTCGACGATTTATAACGAAGCGATCGCTCAGTATTTGCGTCAAAAAGAGTTGGAAAAATGGGAGAACGGGGCTTCTGCTGCGATGAAAGACAAATCCTATCGCGAGTTTTCCGAAACCGTTGACGATGACGGGGGGCTTTATGACTATTCGGCAAGGTGAGATCTGGCAGGTCTCGTTCTTTCCGAAAGTCGGCAGCGAAATAGCCAAACTTCGCCCCGCTATCGTCGTCAGCAGCGACGTGATCGGCAGATTACCGTTAAAAACCGTCGTACCGATTACTGATTACAAACAGACGTATATGCATTATCCGTGGATGGTGCGTATTGCTCCCGATCCCCTTTATCGCCTGCAAGCGAACGATTAAAGATCTTTGGCGTTGCGCAGCTCGGCGATTTCCGTTTCGACCATTTCATCGATCATTT
>CAZYEW010000051.1:9249-13654 GCA_964646705.1 uncultured Sulfurimonas sp.
TCTTTGGCGTTGCGCAGCTCGGCGATTTCCGTTTCGACCATTTCATCGATCATTTTGGTGTACAGATCGGCGATGAGGTTGGGGGAGAGATCGAGGTCGAGCGCCTTTCGGCGCAGCCGCTGAATGACGGCGTCGATTCGATCGGGGGATTTGACTTCGTCGACGCTCTCTTTGAAATGCGCGGCCTGTTTGATGTAGTTGTTGCGTTTGGCGATCAGTTCGACGATTTTGTCGTCGAGTTTGTCGATCTCTTCGCGGACCTCTTCGAGCGAACGGCATGTTTTCATCGCATCCTCCTTGACTTTGAAGTAATTTTAGCGTCCCTTGATTAAACGATCCTTTCGACCGATGTTTTTTGAATATGACCTTTTCGCAACCGTGGCGTAACGGTTCGACTCTATAATCCGGAACACATCAGATTGCACGATATCGGAAGGATAAAAATGAATAGGACTAAAAAAGCGATACTTCTGTGGGGCGCGCTGACGGCGCTGGTTCAGCTTTATGCGGCGGAACATATCAGCGGTTCGGGTGCCAGTTTTCCGGCGCCGCTGTATCGGCACTGGTCGTTTTTGTATGCCAAAGCGACACATCCAAAAGGCGATTACCTCGACGAGCACTACAGTTACGTCAAGGCGCCTCACGTGCGCGTCAAGTACCGTTCCATCGGTTCGGGCGGGGGCATCAAAGAGATCAGCGTACGCAATGTCGACTTCGGGGCTTCGGACCAGCCGCTCAAAGGTTCGGAGCTTGCGAAAAAGAAACTGCTGCAGTTTCCGGCGGTGATCGGTTCGATTCTCGTGGTGGTGCATATCGACGGGGTGGGCGACGATACGCTGAAATTGACGAACCAAACCGTTGCCGATATCTTTGCCGGCGTCATTACGATGTGGAACGATCCGCGAATCGCAAAATACAATCCGCATTTGAAATTGCCGGCGGAAAAGATCGTCGTCGTGCATCGAAGGGACAGCTCCGGGACGACGTTCAATTTCACCTATTTCCTGGCGAAGAGTTCGGCGTACTGGAAAAAACATTTCGGTGTCGGCAAAACGATCGACTGGGCGGTCGGCAAGGGTGCCAAAGGCAACGAAGGCGTCGCGGACAAAGTCCGGCTGATTCCGTATTCGATCGGCTATGTCGAGAACGCTTACAAGAAAAAATTCAAGTTAAGTGCCGCGGTTTTGCAAACGGCCAGCGGCAAATGGGTCAAAGCGCACGAGGAGAACATCAAAGCGGCTGCGAAGTATGCGAAATGGAGTGAAAACAACAGTTTTTATCAGCTGCTTGCGCTTCAGCCCGGAGACACTTCCTATCCGCTTGTCGCTGCCACGTTCATTTTGCTGCCCGAGGAAAAGCCTGCAAAAAATCGCAATGTGCTGAAGTTTTTCAAATATGTCTTCGACGAAGGCGATGCAAGCGCCAAACGGTTGGGCTATATCCCGCTGCCCGACTCGACGAAACGGACGATTCTGCACTATCTGGACCGCCGGACCGTCGGTGAGCTGACGCAAAAGTAATACGCCTATTTAAACCAGCCTTTGATCTTTTCGAACGCCGATTCGAAAACGCTTTCATGCGGCTTGGATTCGATACCGAAGCTTTCTTGCAGCTCTTCGAGCATCTTGCGCTGTTCGTCGCTCAGTTTTTTGGGATAGACCAGTTTGACCTGTGCGATGAGGTTCCCTTTGCCGTGGCCGTGGACATCTTCGATCCCTTTGCCGCGGAAAACGTACTGCTGCTGATCGCGCGTGCTTGCGTCGAGGTGCAGTTCGAGTTCGCCGTCGAGTGAAGGAATCGTGATCGTTTCGCCCAGAATCGCCTGGGTGAAGAAAACGGGGACTTCGACGTACAAATCGTTGCCGTGGCGCTCGAAGGTGTCGTCGGGCTCGACGTAGAAGGTCACGTAAAGGTCGCCGCGGTTGCCGCGTTTGCCGACATTGCCTTTGCCCGAGACGCGCAGCCGGTTTTCACTGTCGACACCGGCGGGGATTTTGATGGTGACGGTCGCGTCTTCTTCGACATATCCCTGGCCCCGGCAGTCGGAGCAGGGCTCGCCGGGAATCACGCCCTCGCCGCGGCAGACGGGGCAGGTTTGCGAAAAGGTCATGAAGCCCTGGCGCATATAGACCTGGCCCTTGCCGCCGCACTGGCTGCAGGGCGTGAGTTTTCCGTTCTTCGCTCCCGTGCCGTTACAGGAAGCGCAGGCTTTTTTGTAGCGGTAGTGGACCTCTTTGTCGCAGCCGAAAACGGCCTCTTTGAAACTCAGGCTGATTTCGACGCCGAGGTCGAGGGCGTAGCGGTCCATATCGGCGCGATTCTGGCGCCGGCGTCCGCCGCCGAACATCTCTTCGAAAATTTCACCGAGGTCGTCGAATCCGGCGAATCCGCCTCCGCCTCCGCCGGCCATGCCTTCGAGCCCGGCCTTGCCGTAGCGGTCGTAGAGGGCACGTTTTTCATCGTCGCTGAGTACCTGGTACGCCTCGTTGCAAAGTTTGAATTTATGCTCGGCTTCCGGATCGTCGGGGTTGGCGTCGGGGTGATATTTTTTCGCCATGCGACGGTAGGCTTTTTTGATGTCGGCTTTGGTCGCACTCTGGGTGATTTCCAGGATTTCGTAATAGCTCATCTCTTCCATGTAAAACGCTTTCCTTCTTTTATATATAATGCAGCTTGAAAATTTTCGCAATTATACCATTTGAGCGAATCGCTATAAAGGTGACGGGATTGCATTATCGAATTTTGATACTTGTCGTTTTGATATTTGCCGGCTGTGAACGTGAAACGCAGACGCTGCAGTGGGGTGAAACGTGCCGAAGCCGGGGGCGTTTCACCGATTTTTCCGAGCTGCCTGGCTGGAACGCGCAGACGGCGCAAAGCGGCCTTGCCGCCTTGCGGCATCAGTGCGAAACGGTGGCCCTGCCTTCGCCGCAGCTGTGCGATCGGGCGGCGCGGGCACACGATGCCAAAGCGTTTTTCGAAACGTTTTTTCGGCCTTTTCTGCTGGAGGGCGAAAAAGGCGAATACGGTTTGATGACGGGTTACTACGAACCGCTGCTGCACGGCAGTACGAAGCGGCACGGACGTTTTCGTTTTCCGTTGTACGCGCGCCCGAAAGATTTGCTGCCTGTCGATTTGGGCGCGGCTTATCCCGATCTGGCGCACCGTCTTCTTCGCGGCCGTCTCGATGCAGGGCGGATCGTGCCGTATTTCACGCGGGCGCAAATCAACGCGCACGGCGTGGATGCGCCGGTGTTGTGCTGGCTCGACAGTGATGTGGACCGTTTCTTTTTGCATGTTCAAGGGTCGGGGCGCATCGCCCTCGATGACAACCGCACGCTTTTCGTCGGGCATGCCGACCGCAACGGCTGGCCGTACCGTTCGATTGGAAAACTGCTGGTCGAAGCGAAGGCGATCGACAAAGCACGCATTTCGCTCCAGTCGATTCGGGCCTACCTTGCGGCGCATCCAAGCGAGAAAAAGCGTATTCTCGAATCGAATCCGAGTTATATCTTTTTCAGGCGAAAAACGCACGGAGCGACCGGAGCGCTCGGGGTGGAACTGATGCCGCTGCACTCGGTCGCGGTCGATCGCAGCCGTATCCCGCTGGGCTTTCCGCTTTTCGCAGCGGCCAAGCACCCGCTGACGCATGCGCCGATGCATCTGCTGACGCTTGCGCAAGATACGGGCAGCGCCATCAAAGGGCAGGTACGTGCGGATCTGTTCTGGGGGTTTGGCAAAACGGCCGAGCGTGCGGCGGGGCAGATGAAATCGCCGCTGAAACTGTGGCTTTTAGTCCCCGTTGCGCTAAAATGACGGCAATGAAACACTCTTTGGAAAAATTCACCCGCCTTGTCGATGCGCTGCAGGAGCTGCCGACGATCGGCCAGAAATCCGCGACGCGGCTGGCGTACTACATGGTGATGCAGGATAATTTTACGGCCGTGAAGATCGCCCACGCCATTGAAGACGCGGTGGGGAGCATCCGCCGCTGCCGTGCGTGCGGCGGTTTGAGCGAAGACGAACTGTGCGCCGTCTGTGCCGACGAAAGCCGTGACCGGTCACTGCTTTGTATCGTCGAAAATGCCAAAGATATTTTGACGTTCGAAGAAAACGGGCTGTTCGACGGCCGCTACTACGTGCTTGAATCGATCGACAGCCTGGACATGGAGCATCTGCATGCGACGGTCGCCGGCGGTGTCGAAGAGGTGATTTTCGCCTTGACGCCGTCGATCGCCAACGATGCGCTGATGCTCTATATCGAAGACAAACTGCAAGATTTCGAACTGCGTTTCACGCGCATCGCCCAGGGCGTCCCCACGGGGGTAAGCCTTGAAAACGTCGATATGGTATCGCTAGCCAGAGCGCTTGAACACCGGGTGAAGGTGTAGAAAGCAGGCAGCTC
>CAZYEW010000052.1:0-9064 GCA_964646705.1 uncultured Sulfurimonas sp.
TTGACGTTGAATGTCGGTTGTTGTGCCATCGTTTCACTCCACTGCTGCCAGAATTTCGGCGAATGCCGTTTTGAAGGCCTCGAGCCCCTCTTTCATCAGCTGCTCCGAAACGGCGTTCATATCGATGCCCGCTTCGGTCAGACGGGCGAAATGTGCCGCGATCGTCTCGGGATCGATCGGAAGCTTCGCCTGCGTCGCGCCATGCTCGACGAACGCTTCGATCGTCGCGATCGGTGCCGTATTGACGCTGTTGGGAGCGAGAAGTTCGTCGACGTAGTACGAAGGGCGCAGCCCCTCTCCTTTGACGCCCGTCGACGCGAACAGCGTGCGGCACCCTTCGACGCCCGCCGCTTCGACCGCGGCGTAGATGTCCGCGGCATTGTAGATACCCGTCAGCGCCGGTGCAATGCCTTTGGCCTCCAGCGTTGCATCGAGCAGGCGGTCGAAACGGCTGACGAACACGCTGATAACGGTTTTGACCGGCTGTCCGCCGCTTTCAAGCCCTTTTGCGAAAGCGTTCGCGCACGCAAGCGCCTGTGCTTTCGAAAACACCAGCGTCGCGTTCACGGCGATACCTTCGCCGACAAGCATTTCCATCGCCGTGTACCCCGCCTCGGTCGCCGGAACTTTAATCATGACGTTGGGGCGGTCGATCGTACGATACAGACGCCGTCCTTCCTCGACCGTCGCCACGGCGTCGTCACACAGGTACGGATCGACTTCGATACTGACGAAACCGTCGTCACCCGCCTCGTACAACGGCAAGAAAACATCGGCCGCACGGCGGATGTCTTCGGTCGCCAGCGCCTCGTAGACGGCTTTTGGCGCGTGATTCTTCAAGGCATCGAGCTGCAGGGCATAAGCCGGTGACGTCAAAATGGCCTGCTTGAAGATCGCGGGGTTCGACGTGGCACCGTTGACGATGCCGTTTCGAACCAACGGCTTGAGACCGGCTTCGATAAAATCACGTTCGATAAAATCGGCCCAAAGCGAAAATTGCAGTTGCGGTAAATACATGCGGAAAAACCTTGCGTTTGATTTTGAAACGATTATAACTCAAAGCGTCTTCAAAAATAATAGCGGTAGCCGATTTGAAACGTGCGCTGCACCCCTGAGCGCTTCTCGACGTAATCCGCACTGAAGACCAGGGCGTGATTTTGCGCCAGTCTCGCGGTTTCCCTCAGGCGCCCGACCCATTGCCGCAAGCCGTTATCGTAAAAACGGTAGCCCCCGTCGACAAAAAGTTTCGAACCCTTTCGTGCATACAAAACGGCGCCGGCCGATGCTTTGATCGCCGCATGCGCTTCAGCGGGAACGTAAATTTCCGGGTCGGCCATCACATACACGTAGCCCCATGCTCCCCCGACCGTCGCACCCGCTCCCACCGTTGCGCCAAACGTCGCACGGCGTGTGTAGAACGACTGGTCCCATCCCACACGCACCCGCCAGGAAAACGGCTGAAAGAAACGACCGACAGGAGCAGCCGAGACGATAGAAAGCAGTGTCGCTTTTTCGACGGAAACTCCTTCGGTATCCCGGCGTACGTTCAGATCCAGAAACTCGATCTGCGTCCCGTGCAAAAATCCGATGTCGCTGTCGGAAAGGTCGTGGTATGCGGGACGGATCCCCAAGGTCTGTATCGGCGTTCCTTCACGCCATCCCGTATCGAGATGCACCCGGATCGCACGATGCCCCTCGTCGGGATTGGGCGGCTGCACGATGGGAACCTCTTTCCCTTTTCCCAGCGTCGAACGTGCAGACAAAATGGCATGATAGCGTTTAAGATAGGTCGGTTTATCGAGGACACCTTTCATCAGGCGGTACTGTGCCAGTTCCGCGGCGGCTTCGAGCATATAACGCTTGCTTTGCACCGGAGAGGTCGTATCCGCAAGCAGCGCCGCAGGATCGAGCCGACCTTCGACCAGTGCCTGCACGGCATGTACCTGCGAAGCATCGAGCACCTTTTCGTAAGCCAGCAGAACGCTGCGTTTGGACGGACGAAAATGTTTCGCTTTCACCAGCCCTTCCGCTTCGGTGACGTGTACCGTTTCCATCGGAATGACCTGATAGACGAAATGCTCGCGCAGATGCACGTCGGGCCGTGCGATTTCCATCAGCCAGAACATATTGTACGAACAGTTTTCGTCAAAAAAATAGTACCAGCTGTAAACCCGCTGGATCTCCCAGATATGGCGCATCATCATACGCACCTGTTCGGGCGTGAAATCGAGATCGTATTCCCAGATATTGCGCTGTTCGCTGTCGCGGTACTCTTTGAGCTTCTCGTAATACGGAAGCAGCGAATAGAGCCCCGGATAACCGCCCGCGAGCCCTTTGATCGCGAAGATGACGCCGTTTTCTTTGTCGGGGTCCGCGCCGGCGGCATAATTGACGGCATGCGAAAGCATCTTGGAATGATACGAAGAGTCTATCCGCAAAAACGTATGCCCGAACATCGAAGCGGGCGAGTTGATGTGCGCGGCGGAAAACACCAGCGTCACCGCCTGCGGATCGACCTGACGCATCAGCTTGTCGAAACGACGGCACTGCAACGCCGGAAGCCCCTTGAGATGCAGCGTCTTTTCCAGCCAATAGCGCCGTGCCGGGTAGCGGCAGCCCGTCGCGTTGTCGTCGTTTCGCGTTTCGTTGTAGAGCGCCTCGATCGTCGCGTTGAGTTCGGCAGCCGCGTTCGTTTTTCCATCGGGCGACAAAAAGAACGACGGATCGTCGATTTCGCTCGTTTGCGCGGGCATATGCAGCAGCAGATGCCAGTAGCGGCTCTGTGAGAGCTGCATCGTATTCGCTTTTTCAAGGGCTGCGCGTATTTGTGCCGGGTGCTTCGCCCACAGCATCTGCCCTGTCAACAGTATCGTGATCAGAATGAAACGCATGAAAGCCTTTGAAAAAGAGAAAGACGCGTGCCGCGGGGCGCGGCACTTGAACCGTCAGCCTTCGACGGTGGAAATGTTTTCGAGGACGTCGGCCATCTTGACGTCTTTGGACGTGTAGATGGCGTTGTAGTTTTGCTGAAGCGCAGCTGCAAACGCCGCTTTGTCGTTGATGTCAAGCAGTTCCGCCAGCGTATCGACCGCTTCACCGCCGCCCATGGCCGCTTCTTTGGCAAGCTGATCCATATTCGACGCAACGAATTCTTCGGCGCGTTCGTTGATGGCGAACTTGACCTTCTTACACCCGGAAGTTCCCGAAGTGATCCCGAACGTCTGATTGCCGGACGTACCGTTTGTCGTCGCCTGAAGCGCGAGCATGATCGCCGAATCGTTTTGTTTGATGATCATGGCACCCAGGCCGCAGCCCGTCTGATCGTTGACCGTGGCGAAAGACGCCGTCGACAGTGCGGCGACCGCCGCCAAACTAACAAGCAATTTTTTCATTGTTGACTCCTTCATCGTTTTGATGATGCATGAAGTATAAGAAGTCTTGGCTTAAACTATCCGGAAAACGAGCAATTATCCTGTGCCGACGCTTCCAATTCACGCAAAAAGCGCTCACGCGGGATTTCGACGGCTCCCAACCGTGCCAGATGCTCCGTCGGCACCTGCGCGTCGATCATCGAAAATCCCCGTTCCTTGAGATGCTCGACCAGTGCCGCCAATGCCGCTTTCGAAGCGTCGCTGACCAGCGAGAACATCGATTCTCCGCTGAATACGCCGCCGACGGCCACCCCGTAGAGGCCGCCGACCAGCCGGCCTTCGCGCCACGCTTCGACCGAATGGGCATGGCCCATCTGGTGCAATACCGTATACGCTTCGATCATTTCAGGCTGCAGCCAGGTGCCGTCCTGCCCCGGGCGGGGCACCGAAGCGCAGGCACGAATCACCGACGCGAACGCCCGGTCGAACGTGATCTCGAACTGTTTGCGTTTTTTTCGCAAGGAACGCCGTTCGATGAAGCCGTCGGGGTAAAGTACGAACCGCGGATCGGGCGACCACCATAAAATCGGGTCTCCTTCACTGTACCACGGAAAAATCCCGCTGCGGTACGCCAGCAGCAGCCGAGAGGGCGAAAGGTCGCCCCCGTAGGCGACGATGCCGTTTTCGTCGGCCGTGCGCGGATCGGGAAAAGCAAGTTCGTAGCGCAGTCGCGGCGGAATCGTCACGTCGCAGGCGCCGCCTCGCGCAAGGGTTCGTAGTCGAAAACGATCGCCTTATCGTAGTCGACGCGCACCTTTCCGCCGTGTTTCAGCCGCCCGAAAAGCATTTCGTTGGTCAGCGGATCTTTGATTTTTTCCTGAATGACACGGGCCAGCGGCCGTGCGCCCATCGCTTTGTCGTATCCCATTTCGGCCAGATAGCCGCGCGCTTTTTCGCTCAAGACGACTTCGATGCCTTTGGGGACGAGCTGGACGTTCAGTTCGGCGATGAACTTGTCGACGATGCCTTCGACCATTTCCCGCTCGAGCGGTAAAAATTCGATCACCGCGTCGAGTCGGTTGCGAAACTCGGGCGTAAAAAACGATTTGAGCGCTTCACCGCGCGCAAGCGAACTGTCGGCATTGAAGCCCATCACGCTGCGTTCGGTCGCCCCGACATTCGACGTCATGATCAAAATGACGTTCTTGAAATTGGCTTTGTAGCCGTTATTGTCGGTCAGCGTGGCGCTGTCCATCACCTGCAGCAAAATATTGACCAGATCCGGATGCGCTTTTTCGATCTCATCGAGCAGCAAAACGGTGTACGGGTGCTTGCGAATCGCTTCGGTGAGCAGCCCGCCCTGTTCGTACCCGACGTAGCCCGGAGGCGCACCGACCAGCCGGCTGAGCGCATGCTTTTCCATATATTCGCTCATATCGAACCGTTCGAAATGCACGCCGAGCGTATCAGCCAGCGTCCGGGCGAGCTCCGTTTTCCCGACGCCGGTCGGACCGGCGAACAGAAACGACGCGATCGGGCGTTCCTGGGCATTGAGTCCGGCACGGCTGCGTTTGATCGCCAACGCCACTTTTTCGACCGCGCTGTCCTGCCCGATCACCCGTGCACGCAGCTCGCTTTCGAGATGTTCGAGCTTCGTCGTGTCATCTTCGCTGATGCGCGACGTCGGCACCCCGGTCATTTTGGCGATCACGTTTTCGATGTCGATCGACTCGACGACCTTGCGTTCGTGCTTTTTGAGATGAAACGAGGCCCCCGCCTCGTCCATCAAGTCGATGGCGACATCGGGCAAAAAACGCTCGGAAATGTATTTTTTCGACAGTGCCACCGCACTTTCGAGCGCTTTGTCCTCGTAGGTAAGCCCGTGGTGCTTTTCGTATTTCGGGCGCAGCCCTTTGAGGATCTCGACGCTCTCTTCCATGCTCGGCTCATCGACGTCGATCTTCGCGAAACGGCGGCTGAGCGCCCGATCCTTTTCGAACACGTTGCGGTATTCCGCGTACGTCGTGGCACCCATGCACTTCATCGCGCCCGATGCCAGGGCCGGTTTGAGCTGGTTCGACGCGTCCATGCTGCCGCCGCTGACGGCTCCCGCTCCGATGAGCGTATGAATCTCGTCGATGAACATAATGGCGTTTTTGTGCGCCGTAATTTCGTCGATGACCCCTTTGAGGCGTTTTTCGAAATCGCCGCGGTACTTGGTGCCCGCGAGCATCGCGCCGAGATCGAGCGCATAGATCGGCGCATCTTCGATGATATCGGGTACGTCGCCTGCCGCGATACGCAGCGCCAAGCCTTCGGCGATCGCCGTTTTGCCCACGCCGGGTTCGCCGACGAGCAGCGGGTTGTTCTTTTTGCGGCGGCAAAGCGTCTGAACGACCCGTTCGATTTCGTCGGTCCGCCCGATAACGGGATCGATCTTGCCTTCACGCGCCTGCGCGACCAGCTCGACGGTATATTTTTTCAGATAGCTTTCGTTCTCTTCCTGCATCGTCTGCTGCTGCACGTCTTTGTGCGAAATCACTTCGAGCACGTCGACGCGCGAAATGTCGCTTTCTTTGAGGACCTGGCAGGCATAGGTATGCTTCTCCTCGTAAATCGCCGCAACGAGATCACCGACCTCGGCCTGCTGTTTCTGTGCGCTTTGTATATGGCGGATCATCTGGTCGATCATCCGTGAAAGCGCGACGGTTTCAAACGGTTCTTGCGTTGCGTCTTCGGGCAGTTTTTCCATCGTCGTGTCGAGATAACGGCTGATCGCCTGACGCATCGCCGCCACGTCTCCGCCGCATTCGCGGATAATTTCGATGCCTTCCTTCGCGCCCAGCAGCGCGTAGAAAACATGTTCGATCGTCAGATACTCGTGCCGCTGGTCTTTGGCGTAAAGCAGCGCTTTTTGAAAGATCGCGTTGAGTGAGGCACTGATCATTACGCTTCCTCCATCGTAGCTTTGAGCGGATAGCCGTGTTCACGTGCCAGACGGCTGACCTGCATGATTTTCGTCTCGGCGATTTCATAGGGGTAAACGCCGCAGACCCCGCGGTCCTTGCGATGCACGTCGAGCATGATACGCTCCGCTTCCTGATAGGTTTTGTGAAAAATGCTCATCAGTACTTCGACGACGAAATCCATCGACGTGTAGTCGTCGTTGAGCAAAATCACTTTGTACTGCTCGGGTTCGCGAACCAACAGTTCGCCTTCAAATTCCAATGCTTTTTTTGTACTCAAACAAAAATCCTTGTTCTGTCAAATGTCGTTTCAATTTTTAATACAGTAGCAGGGAAATCGTATCAAAAGACTTAAAATGAAGAACTAATCGCCGCGCGGGTGCGCGGCGGATCAAAGACGAATGACTTCGCGGCAGTAATCGGTCATCGCCAGCGCAGGCGTCGCTTCAACGACTTTGGCTTGTGCCCGGCGTTTGCTGCCGAACTGCTCTTTGAGCTCTCGGCGGAACGTGCGGAAAAATTCGTGAAACTTGTCGCGCCCGAGTACGCCGGCGGCCCAGAGTGTATCGTCGTCACCGACCTCGAGCACGATCGCGGCCATCGGCATCGGCGCTTTTCCCGAACGCACTTTGCACCCGCGTTCGGGATCGAACACCGAGGTATGCCCGTCGCAGACGATATTGCCCTCGAAACGCTCGCCGTGCTTCCGGTAAGTGATAAAACTCTGTTCTTTGTTGATATGCGTCATCTGATGCGGACAGATGCCGCTGTACGCCACGATGTTTCCGCCCTCTCCGACGCCGCCCTTCCACAGGTATTCGTTCCCGAACTCGTCGGTAAGCGTGACGGCCTTGGCGGTCGTCTTCGGCAATTTCACAAGCAGGCAGCTCGTACCGGCATAGGGATAGTTGAAGACATAGTTTTTTCCCGTCTTCAGCCTCTTGATATCCAGGGCGTTTCCCGCTTCGTCGACAAGCTGCACCCGGGCGTAGCGTTTGTAAAGCGATCCGTCCGCCGCATACAGGGTCCGGCCGATCGACGACGGATCGACCGCGACAGCCGCCCCGCCCGCGGCAACGATTTTAAGAAAGTTTCGACGTTTCATTTTCGACTCCTATGCGTTGAACATGTCGCGATAGAGCCCTTTGGCCCATTCGAACAGTCCGCGTCCGTTGTTGATGCCGACGCGGCCGTCCCAGACTTCGTTGGCATACACGTTGGCGAACGAAAAGCGCTTCGTTTTCGCATCGTACGCGTAACTGGCGTTGACAGAAATCGCCAACACCGGATCGGTCGATACGCTCGAATAGCAGATCGTCAGCGGCGATTCCCATGCCAGCGGCGGCTTGCCGTTGATCCTCGCCGCAATCTGGCGCGCCACGAACACGCCCTCGGTGTTGGCCGTATTGCCCGATTTGCTGAATCCCATCGGCCGTACGTCGCCCGTACAGTAGATATCCGGATAACCGTTCACCTGATAGGTCCTCACGTCGATGTCGGCTTCTTGTTTGTTGAAGATGCTGTCTTTGGCCACGCCCGCGATTTCGAGCAGCTTGCCGCCGCGCACATGCGGATAGAACGCCGCATCTTCAAACGCGATGACGTCGTCGTACTCCGTGACGATCTGTTTTTTGTCCAGGTCGAAACGCACGATTTTCGTCCCCGAGATGTATTCAATATAATCGCCGTAGAGTTTCTCGAACGCACTGTGAAAACCTTTGGCCTTGATCGTAATATCGTCATTTTCGTCGATCAAAATCACTTTGCCGTCGATATCTTCTTTTTTGAAATAATCGGCAATCAGACATGCCCGCTCGTAGGGTGCGGGCAAACAGCGGTAGTTGCCTCCGGGTACCGTCAGGATAAAATTCCCTCCTTCGAAATCGAGTATCTTGTTGCGCAGGGTAAAGTGTTCCGAACCGGGTTTGAAACCCGCGGGGTATTCGGTACGCAAACGCCATTCCAGCGCGGGGTCGTCCGTCCAGCCCGAATAGTCGTAGTCGATTCCCGGAGCGAGCACGAGGTAGTCGTAGCCCAGCTTTCCTTCGCTGGTGCTGACGGTTTTGCGCGTTTTGTCCACCCCGACAACCGTCGCGTTGAAATAGGTGTAGTTGTTCTCCCGTGCGGCCTGAAGATAGTCGTGCATCAAAAAATCGAGTTCGATCGCATCGACGACCCACAGGTTGCTTACCGGGCACGACATAAATTCGGTACGCTGCTCGATCAGCACGACGTCGGACTGCGGCGCATATTTCTTGACGTATTTGGCAATCGTCAGCCCCGACCATCCGCCGCCGACGACCACAACGCGAGCTCCTTTCGCCGGCGGAAGCGGTGCGTTGAATACGTCGTCGGCTTGTGCTTCAGCCGTTTTGGGCGACGGTTCTCCCGCCGCACACCCGCTCATGGTCGCAGCAGCGGCGACGGCAGACAGTTTCAGCATCTCTCTGCGTGTCATTTTCATTTCGGTTCTCCTTTTTTTTGGTGATTTCAGCGCAGTTCTTCGACGAGCCGAAAGCCGACAGCGGTGCTTCGAAATGTCGGAATGTTCGAATCGCGCCTCGCCGCCGCCAAATCCTCGACACCGCTTTTGTACGAACCGCCGCGGATCACTTTCATCGCATCTTCGTCTTCGACGGCACGATCGGCCACCGACGGAGCTCCCGAGTAATTCGGCGCTGCCGCATCGAGGCACCATTCGGCGACGTTGCCCGCCATGTCGAAAAG